>CAMTPA010000051.1 GCA_947074275.1 uncultured Bacteroides sp.
GCATTTCTTTGGCTGCCGATTTATATAAGCCTAAGAAATATCACGGGAAGTTGGCTGCAATAGCAGTTTCAGGTCCTTATGGAGCGGTAAAAGAGCAAGCATCGGGTTTGTATGCCCAAACAATGGCCGAAAAAGGATTTCTTACAATTGCTTTCGACCCATCATTTACAGGTGAGAGTGGTGGTGAACCACGCTTTATCTCATCTCCAGAAATTAATACCGAAGATTTCTCAGCGGCTGTTGATTATCTTTCTGTGCGCGAAGATGTAGACCCCAATCGTATAGGCATAATCGGTATTTGTGGCTTTGGAGGAATGGGGCTCAATGCGGCTGCAATAGATACAAGAATTAAAGCTACTTTAATTTCTACAATGTACGATATGAGTAGACAACTTACCTATGGTTATTTTGATAAGACAACCGTGGATGAACGATACGAGTTGCGTATGCAATTAAATGCCCAGCGCACAGCTGACTATAAGAACTCCTATAATGCTCTGATGGGAGGTGTGCCAAGTCAATTGCCAGATGATGCGCCTTTCTTTTTGATTGATTATTTTGATTATTATAAAACGCCTCGTGGATATCATCCTCGTTCGGTAAACTCAAATGATGGTTGGACTAAAGTCACACCTTTGCCGTTTATGAATATGCCTTTGTTGACTTATATTGATGAAATACGAAATCCTGTACTGATGATTCACGGCAGCAAAGCTCATTCTTTGTATTTTAGTGAAGATGCTTATAAGAGACTGAAAGGTGATAATAAGGAGCTTATGATTATTCCCGATGCAGTACACACCGATCTTTATGATAATCTTAAATTTATTCCTTTTGATAAGATAAATTTATTCTTTGCTAAATATCTTGGTTTCTGATATGCTTTGTATAAACAAAAAAGGATGTGCCCCAATTTGGTAAGCACATCCTTTTTTGTTTAATCTCTATATTTTCGTTTGATATGATATATACTTTCTCTTTTCACACCCCTTTTCCCAACTTTTTCTCACCCCTTTGGGAAAAAATAACCAACGGTGAGAAAAAAAATTCTCAAGCTGGAGAGAAAAAGTTCTCAAAGGGGAGAAAAAAAGACTACCAATCGTATTCTGAAACATAGTTGTCGTAGCTCTGTGGAGTAGGGATGCTACACTGTTTCATCAGAGTTTCTATTTCGGTTTGTTCCGTGGGAGATATGAGTCGCTCGCCATTGCGCATACGATAGTAGGTGCTGGTGCTGAAGTGAGATGCCAATGCGTGTGCCAACGACTTTGTTTGCTGGTGTGGTAGGTTGTTTAGCATATTTTTCATTCCTTGCCCATAGCTCACTTTTGTGCAAGAGCGGTAGTGTCGACAGCCATCTGTGGCTTCTGATAGTTGCTTAGGATTGATAATGGTGCATTCGTCTTGCGTGTCGGGGTAGGCTTGATAGGCGAGTTGGCGCAGGCAATTGTCTTTTTTGCTGCAACGGTGGTTGAGGCATAGGGCATAGTTGTGGGGGATTTGCGAGGCTTGAATGGTCTCTTTCATAATCTTTTTTTGTGTGTGGTTTATACTTGTTTATTATAGGCTTGCGCGCCAAAGCAGGTGCGAAGCGGCAACAAATGTACACTAAAAAGATGGATTACATACACGAATATAGAATGTGATATTGACAAATAAGACATTCTTAATGATGCTGCATTTCCCCGTATCGTGTTTGTGAAATAATGACCAATTAAAAAATACTGCACGTATCAAATTCTATGCTTTGTATAAAGAAAAAAGGATGTACCCCAATTCGGTAGGCACATCCTTTTTTGTATTTCAACTACTGTGGAACAAATGTGAAGCGTATCTGTGTTTGTCCTTCTCCAATCTCCTCGGTGATAGACGAACTCATATTTTTTATGATTGAGAGTGACAGCTTGTCTACTCCTTGATGATTGATGATTGATTTGCTGCATTGATGCTGTGTGAGGATGCCTTGTACACTTTTCTCTTTTTCCGAAAACTCCAACACAATGTCTACTCCTCCATCTATTGGCATAATTTGCAATAACTCCTCCACGATGAGCACCAATTTATTGCTTGCTTCTTTCGAAAAGAAATGCTTGGCAAAAAATGCGTACATCAAAGAGTTCAATTCGTAGAGGTCGTAATCTCTATTTGCTATTTTGTATTCAAAGCACTTGATGCGATTGATGAAGAAACGCGTTTTCTCTTTTTTAGGATGTGTAAAAATCTCTTCGGGCGTTCCGTCTTCATAGATGATACCCTCGTCCATATAAAATATTCGTGTGCTCACATCGCGGGCAAAACTCATCTCGTGTGTCACGATTGCCATTGTCATTCCTTTGGCGGCCAAATCTCGGATAACACCCAACACCTCGCTCACCATTGTGGGGTCGAGTGCTGATGTAGGCTCATCAAACAGAATGATTTCGGGCTCTACCGATAGGCAGCGCGCAATGGCTACACGCTGTTTTTGCCCACCAGATAGTTGCGATGGATAAACGTGCGCCTTTTCGGCAAGCCCCACCATTTTGAGCAGTTCTATGGCTCGCTTTTCAGCTTCGGGTTTGCTTCTTTTCAATAGCTTTATTTGTCCGATGGTGAGATTGTCCATTACCGATAGATGTTCGAATAGGTTGAATGATTGAAACACCATTCCCATTTTTCGTCTTAGTCGGGGCACGTCGGCTTTGGGGCTCAATATGTTTTCACCATCAATCTCTATCGTTCCGCTTGTGGGTGGGTCGAGTAGGTTGAGACAACGCAAGAAAGTGCTTTTCCCAGTTCCCGATGGGCCAATGATGGAGATAACATCTCCTTTGTTTATGGTGGTAGATACATCTCGCAACACGGTGAGTGTATCGTATTTTTTCTGTAAATGGTTTACCGTAATCATAGCTTAGTATTTACGAATGAGTCGCGAAGCACTCCAGTCGATAAGCTTTGCGAACAATAAGGATAATATGAAATAAATGATTGCCACTAATATTAGTGGGAAGAATGCGTCGAAGGTGCGGCTACGTATTATATCACTCACCTTCGTGAGGTCTTGAACGGCAATATAATCCACTATTGATGTCATTTTCACAAGCGATATAATCTCGCCTTTGTACACTGGTAGCACACGTGCTATGGCTTGCGGGGCTATGATGTAGATGAATGTTTGGAATTTAGTGAACCCCATAGCGATGCCCGCTTCGTTTTGTCCTTTGTCGATGCTTGTGATGGCACTGCGAAACATCTCGCTGACGTAAGCACCAAAGTTCATCCCAAACGAAATGACTGCTACCAACGTGGGAGATAGATGGCTTTGAGCGAAAATCACATAATAGTTTATCATCAGTATCACAAGTACTGGAACGCCGCGCATAATGTGCAACATAAACTTTTCCTACCAGCCTAATCCACTGTGTGTTGCACATCGACATATAGCATATCAGGCAGCCTATCAGCGTGCCTACGATGATGGATAGGAATGATAGTATAATGGTCTCTTTCAGCCCATCAAGTATTAGCAGATAACGCTTTTCGATGATTAAGTTGTTGATGAATGCCTCTTTTATGTTTTCAAACCAACCCTTGTGCTCTATGTTTTCTACACTATCATTGATTCGTAAAAGTACACTGTGATTGGGTGAGTATGGGTTGGTGAAATTGAGAATTTTCTTACGTTCGGGTGTGGCGGATAATGTGGAGGCAATCACATCTACCCTGTTTGTTAGTGCCGCTGCTATCAACGACCCAAATGGAATTTCAATCACCTCTAAGTTTCTATTGGTTGCTTTGCAAAAACGAGTGAGTATGTCGATTTCAACGCCTTTATTTTCGCCGTTGCTGATAAAGGTGAATGGTGCGGATACGCAGCCACTCCCTACCTTTAGTGTTTCTTTGTTACTATCATATTCAAGTTTTTCTTGCTTGCCATTTTCAAAGTTTTCAAACCAATAATTATAGATGTTTTCTAACTCACCCGCCTGTTCCAATTGGGCGATAAAGGTGTTTAATTCATCCAAGAGCTTGGTATTGTTTTGGTTTATGCCAAACGTGTTGTGGGTGGGGAGCATATTGGGCAACACAATTTCGGCCGTGGGGTTGTTGCGCATATAGTCGGTAGCCACACCTATGTTGCACAATGCATAAGGAGCGTTGCCAGTTGAGAGCATCAGAAAAAGGTCGGGATATTCGCGCGGCATCAATATTTGGTCGGCGGGTAAGGTTTGGCTCAAAAGCAGTTCTTGTATCGATCCTTCTACCGCTACTATTTTATTTTTGCCGATGATGGCGTTTAGTGTGTCACCGATGGTATTTCCAACTTCGGGATTGGAAGCAGTGATTGTGGGCATAACGAAAGAGGACGTTTTGACTGAGTTCTCTTCTTTTAGGGCAACGACTGCCACTCCCTCATTGAGGTATGGAACAGAGAAATCCACTTGCTTGCTATGCTCTTCGGTGATGCCAATGCAAGAAGATATTATATCAACTTTGCCCGAAGACAATGCTCCGATAAGGCCGGCAAAGTTCATATCTTGAAAAGATATCTGATAACCGTACTTTTGAGCAAACCGTATCAGCATTTCAACGTCGAAACCGATTAAATCTCTATTTGATACATAGGCGAAAGGGAAAGCTCCCGAATAAACTCCTGCACGTAGTTTTTTCCCATCTTTGGGCATATCAAGATTGGGTAGAGTGGGGTTGTTCTGATTTATCCAGCGGTCTGTCATCTCATCATACATTCCATTTTGCTTAATCTCGGCTAAATAAGCATTAAATTGTTGGGTCAATTCTTTGTTTTTTTTGTTGAATGCTACTCCTATGGGCACATAGTATAGTGCGCTGTCTGCAATGGCAAGACGATTGTTCTGGTTGGTAAATTCAATGATTATCGAGAGGTCGGTAATTCCATAATCGGCTTTGCCCGCTTCTACCATTGCTGCAATATCGGTAACGTTTTCGCACAGTAAAACTTTTGTATTAGGGTAGTTCTCATTCATAAACGCATCGTGAGTGGTTCCTACCTGAACCACTACTACCGCATCGGAAAAGGATGAAGGACCTTCGTATTTGGGTGTTTGTGCCCACATCGCACTACTTGCATTGAGCAAAGTAAACGCAAGTATAAGAAATAGTAATAACTGTTTGTTCATAGCATTATACAATAAAAATATTATCAAATATAACTTAAATATATTAATATATAATGATTTTCAATACAAAAAAAGATAGCCACTATTGGGCTATCTTTTTTTTCCATCTTTCATATCTTTTCAGCACCTTACTGCCTTGGTTGTTGTACCAGCTGTATCCGTTCCTTCGTTCGTGACCTATCTCGGCAATGTCGTTTTTCTTCACTCCATCGCGGTCGCTAAAGAAAGGTTGATTGGTGTCTAAATCGTAAAAACGTGCCCAAAGGGGTTCGCAATCCGAGCATTCTACCATTCGATAATCTTTTTTTCCCTCGTCATTGGTGAAGAACTCTTTTTTTAGTCCCTTCACTTGCGAAGCTTTAAACCACTCTACCGCCCCTTCGACCGATGCGATGATGGCTGGCGATGGATTTGGGATGCTCATTAATAACAGTACAACATCGTCGGATTCTTGCCCACTTAGCGAGGGCAGTTCATAGGCTCTTGCTTTGGCTGGTTCCAGTGTCACTTCATCGTGCTGCGCACACCAAACGGTCAGTTTACCCTCCTTTTTTACTTGCGTATCTAAGATGCACTGCACGCCTTTGTCAAAAGAGGCACGTGCTTGCTGAACTATCGAGTCGGGGATAAAGGTGTAAGGAGCTTTTTTTCCGTAAATCTCACGAAGTAATTCCATCACATTTATCATAGCGTTGTCGTTGTAGGTAATGTGGGTGTAATATCCTTTGTTGCGTGGCCAAAACTGTGGCCAGCCACCGTTGGCATATTGTGCGTCGAATAGGTATTGGATGCCTCGTATCATTCCGTCCTTGTACTTTTCCTCGCCTGTGACGTTGTACATACGGGCTAAGTATTGAATCTCGGTGCTGGTTGCTCCATTGTCTATGGTGCTTTCATTTACCTTTTCTTTCAGTTCCAATGCTTTTTGGTACTCTTCGGGCGAAAGCTCATTTTGCATACGAATGTTCTTGGGCCAACCACCGGTGGTCTGCTGATATAGCAACACATTGTCGGCAATGCGTGCGGCTTCGGGAGTGGCAAAAAAAGCATCTTCGTACTTGGGGGCTTCTTTTACCCAATCTTTATAAGAGGGTTTTGTTTGTGCGCATAGTGCTGTGTAGCATACAAACAAGGCTGAAATCAGAAATAGTTTTTTCATTCTACGGTTGTTTTTGTATGGCAAAGGTAGTGCGAAAGTGTACAATACAGTTTGTAATAATTGTTATATGTAGTGAACAAATTGAGCTTTTATTGCAAATAGCTCAGCACATTGCCGCTAATGAGCTGCAATGATATTTCACAAAGTTTGGTGTTGTATTGCGAAGTAAGCAACCGTTCTTCTGCATCGAGTAGGCTTTTTTGCGCTTCACGCATCTCAATCCCTGATAGGTCGCCCAGCATATAACGCTCCATCGCAATGGTGTGATTGTCTTTGGCGGTCACTAAGTTTTGTCGCTCCAAAGCTACCAACTTCAGGTTGTTGAGATACGATTGCCAAAGGTTGCTCAAGTCAGCTCGAAGTGCTTGTTCCAGTTCATCGCGTTGCAGTTGGCTGTTGCGAATGGCGATGTTGGCATTGAGCTTTTCGCGGCGGCGGTTTCCGTCGAACAGGTTGATGCCTACCGTCACTCCGCCATTGAAGCCAAAGTTGCTTCGTTTGCTATTTGCATTCACATCATATTTGTTGAAGGTGTATCCATATCCTGCGTTGAGTCTTACATAAGGATAATTGCGTGATAGCACCTTTTTATAATCGAGTTGTGCAAGGGTGGTGTTTTGGTCGGCTTTCAACAGTGAGGCGTTGGTGGTAAGAGTGCCCTGCCAAAGCTCTTCGTAATTGAGCTGTTCTTTCAAGATGATGAGTGTGTCTTTTACTCCGACAGGAGAGTCAATCTGTGTGATAGCCATCCATTCGTTGAGGTTGATGCACGATGATTGTAACGTCTCTTGTTGCTTCAGGTAGCTGGCGTGGTCGGCATTGAAATCTACCTTTGCTTGCTGATAGTCCAGTCCAGAGAAGTTTCCGATGCGGTAACGCTCCTCTACAATGCGCAGACGCTCTTTGGATAGCTGCATAGAGTAATGGAGATTTCCCAAACGAATCTTTTGTTGTATGTAATTGTAGTATTCTGCTGTTAGTCCTGCCACAAAATCTTCTATGGCGATGCGTGTGTTGGTTTCACCTTGTCTTTCAAGCTCTTTCAGTTGCTTGTAGGTGGTAGAGATGCTAAATCCATCAAAGATTGTCCAATTCAGTCCAAGCGAAGCACTCAAGGTCTGGTCGAATACATTGCTATCCGAACTCGTTTCGTTTGTGCTGCGTAGGGTGGTATTGGTGTTTTCCACCGTTCCACGATAACTACCACTCAAATCAATTGTTGGCAGATAGCCCGCATTGGCAATGGTTGCGTTGTTGGCACTCACCTGTTGCTGATTGTGCGCAATGCGCAAAGCGTAGTTGTTTAGCAAGCCAATGTCAAGACATTGCTGCAAAGTTAGCGTGTCGTTGCTAAGTGTCTCTACTTGCGTTTGAGCCATTGCATTCAGGCTTAGTCCTATTGTAGTTAGTGCAATAAGCAAGCAGTGCTTCCAGTTCTTATTTTTCATACAACGGAGTTTTGAAGTTTGGTTCTTTTTTAATTCTGTTGGTAGAGATAAAGCTATAAATAGCAGGCACCACATACATTGTGAGCAAGGTAGATACCACCATACCACCTACCACTGCCGTTCCCATCGCTATGCGCTGATTGCTACCTTCGCCCGATGCTACTGCAAGTGGCATCAATCCCAATATGGTAGATGCGCTTGTCATCAAGATGGGACGCAAGCGTTGCAATGATGCTTCTTTGATAGCTTCTATCTTATCCATTCCCCACTCTTGTTTCTGATTGGCGAACTCCACAATGAGAATCCCGTTTTTGGCCACCAACCCGATGAGCATAATAATACCAATCTGACTGAATATATTCATTGTGATACCACTGAAGTGCATAAATACCAATGCGCCAGCAATAGCAAGTGGCACGGTGAGCATAATGATGAACGGGTCTTTGAAGCTCTCGAACTGAGCTGCAAGAATTAGATAGATTAATACAATGGCAAGCACAAAGGCAAACATTAAGCTCGATGAGCTTTCCCTGTACTCTTTAGAGTCGCCTGCTAAAGCTGTGCGAAAACTATCATCTAATGTTTCTTTGGCTATTTTGTCCATTTCGTCCAACCCTTCACCAATCGTTTTGCCCGAAGCCAATCCTGCCGATATGGTAGCTGCTACAAAGCGGTTGTAACGGTATAGCTGTGGTGGTGCAATGCCTTCGGCAAGCTCTATTAGGTTGTCGAGCTGCACCATTTCTCCCTTATCACTGCGGATGTAGATTGATTTTAAGTCTGCTGGTTTGTTACGCTGTTGTCGGTTTATCTCTCCCAATATCTCATATTGCTTTCCATTCATATAAAAATAGCCCATACGTTGCCCACTCAATCCATATTGCAGTGTTTGGGCGATGTTACGCGTGCTTACACCCATTGTTCCAGCTTTGTCTCGGTTGATTTGGATACGTGATTCGGGTTTGCTAAACTTTAGGTTCACGTCTGCCATTTGGAATACCGGATTTTCGTAAACCTTTGTCATAAACTCGGGCAACACCTCTTGAAGCTTCTCTAAATTGGTGGCTTGAAGCACATATTGCACGGGCATACTTCCTCGCCGGCCACCAAACGAAGAGGCTTGCTGCACAAACGAACGGGCTTTTGTCTCTTTCTGAACAGCTTTCGACAACCTTTCTGCTACCTCCATTTGGGTGTAGTCACGTTCGTTCATATCTTTCAGTGTGATGCGCACATTGCCACTTCCGCTCGATACACGTGCCGTCACAGCTTTGGCATCGGGCACAAGCGAATCGACCAACTGGTTGATGTGCTCGGTATAATCGCGGATGTATTCGTAAGTCACTCCTTCTGCTCCTCGTGTGTTGATTGTGATTTGTGAACGGTCTTCGAGCGGCGCCATTTCAGAGGGGATGTGTGTCCAAAGGTAAACAATCACTCCCAATGTAAGAGCGATGAATGGGATAGAAATCCAACGTACTTTCAAGAATGCAGCAAGCGAACGACTGTACACACGATTCATTCCTTCAAAGAATGGTTCGGTCTTGGTATAAAACCAGTTTTTCTTCTCTCTTCTTACCAATATCTTGGTGGCAAGCATCGGGGTGAATGTTAAGGCGGCAAACGATGAGATGATAACCGAGCCAGAGATTACGATGCTGAACTCACGGAACAAGCGTCCAGTGATACCATCCATAAAGAGGATAGGGAAAAACACCGCAACCAGCGTAATGGTGGTAGAGATAACAGCAAAGAATATCTCTTTTGCACCTTCAATGCCAGCCTCTTTTGGAGGCATTCCACGCTCTATACGTACATAGATGTTTTCGGTCATCACAATGGCATCGTCTACCACCAACCCCACAGCGAGTACCACGGCAAGCATTGATAGCACGTTGATAGAGAAGCCTGCCACATACATCACGAAAAATGCACCAATCAGCGATACGGGAATCACGATGCAGGGCACCAATGTTACACGCCAGTCGCGCAAAAAGAGGAAGATGATAACTATCACCAAGGCAAAAGCGATGAATACGGTGTCTTTTACCTCCTTGATAGAGGCACGGATAAACTTGGTGCTATCAAAACCGTAGTCGTGGGTTACATCTTCGGGTAGGTCTTTTTGCATACGCTCCATTCGCTCATACACGGCATCGGCTATTTGTATGTGGTTGGCTCCTGGTTGTGGAGTGACTACTACCCCCACCATTGGCACACCGTTCATCTTCATATAGCTGCGAATGTCTGCAGGACCAAGTTCGGCGCGCCCAATGTCGCTAAAGCGGATGATGCGGTTGTTATCTTCTTTTATAATCAAATTGTTGAACTCTTCGGCAGTGTGCATCAAGCCCAATGTGCGTATGGTCAGTTCGGTAGTGTTGCCCTCTATGCTGCCCGATGGTAGTTCTACGTTTTCTCGGTCTACTGCATTTTTTACATCAATGGGTGTTACACCATATCCCGACATTTTGATGGGGTCGAGCCACAAGCGCATCGAGTATCTTTTTTCTCCCCAAATGTTCACGCCACTTACATCCGATATGGTTTGTAGCTGTTCTTTCACTGTCAATTCGGCTATTTCGCTTAGCTCCAATAGCGATCGTTTGTCGCTTTGTAGCGCTACCATTAAGATGGGCATTGCATCAGCATCAGCTTTCGATACGATGGGAGGGTCGCAATCGCGTGGCAGAAAGCGTTGAGCGCGCGATACTTTATCGCGCACGTCGTTGGCGGCAGTTTCTAAGTCTACCGATAGTTCAAACTCTACGGTGATGCGGCTTTGTCCTTGTTGGCTCACACTCGATAAAGAGCGAATACCGGGAATGCCATTGATGTTTTGCTCCAATGGCTCGGTTATCTGATTTTCAATCACGTCGGCATTGGCTCCGGGGTAAGAGCAGGTGACTGATATGATGGGGTTGTCTACCGATGGGTATTCTCGCACACCTAAATAGGTATAACCGATGATACCGAAGATAAGGATGATGATGGTGAGAACGGTCGAGAGAACCGGTCGTCGTATGCTAAGTTCGGATATGTTCATAGTCGATGCTTGAGTAGATTAGTCGATGTTGTCCAGTGTTACGGATAGTCCGGTGCGTAATTGCAATGTGCCCGATGTGATGATGGTGTCGCCCACTTGCAATCCCTTTACCACCTGCACTTCACCAGCTGTTCGTATGCCCGAAGTGATTTCGGTAGGCTGCGCTTTGCCTGCTTTGTATATATAGATGATGTCTTTTCCCATCTCTGGCACAATGGCCTCTGAGGGCACTGCTATGGCGTTTTTAATTTCCGCACGCTTCAGTTGCACGCTGGCATAGCGTCCGGGAAGCAGTTCGCCACTGTGGTTGGGGTAGATGGCGCGAATGGGCAATGTATGAGTGGTTGGGTCTATTTTCGATTCCAAGGCATATACTTGCGCCGAGTAGTCTTTTAGTTTTCCTTCGATGCGAAAGGATAGATTTGTGCCTTTGTGTATGTCGCTTGCATAGCGTTCGGGCACGGCAAATTCTACTTTGAGTGGCGATATTTTAGTAAGTTTGGCTACCTGTGTGTTGGGGTTGGCATAAGCACCCACACTCACTTGGCGCAAACCGATGATGCCGTCGAAGGGTGCTCGTAGCTCTGTCAATGCAATGTTGGCTTTCACTAACTCTATGTCGGCGTTTAGTGTAGCAAGTTCTGTTTGCACTTGTTCCAATGCCTCTTGGCTCACGGCATCTTTTTTTAGCAAAGCACTTTGGCGATACACTCGGTCTTCGGCAAGTTTAAGTTGCGACTCTAATTTTAGCAATTGTGCTTGTAGCGAGCGGTCGTTCACCTTTGCCAGTAGTTGCCCTTTTTTTACTTGGCTACCCTCTTCAAAATTGATTTCAGTGATTTTACCCGATGTTTCAAACGATAGGTCTACCTCTTCATCGGGCACAAGGTTGCCGCTGATTAATATTTCGTCTGTCAGCAGTTGGGGTTTTATTACTTTTGCGTTGACATTTAAAATGCGTCGATTGTTGGCTGGTTTTGCTACTTTGTCGGCGGCTTCAAGCTCTTTGTTGGCTTTGGGTGTTTGCATATAAATCACACCTCCTGCAATGGCAGCTCCTATCAGTGCTAAAATCCCCCACTTTAGTCTTTTGTCCATCTTTTAATGTCTGTTTAGTCGAAATCCCTAAAATGTAGTTATCTCTATGTTTTTACTATGGTATCTATTTTGAGACGTAAAGATAGAGCAAAAGTTTAATTGCTTTTAGGTAAAAAAGGTTAATGGGAGGCTCTGTATTTACCGTCCTCTTTGTCTTCGAGCATACTCAAGTAAGAGTTGTACCTCGATTCGCTGATGCGATGCTCTTTCACGGCTTCCAGCACGGCGCATCCCGGCTCGTGTCGATGGGTGCAATTGCCATATTTGCAGGCGGTCGACGTTTGAAATATCTCTTTGAAGTAGTGTCCTATCTCTTCATCTTCCATATCGAATGTACCAAAGCCTTTGATGCCCGGTGTGTCGATAATGTAGCCGCCACCTTCTACGGGAAACATTTCGGAAAATGTGGTGGTGTGCATTCCTTTTTTATGGTACGATGATATTTCGGCTGTTTTCACATTCACGCCCGGAAGCAATGCGTTGATAAGAGTCGATTTTCCTACACCCGAATGTCCCGAAAAGAGTGTGATGCGCCCTTTTAGCTCTTCGCGAATGGTGTCGATGCCGATGTTTTCTTTGGCCGATACTTTAAAACAGGGGTAACCAATGTATGTGTATAGGTCTATCAAGCAATCCAAATAGCTCAGATCGTCTTCGTTGTAAGCATCTATCTTGTTGAAAATGATTTTGACGGGCACTCTGTAAGCTTCTGCCGAGGCAAGAAAGCGGTCGATGAATGTAGTGGATGTTTCGGGATAATTCACTGTCACCACCAGCAAACATTGGTCGAGGTTTGCCCCCAATATATGCGACTGTTTTGAAAGGTTGGAAGAGCGTCGTACAATGTAGTTTTTACGATCTTCGATGTGCGTGATGAAAGCCGTTCCTTCGGGGTTGATGGCTATGTCCACACGGTCGCCCACTGCAATGGGGTTGGTGCTTTTGATGCCTTTCAACCGAAAGCTTCCTTTGATTTTGCAATCAATCAACCGGTCATCATCGGTCTTCACCTGATACCAACTGCCAGTGTTTCTTATCACTAATCCTTTCATAAGCGGGTCTATATTGTGGGTTTAAATAGTCAGACACGGATTTCGCGGATTGCATTGTGGTTGTTTCCAACCTGATGCCGTGAAATCCGTGTAATCCGTGTCTGATATAAGTAAATAAGCTGTATTGAATTATACAGTCATAATTTCTTTGTCTTTTTCGGCAAGCATATCGTCTATCTGCTTGATAAACTTGTCGTGAATTTTTTGAAGTTTCGCTTCAGCGTTCTTTTGCTCGTCTTCGGCAAGCCCGTCTTTTACGGCTTTTTTCAATGCGTCTATCGCTTCGCGACGGGCGTTGCGCACGCTGATTTTCGCAGTCTCACTTTCGGCCTTACACTGTTTGGTCAATGCCTTGCGGCGTTCTTCTGTCAATGGGGGAATGCCCAGACGGATGATTTCACCATTGTTTTCGGGCATAATACCGAGGTCGGAGTCGATAATCGCTTTCTCGATGATGCGAAACATCGTTTTATCCCACGGTTTGATTGTGATGCTGCGTGCATCGGGAGTAGATAGTGCAGCTACATTGTCCAATGGAACCATACTGCCATACGAGTCAACACGAATACCATCCAACAAGCGAGTGCTGGCTTTTCCGGCACGGATATGAGCGAATGCTTCGTCCAAATAGATTATTGCCATATCCATTTTCTCTTGTGCGTCGTTGATGCACGTCTTTGCGTCTACCATATTTTTATTCTTTTAATAGGTTGCTGTGATTTTATAGAATTAAAAACAAAAATAGAGCATTTGTTTCAATTAGCAAAATACGCATCCTTTTTTTATTGGTTGGTAACTTTTCTGTGCCTGTTTTTCTTGTTTGTTATTTGTTGAACTGGCGATTACTCACTTTGCATTGCAATAAAGCGGATAAGGAATGGCCAGTTTGCTATGCGTGGTTTGGCAATGTGCTGAATGTGGAAATGTAGCTGATAAAACATCCCCATGTTGTTGGTGAAAACATCCGGATGTTGTGGTGCAAAACACCCGGATGTTTTATATCACAACATCCGGGTGTTTTTATAGGTGGCTCTTCTTGTTTGGGGTATAAGGTGTTTGATAGCAACGAATTGCATTGCTATGATGAGTGTTTTTTTAGATAGATAGAAAAACAGCTATTTGTGCGATGTGGAATTGTGGTTGTTTACGCTTCGGGAGTGTCGTAATATACCGAGTTGCCAGTTTGGGCAAAGTAGCGAGCTATTTCCGCCTCTTTTTCAAAGTCGAATATTCTCACTACGTTTTCTTTTACCAACCGTGCCGGCACGCCTGCTATCAGCGAATTTTCGGGGATAGTGGGACGGTAATCTTTGTTGCACACCGTGCCATAGCCAATGGTGATGTTGTTTGGGGTGATGGTACCCGGTAACAATGCCACGCGCGAACCGATATAATTTCTGCTTCCTATAAACACTTTGCGCTTGATGGGTAGGATGGAGTGGTCGGTCAAGTTTTTCATAAAATGATAATTGCAGTCTGTTATCTCCGACGAACTGCCTATGCGTGCATAATCCGAAAAGACAATCTCTGCCGAGCAGGTGAGCGACGAGAGTGAGCCGATGCTCGACATTTCGCCCATTGCAAGATGTGCTCCTTGCTCCACCAGCAGATGAACGCCCGTGCCTATCCACACCTCGCCATTCACAGTCAGTCGTCCATTGAGTATAAACTGCACAGGCTCTTTGTAGCTGAATGTTTCGTAGCGGTGCCCTATCTTCACAATGCCTTTTCTGATAGGTACATTAAACTCAACCTTGCCATTCGTCAAATCAAGCCGGCACTTCCCTTTTATTAGAATGGGTAGTTTGATAGCCGTTCCGAATGGTAGCAACTTGAAGTTGATGTACAACGTTTTTGCCCAGTTGAGGCTAAGGGCGGATTTTAATTTTGCTTTCATTTTTTGTGAAGTTTGTTAGCTATAAATTGACGCAACTGCATCCGTTTGTCCAGCTGTTTGTAGGATATAAAAAGGCTTGTGGCGCACAGCAATGCCGCAGCACCGTATTTTATCCACCCGTTTTCTACCGTTTGCAGATAAAAAGCCGCACTGGCAATAATAAGAATGGCGATAAACAAATAGCGAAACTCCTTTTGGTAGCGGATGTGAAACCAGTATGAACAGATGAAATAGATTCCGACGAAGTGAAGAATGTAGTAGAGCAAATACCCCATTCCCACACCTGTAATTCCTGCGAAACGATAGCCGTAGATGGTGAGCAGCAGATAAATGGCGTTGAACCCAATGGCGGTAGCGGTGAAAATCTTGCTCTTGCCTTTGGCTATCAGCACATAGCCCATTGTCCACGAGCCTATCTTGAACAGATTGCCCATCATTGCCCAGTTGATGCACTCTACCGCACCAAGAAACTTTTCGCTATAAAGCAACCGGATGCCTATCGGCATAAAAAACAAAGCGATGACTATGCACGGAAAAGCAATGAGCAAACCAATCTCGGCTTGCTTGTTCACCTCTCCACCCATTTTAGTGTTATCGCTATTCACCGCTGCCAATCGTGGATAATAATCGGTAGCCATTGCCATAAAAATCAGTCCGAAGTAGCCTTCGGCAATGGCAAATGCCGATTGATATATACCCACATCCTCGATGCTTCCTTCGCGTGTGATGTAGGCTTTCAGTATGTAGCTTGCCAAGAAAGATAGCAAGCTGCTGAACATCAAAGCGATGCCCAATTTTGCCATACCCACTCCTCGCCGATAAGTTTCGTCAAAGCTTTGCTGCGCACTGCTCAATGGGATGCGTCGTGCATAGAATGCCGAAAAGAAAAGAGCGCAAACAGACGATGCGATGATGGAAAATACCACTCCTTTGTAATGAAATAGATAGAATAGCGGAATGGAAATGCAAAGTCCGATAAATGAACCTAATAGACCGGCTTTGGCGAGAAATCCAATTTGGCGCAAACCTTGCAGGGCAGCAGATTGGCCCGCATTTAATGCGTTGAAAAAGAGTACTACCGATAGCCAATAGAATGCCCAAGTGTACGAATCATCTCCAAAAGTCCATTTGCTGAGCCAAGGAGCCATGACGATGGTAATAATGCAGCCAAAACTCCCTGTGATATACATCCAGCGATGCAGGGCTTTGAGCACTTGCGAGATGCGGTTTGTATCTTCTGTGCCAGCCGCTTCCGACACCTCTTTCACGCCACTCATCCCGATGCCTAAGCTTGTCACCGATTTCAGCACGTCGAGAGTGGAATTGAGCACGCCAAACAAGCCGATGCCTGCTGGCCCTAAAAGAATGGCAATGATTTTGGACTTGGCAATGCTGATGAGTATATTGAAAACCTGCACTCCGCCAAATATGCCGGTAGCTTTGAATATCTGTCGGTAGGAGGATTCTTGGTTTGTCATTTCGTTGTCTTACGGGATTCGTTCGCTACTACAAAAGTAGGTGGTCTAAATCGAAACACAAAATAAATCATTACCTTTGTTGGTATGAATCCCTTGCTGAGTATAATAATACCCTTTTATGGAAATGCCAATGAACTGCTACTGCATCGTTGCTTAGAGTCTATCAAAATGCAACGTATGGTGGAAGATAGCTATGAGGTGATTGTCGCCGACGACGGTGGCAATGGGCTTGGTGGCGCACGCAACAAAGGGATGAATCGTGCCAAAGGCGACTACTTGCTATTTGTAGATGCCGATGATTACCTGTTTCCTGATACACTGAAATGCTGCTTGGAGCTGCTTTCGCAACAATCGCCCGATATGCTTTCGTTTGGCTTCAAAGAGGTGAGCGATGATGCGATAGGGCACGAAGAAACGGAGTATTGGCGGTATCAGATATTCCCCACGGGCAGCGATATTATGGCGCAGTGCAACTTCTTGGGCACAGCTTGGAGGCATTTGTTTCGCAGAGAGTGGGTGCAAAAGAATCGACTGCTTTTCGCCGAAGGTGTCTATCACGAAGATGAGGCTTTTGTAGCAAAAGCATACAGCCTGAGTGCTACAACCATTCTTATCAATAGGGTGGTGTATGCCTACTACCAGCATCCACAATCCATTCTTCATCGCCCCGAAAAGCAACAGTGCGAACAGCGTTTGAACGACTTTGCAGCTATGCTGGCAGATTTACAATTGTTTTACACCCGACGTTGCAATGAGTTCAACTCACTGCAACAAGCAGCTGTGCTCCGTCGATTGCGTTTCTTGACCATTGACTATATAGTGCAAATGCGGCGCAACGGTTGCACGCTCGGGGAGTTTCGCATTCGCACACGTGCGATGAAAAAGCAAGGGTTGCTACCACTTCCAGCAGCAAACTATTCCTTTAAATATAGGTTGGCACGACTCTTTATTAATCTCACTACTTTTATCGGATGAAAATATTATTGGTTGGTGAATTTAGCAACATACACTGGACACTTGCCGAAGGTTTACGCAAGTTAGGACACGAGGTTTGTGTGGTGTCCGACGGCAATCATTGGAAAAACTACAAGCGCGACATCAATCTGATTCGGGCTACCAACAGCAAAGTAGATGCTGTGAAATACATATTCGACTTGCTTCGTGTTCTTCCTCGGTTGAAAGGCTACGATGTGGTGCAGATTGTGAACCCCTGTTTCTTGAGTTTGAAACCAGAACGTAGTTTACCCATCTATCGTTTTTTGCGCAAGTACAATAAAAAGATATTCTTAGGGGCTTTCGGGACTGACCATTATTATACCAAAGCTTGTATGGAAGCGAATGTGTTCAAATACTCCGATTTTAAGACGGGCAATCAGTTTCGAGATACACTTACCAACCGAGAGGCTGTGCAAGAGTGTTTGTATGGTGGAACGGCACTTGCCAATAAAGAAATAGCGCAAAGTTGCAACGGTATCATCGCTTGCTTGTGGGAGTATTATGCAGCCTACAAGCTCTACCTGCCCGACAAACTGACCTTTATCCCACTGCCCATCGATGCCGATAACATTCCGTATCGGATATGCGAAATGCCTCAAAAAGTGAACTTTTTTATTGGGATTCAATCTGCACGAAACGACATAAAAGGGACGGATATTATGCTCCCCGTATTGAAAGCCGTTTGCGACAAACACCCCGATAAGTGTACAATGACACAAGCGATAGATGTGCCCTACACCGAATATCAAAAAATGTTGGAGAAAGCCGATGTACAACTCGACCAACTTTATGCTTACACTCCTTCGATGAACTCGCTGCTGGCTATGGCAAAAGGGGTAGTGGTGTGTGGCGGTGGCGAAAAAGAAAACTACGAAATAATAAATGAAAACGAGCTTCGTCCCATCATTAATATTACCCCCAATGAAGAAGAATTGTTTGAAGCGTTGGAGGAGGTTGTGCTTCATAAAGAATGCATCCCGTTGCTCTCGGCACAAGGAGTAGAATATGTAAAACGCCACCACGATTATGTTCGGGTGGCGCAGCAATATCTCGATTTTTGGCAAGCGCACTAAACAAAACGATTCACCGCATCAATTACTTTTTCAATATCTTCGCTGGTGAGTAGTGGTGACATAGGCAAACTCAGCTCTTCGCGGTGTATCTGCTCGGTAATGGGCAACGATAACGCAGCATACTCACTCAATGCCTTTTGCCGATGAGGAGCAATGGGATAGTGTATCAACGTTTGTATGCCAGCTTCGGTTAGATGGGCTTGTAGCCTTTCTCGCTGTGGAGTAAATATGGGGAAGATGTGATATACGTTTTCTTCGTGGTGGCTGGGTGGAAGCAAATGAATCAACGGATTGGATATGCCTTCGTAGTAGCGATGAGCCACTTGTCGGCGACGCTCGTTATCGCTATCCAATCGTTTTAGTTTGACCGACAAAACTGCGGCTTGCATCTCGTCCAATCGGCTGTTGATGCCTACATAATCGTGTACATATTTGGCCGATGAACCGTAGTTGGCCAACACTCGTACTAAGTGAGCTAACTTCTCATCGTTCGTTGTTACTCCGCCACCATCGCCCAAGGCGCCCAAGTTTTTGGAAGGATAAAAACTAAATCCAGCAGCGTCTCCCCAAGAACCCACACGCTTTCCTTTGTAGGTAGCTCCGTGAGCCTGTGCGCAATCTTCTATTACCTTCAGTTTGTGTTTTTTTGCTATCTCCACAATCTGTTCCATATCGGCGCATCGCCCGTAGAGGTGTACAGGCAATATTGCTTTGGTACGTGCGGTTATCAACGCTTCGATGCGTGTGGGGGCTATGTTGCACGTTTCCAATGTAGGCTCGCAAAACACGGGCTTCATATTGGCACGTATCACTCCTATAATGGTGGCAATGCAGGTGTTGGCTGGCACAATTACCTCATCGCCCGCCTGCATCACGCCCATTGCTTGATAAGCTATAAATATCAGACTTAGTGCATCCATTCCGTTTCCCACCCCAACGCAATAGGAAGTGCCACAATAGTTAGCAAAATCTCTCTCGAATAGTTCATTTTGCTTGCCTTGCAGATACCACCCCGACTGAGTGGCTTGCTGAATGGTTTGCGATAACTCTGGTTCAAATGATTCGCTGATGTGCTTTAAGCTATAATAAGGTATCATATAGTAAAATCTATAAATGCAATAGCAATATACTTGATTGCATAACAAAGGTATGCAATTTTTACGATGTAATCAAAATTAGTGTATTTACAATCCTACAATATATCAATAAATAAACAGCAATCCTATTGGGGGCATTAAATATGCGATGATTTAATTCTGGCAATAGATGTTAATTATTGTTTCCTTTTCATACTATTTATTCTCGCAATCATTTGTTTTAAAAAAGATTATTCAATGCCGATTCGTCAAAATCGCCAAACCATTTGTGCATTGTTTGTCTGGCTTTTTGTTCCACTTCTGGAGTGACGTTTGCCCATACGGCGTGAATGGCCCATACTAATGCTGCAAAATCATCGGTGAATCCTGCAACGGGTATTGCGTCGGGTATCAAATCGAGTGGAAGAATGAAATAACCCAATGCACCGTATATAATAGCCTTATCTTTTGCCGAAAGGGTAGGGGATTGAGCTACATAGTAAAGCAATAATACGGCATATACAGTTTTTAAACCTGCGGCCGTGGCTACTTTGGTCAATTTGCTCCAAAGTTTGCTGTCGGAGTAGTTAGAACTATATTTTTCTAAGTTTTCAAAGTCATTCATAGATGTAAAGTTTTAATTAACGTACTATATTCTATTACAGCAAATGCAAGTTATGATATTTTTTTAATAAAATGCCAATTATTTGTTGTAAAATTATTAGATACGTTATATATTTGGTGATTGCGATTTTTATTGAAATGTATAAACACGTTTATTATGTTGAAAGTTGAACGATTTTTTGAGCTTAAGAAACTTTGGCGCAAAAGTTCGGAAGAAGAACAATATTTCATTGAAAGAGAGTTAATCGAGCTAACTGACTCGCTTAGCGAACAAGAGCAGGAGGAGTTGGCATCAACCATTGCTCGCAATTTTGAACGTGAACACAATGAGTATGAGACGCTAAAAACTGCGCACGAAGAAAAAAAGAATAATAAGAAGTGGTTTTGGAAGAAGAGTTAGCCTATGAGAAAGCGTAAAGAATATCCAGCTACCCACTCAATGAGCACTGCTTGGTTTGGGGTGGATGAAGATGGGAATGTAGCAATTTTGAGTTTTGATGAGAATGGTCCAGTTCCTTCATATATTCCAGAGAGCTGTGCCTATGAGGTGGTTTTTGACCGTATGGTAATAGATGATTCTACTTTTTGTATGAAGATATTTAATTACACTGACGAGCAGGTAGACGAGATGATGTCTAAAAGTAAGTTGGTAGAAGAACTTGTTTATCCGTTGGAATGTCATTTGATGATACAAATAGATGTGGTAAAAGAAGGTGTTTTATTTAATCTTCTCGAACGTGTAAAATGTGCTGAGTATTGGACTGAAGACTGGGGTTGTTTATCTCGAAAAAAAGGAATTTACATTATTAATATGCTCGACATAGACGATGACATTTTTATGCAATTGGTAAAAGACAAAGTGATTCTCAAGTGTTATGAATACGAACTACATTTTAATTCTGAATATAATAATGAAGAAGTGAAGTTTGAACATACTGTGGATAACTTTCCGTTTTATGTTTATCAGCAACCTTATTGGACTGCTATTCCGATGAAACGAACCATTGTACCGCACTTTCCTGTAAAAATAGAGCAAATGAGTTTTGATAATCAACAAAAAGCACTTCGATTACCTTTGAAGTTTGCCGATTATTCTAACTTGCAAATTGCTGAGTATTTTAGTTTTCAATGCAATGATGATAAATTAAAGATTGAGGGTTCAATCTACGTAGAACTACCGCTTACTAATGGCGGTGATGCTTATATGTGTAGCAGCTCCGTGCCCAGATTGCAATGTGGCAAAGATTGCAAGCGATGCGTATCTGCCGAATTTCAATATTTTTCATCATTACTTTCTGAACAAATAGCTCTGTATCCTACTGTTTTAATAGTTAAAGGAATATGCGATTTAGACCTCGAATTGTACAGCGAACGCTCAATAGCTTTTCAATGTAGTGTAATTGTACCCTATATTCAGGGTGTGGGTAGCAATGATCGCTATCTAAGTAGCGATGAACTTGAAGAGGGTGCAATTTTTGTCGACAAAGAACGATGGTTTGCAAACTGTCGCATCAATTTCGAACGTATTGTAACTTTTTTCAGGCCACGTGTGTTGCTTTTGCATACAGATGCTGAAAAAGTCTTAAGTGGGTTTTACGCCATCAATGGTCAGGAAATTCATATTTGCAATGAGGTTTATCCCTGCTTTCTGCTCGAACAACTTTCTGTTTATCAAGATACGATTGATGCTTTAGCACTTCAATCTTATCGTGGGACAAAAGTGAGGCATATTATAGATAAGAATGAAAATTGTGTTGTGGAGCAAATAGATTACGATGAATAAAATAAAGCAGCTATCAATAGACCTCACGAATAAATGCTCTAAACAATGCAGCTTCTGCTATAACAAAAGTCAAAAAAAAGGGCTTACCGAATGGCAACCTTTTGAGGTTGTCCACTTTGCGCAAGATTGTATTCAGAATGGTGTAGAAGCAGTCTCGTTGGGTGGTGGAGAACCCTTTGAATATGAAGGTATATTTGAAATAATAAAAAATATACATCCCCTTGCATATATATCAGTCACCACCAACGGACTTCCATTGTTGGATTCTGCCATTTGGGCTAAACTGGTAAGTTGTCCTCCTGATAAAATTCACGTCACTATTCACAACCCCCATCATTTGTGCGAAGTGGAACGGGTATTCAAACAGATAGTCTTGTTGAATGAAATCGGGATTAAGGTTGGTATTAATCTGCTGGTGTCAAAATCTAAAATAGAATTTTGTCAAAAGGTCTACTTGCACTTTTCGACTTTGCTAACTCCCGAGCAAATAATATTGGTTCCACAACGTTATTTTGATACGCCATCTTCCCAGCAATTGGTATTTGTAGCCAATGGTCAGCCTTTCCAAAGTCCATTGTGTTTGCTTGGATGTACTCCACCAGTTGATTTCTGTTCAGTTTCGTGGGATAAAAAAGTGAATAGGTGTAGTTTTGCTGGTGGAAAGGCTAAACTTACGAGTTTAGACTATGCAGGTCTGCTTATAGCTTTGGAACAAGTAAGCTTTGCTTGTTGTGAGTGATCTTTGTTTTTTTATTAAATATTCGTGCTAAATATTCTGATATGATATTTCAAGTGTTTTTGAATAACAAATCTCTCTGCTCTTCGCTATTGATTAAGTTGTGTCAATATACCCATTCCTTTATATTTTTAATGCTGAAAAAACTTTAGGTAAATTCCTCTTCGTGCGTGCGTATATATTATAAGGAGTAGATCGGAAGAGCACACGTCTGAACTCCAGTCACGAGATTCCATCTCG
>CAMTPA010000052.1 GCA_947074275.1 uncultured Bacteroides sp.
CACCGTTGTTGTCTACCAAAAGAACTTTGTCGAATTCTACAGTTGCACCATTCTCTACATTTTGGATGTGGTGAACAAATAGTTTTTTGCCAGCTTCAGCTTTAAATTGCTGACCATTGATTTCTACAATTGCGTACATCTTATATAATAATGTATAAGTTAGCTCCGGCGGGTGGCTTCTAATCTCTCAGAAAGCTCTTTATTAAACCCGTTGCGGAATAATTGGGCACAAAATTAATCTTTTATTCTTTTATAGACAAGAGTTTAGCTTGTTTTTCTTCTTATAGAAAGAAAAAAAATGAGTATTTAGTTCTGTTGCCAAATGTGAACGTTTGAAAGGATAACAGTTAACATTTGTCGTATTGTTTGTTTACATCTATCTTTTCAAAAGTCAACAGTTGGCAAATCTTCTAATAAATCAGGTTTGCCGATTTTGTGATATAGGAAATTAGCATAAACAGAAGAACTACTATAATAGCAATGAGAATAATAACTATGATGCTATAAACAAACATCAACATCGTTTTTAGAATAGTTTGCCACCATTTGTATTGGAAAAGTTGTTTGTAATCCCAAACAAACAATGCAAAAATAGCCCATTCGGGAATGTCATACAAGTCGTCGACAGCTACTCGGCTACTAAATGCCAGGCAAACAATGCTAATAAGTAAAATTTGGCAAGCTATATATGCTTGAATAAAAACCTCTTCGGTCAAATTGTAATTGAGCTTTTTGCGCCTGTAAAAAGCAAAACGTGTGGCAATAGCAAAAATAGGAAAAGTGAAAAGAATGCTTATAGCCTTATTTTTGTCTGTCCATTTTTTTATAAACCCAATGGTTTTGTCTACAAAACCACTGGGTTTTTTATCAGCAGTTTCATCAATATCCGATTTAATATGCTTGCTCTCTGATATTTTTTTTGTGATGGAATCAGCCGTTTGTGCAGATGTTGTCTTTTTAATTATTTTGTAATCTAAAATATCTTCAAGGTCTTTTTTTAAGACTTCAGTGTTTTCTATGCGGTTGTTTTTTATGACTTTTTTATCATCTATTGTGGGGTCAACGAATTGTGCCCACAATAAGTAGGTGGCCGATAACAGAAATAGCATTTGAAAAGGACGGAAATAACGAATCCGTTTGCCTGCTATATAATCTTTAATCATATAGCCAGGTCGGAAAATAAGCTCTAACAGGGTTAATGCAAACCCTCGGTCGATGCTGCTTATTCCGCCAATGGCATTTTGAAGCATTGTTTGCCATCGCAAGCGAGACGTTTTTTTATCTTGTCCACACCGATTACAATAATTACCCATAAAAGTTTGATCGCAGTTTTTGCATACGCCGCTTTCTTTATCTAATTTGCGTGTCTGAAAACCTGTGATTTGTTTCATCCGAATCCATCGAAACCAACATCTGAATCGCATTGAAATCGTCAATTTGTTTTTGGATGCTAAAAGCTCTGTTAAGTCGTTTACAATAAGTCGATGCGGATAGGCTTCCAACTCTTTTCGTGTTGTCGTTCCGTGTAGTATTCCTGTAAATGATACATCTGCACTTTGTGCGGTTTCTGCATCCACTATGCTGTCACCTACGTACATAACATTCACTTTGTCTACATTTAAAATCTGAATGGCTTTGAGTAATCCTTCGGGCGATGGTTTGTGTGTCTTCACATCTTCACCACCGATAATAATATCAAAAAAACCTTGTTCAAAATGAGAACTCAGCAATTCCTGGATTCGATAGCGATATTTGGTGGATATTATTCCTAATTTAACTCCTTTTTTCTTTAGCTTGTGCAACACATCAATGGTTTCAGGAAAAAGAAAAGTGTTTGCCGTCATATAAACATTGGCCTCTTTCTCGTATTCTTTTCTAAATGATATGAGCTGTTGGTTATCGTTGTTGCCAGTTAGAATACCGAAAGATTCTTCTAATGTTTTTCCTATTGTGCGTTTTATTGCTTCATCGTTCACTTCTGTGAATCCGTGTCTGTTTAGCACATTTCTGAAGCATATTACAATGCCCGTTGAAGAGTCGGCAAGTGTGTAATCGAAATCAAATAAATAGGTAGTGTAGTTCATCAACTTTTATTTTGAAGCAAAAGTATAAAAAAAAGTGCCTCCCCTATAAAGGGAAGACACTTATCTTAATATTGAATAAACTATAATCGGATTATAGTAAGAATCCAAGCAAAATACCTGCTGCTACTGCCGAACCGATTACACCAGCCACATTAGGAGCCATAGCGTGCATCAACAAATAGTTAGTTGGGTCGTATTCCAAACCTACTACTTGTGAAATACGAGCTGAGTCGGGCACAGCAGACACACCAGCATTACCAATAAGCGGGTTGATCTTATTGTCTTTTTTCAAGAATAGGTTGAATAGCTTCACGAACAATACGCCCGAAGTGGTTGCTATAACAAAGGAGAATGCTCCTAAACCGAAAATTTTAATAGAATCAAAAGTCAAAAACTCGGATGCTTGTGTAGAAGCACCTACTGTAACACCAAGCAAAATTGTGATAGTGTCAATTAGCGGGCCACGAGCTGTTTCAGCCAAACGACGAGTTACACCACTTTCTTTTAATAAGTTACCGAAGAATAACATACCCAAAAGTGGTAAGCCTGATGGCACTAAGAATGTGGTGAGCAACATTCCAACAATCGGGAAAATTACTTTTTCGGTATGAGAAACTACGCGTGGAGGTCTCATACGAATCAGACGCTCGTGTTTTGTTGTCAAAGCACGCATAATAGGTGGTTGTATTACAGGAACTAAAGCCATATATGAATAGGCCGATACTGCAATTGCTCCCATTAAGTTTGGTGCCAGTTTTGATGAAAGGAAAATAGCCGTAGGACCATCTGCGCCGCCAATAATACCAATAGCACCAGCTTGCATTGGGTTGAAACCAATAGCCAATGCAATCATATATGCGCCAAAGATACCAAACTGTGCAGCTGCACCAATCAACATTAGTTTAGGATTGGAAATCAATGCCGAAAAATCTGTCATTGCACCAATCCCAAGGAATATGAGCGGCGGATACCACCCAGAGCTTACCCCCGAATATAAAATGTTTAGTACTGAACCTTCTTCATAGATACCAACTTTTAATCCAGCATCCATATTGAAAGGGATGTTACCTATCAAGATACCAAATCCGATTGGAATAAGCAACATTGGCTCGAATTCATAAGCAATTGCTAAATAAATAAACACCAAGCCAATTACAATCATAACAAGATGTTGCCACGTTGCATTGGAGAAACCTGTGTAAGTCCAAAAGTCGGCAAGGTTTCCTCCTAAAAAGCTTAAAAACTCTCCCATATTATTCTATAATTACAAGGTCAGTACCTTCAAGAACAGATTCTCCTTTGCTAACTTGAATAGCTGTAATTTTACCATCTCTATCTGCATTGATGTTGTTTTCCATTTTCATAGCTTCAAGAATGATAATAGTCTGTCCTTTCTTAACTGTATCTCCAACATTAACTTTTACTTCGAGAATTACTCCTGGCAATGGTGATTTTACTCCAGATTTACCACCAGAAGCTGATGCTGGTTTTGCAATAGGAGCAGCTGCTGCGGGAGCTGCTGGACGAGCTACGGGACGAGCTACTGGTGCAGACTTAGGAGCTTTTTCCATTTCTACTTTGTATGGAGTGCCATTTACTTCTACGTGTGCAATATTGTCTTCAATATCTCCAATACATACTTTGTAGAGATTACCATTGATTTTATATTTGTATTCTTTCATTGTTTTATGATTTTAATTAAGTCATTTACTTTTTGGGGATTTCACGCAAAGTGTAGATTTTAGAACTCCAAGGTGAATAGGTGCGTTTAACACGATTGATAGTCAAAATTGTATCTTCCATATCGTGTACGTCATTCTGCATTTCGTGCATAGCCATCGAAATAGCTGCAAATACTTCTCCTGGAGCCTCTCCTAATTTCTTATCTTTTGCTTCTTGCATATCAGTAATACCTTTCGCTTTCATCGCATTGCGTTTGCTAAGCGATACTGATGCATTCCCAATAATTTTGAAAATGATGAATAAAAGTAAAAGTCCTGAAAATACAACACACATAGCTGAAATAGCCATACCAACTCCCGAACCATCTCTGACTTCAAAGTTTTCCATCTTTTCATTGCTGTCATTGGTGAGGTTGTTGGTGTTTGGAGTTACGTACTTATTATCGCTTCCATCTTTCACTTGCCATTCATCCGATGCGTCACTAACACGAGCGTACGATTGGTCGGCTTGCAATATACCAGCTGGAATTGCTATTTCGTCTAATAACTTACGTCCTGAATCATAGAGTCCAATCCAGTTGTCTGTTGTAGGGTCAAAAGTGAAATTGGTATGGAAAGTTCCTCTACGTGGCTCTCCATCCGCCCAAAATAGCGCATGTTGTCGTGGTTTAATCGTTGTTAATACATCACCTTTAGGAATTACATAAGTAATTGTATCGCCCGGCTGATTGCTAACTCTAATTAAATAAGCCGATAAATCGGCACTTCCAAATGATTTATTGAATATCTCAATCCAAGCACTATTCATTCCATAATCGTCCTGCATATTTGATTCGTTTTCTATCAGGACTTCATTAATCAACAGCTTGTTATTTGATCTTTGCTCTTTACAAGAAGTACAAAGTATCAAAAACAAAATTAAAGATGAGAATATTCCAAATTTAGTTTTATTCATAATTACTCTTGTTTTTATTATAAATAAGCTGTTTTACAATGGAATATTACCATGCTTTTTAGCTGGATTAGTTAACTTCTTAGTTTGCAATTGTTGCAATGCGCGAATGATGCGGAAGCGTGTATTACGTGGTTCAATAACATCATCGATGTAACCATATTTAGCGGCATTGTATGGATTAGCAAAAAGTTTAGTGTATTCTGCTTCTTTTTCAGCCAAGAATGCTGCTGGATCTGTTTGCTCTTTAGCTTCCCTTGCATACAATACTTCTACTGCACCTGCACCACCCATTACTGCAATTTCCGCAGTAGGCCATGCGTAGTTCATATCACCACGTAGCTGCTTGCAACTCATCACAATGTGTGAACCACCATACGATTTACGAAGAGTAACAGTTACTTTTGGTACAGTAGCCTCACCATAGGCATAAAGTAATTTAGCACCATGAAGAATTACGCCATTGTACTCTTGGCCTGTTCCAGGAAGGAAACCTGGTACGTCTACCAATGAAACGATTGGGATATTGAAAGCGTCGCAGAAGCGAACAAAACGACCACCTTTTCTTGAAGCGTTACTATCCAATACACCAGCTAAGTATTTAGGCTGATTTGCTACAATACCTACTGATTGGCCATTGAAACGAGCAAAACCAACAATGATGTTTTTAGAATAATCTTTTTGTACCTCAAGAAATTCTCCATTATCTACGATACTTCCGATTACCTCATACATATCATAAGGCTTGTTAGGGCTATCAGGTATGATTTCGTTTAATGAATCTTCCAAACGGTCAATTGGGTCGGTACAATCTAAATATGGAGCCTCTTCTAAATTGTTTTGGGGGATAAAGCTTAATAGTTTGCGAAGCAATGCCAAACCTTCTTCTTCTGTTGATGCCGTAAAATGAGTAACACCTGATTTACAAGAGTGAACACTTGCGCCACCCAGTTGCTCTTGGGTAACATCTTCGCCAGTAACTGTTTTTACAACCTTTGGTCCTGTTAAGAACATATAAGATGTGCCTTCCATCATCAATGTGAAGTCTGTTAGTGCTGGTGAGTAAACTGCGCCACCTGCACAAGGGCCAAAGATACCAGAGATTTGTGGAATTACACCTGAAGCAAGAATGTTGCGTTGGAAGATTTCTGCATAACCTGCCAATGCGTTGATACCTTCTTGAATACGAGCACCTCCCGAGTCGTTTATACCAATCACAGGCGCACCCATTTTCATCGCTTGATCCATTATTTTACAGATTTTCAATGACATTGTCTCAGACAATGAACCTGCTGTTACTGTAAAGTCTTGAGCAAATATATAAACAAGACGACCTTCAATTGTTCCGCATCCAGTCACAACACCATCACCTGGGTAGTGTTTCTTGTCCATACCGAAGTTTGTAGAACGGTGTTCTACAAACATATCCATCTCCTCAAAACTGCCTTCGTCGAGAAGCATCGCTATACGTTCGCGTGCAGTGTATTTTCCTTTTTCGTGTTGCTTAGCAATCGCTTTTTCACCACCTCCGATACGTGCAGTTGCACGACGTTCGATAAGCTCTTTAATTTTGTCAAGCTGGTTACTCATGATTCTTTTATATTAAAATGATTATGATTTTTTTTAGATAAGGTCAATAGAACTTTCTGTTTCTATTGACCTCTTATTTAATTAAGATGAAATTGAATGGTTAACACTCGCAGAGTTCAGTAAGTACTCCTTGAGTTGATTTTGGGTGCAAGAAAGCAATATTCAAACCTTCGGCACCTTTGCGTGGTGCTTTGTCTATTAACTGAATGCCTTTTTCTTCGCACTCAGCAAGTGCGTTTGCAACACCATCTTCTACGGCATAAGCGATGTGATGTACACCTACACCTTTCTTCTCAATAAATTTAGCGATAGTGCTTTCGGGACAGGTGGGTTCTAATAATTCAATTTTTGTGTCACCTACTTTAAGGAAAGCTGTTCTTACTTTTTGATCTTCTACAGTTTCGATATTGTAGCATTTTAGACCTAAAACATTTTCGTAGTAGGGGAGGGCTTCTTCAATGCTTTTTACAGCAATGCCCAAATGTTCAATGTGTGAAATCTTCATAATAGTATTTCTTATTTTGGCATTAAATTTATAATCTGGTTCATTTTAAACCAGCACAAAGAAAATCAATTCTTACTTAATAAAGAAATATTTCTGCATTTAATTTCTAAAAGTCAATCATCAGTCTTACGTTAATCTGGCGGGAGGTCAGATAGTTGGGAACTGCGAATTGATTATTGTAGACATCAGTTACCCAATAATAAGAGTTGACGTTGTTTATATTGAGCAGATTGAACACGTCCAATCCTAACCACATACTTCTGATGTTACGTCCAAATCGTGTCAGATGCCGATCTGTATTGTCAATCAATACTCTCGACATACCGATATCTACACGCTTATAGGCAGGAGTGCGAAATACTGCTGCTTCTCTTCCAGAGTGAGGTGGGCCGAAAGGCAATCCGCCTGCAAAAGTTCCTTTTAAATTGAGTTTCCATTTTTTGCTTCCAGGGAAATAATCGGTGAAATAAACTGACACGTTATACCTTTGGTCGGTAGGACGTGGAAGCCATTTTCCATCAATCTTCTCTTCTGTTTTCATAATGGAGAAGCTTACCCACGAGTCCGTACCTGGTACAAATTCTCCAAAAAGCTTCATATCAAGCCCCATCGCATAACCATTTGCTGCATTTCGTCCATAATAGCTCACTCGTACGTTGTCTACATTGTATGGTATTAGGTTGCTCAATGCTTTGTAATAAAACTCTGCAGAGAATTTGAATGGACGGCCAACAGCACGAAAATTGTAATCGCCGCCTGCTACAAATTGAATAGAGCGTTGTGACTTGATGCTTTTATTGAGTGCAACTTGTGTTACTCCATTTATCATTGTGGTATCTCTAAATTCTTTATAGAATGGTGCTTGATAATAGATGCCCGTAGCTACACGAAAGGTGAATTGTTCGTTGAATTTTGGGATCAATGCCATCGAGGCACGTGGGCTTACGATGAACTCTTTGTTCCAGTTCCAATAACTGCCACGCACACCTGCGGTCAGTGTAAAAATTCCCATATTCGAGTTGAAACGGTAGCTGTCTTGTCCATAAAATGAGAAGCGTGTACTGTTGATATCGTTGCGCGACGAAAGGGTATATATTAGTTCGGGGCCATTGGGCACACTTGGTAGTGAATATCCAGCCGAGTCACGCAATTCCCATTCACGTATTCTATCTTTGATATTCTCTTTTTTTAGTTCTACCCCCCATTGTATGTTGTGTTGGCGTATTTGATGTATCCCATTTAAGGCATAGCTTTGCACTGTTGCGCTTAGATAATTGCGAGCGTGTTCCATATAAGTACCAACGCCTATTGTGGCATCGTCGCTGTTTGCATCATCTAAGTCATTTAGCCAATATTGGCCTGTAATGTCGTAAGTCTCTTGCTCTTTGGTTTTGAAAGCAGAAGCACGAAATGTAAAATTGCTTCGCTCATTCATTTTATAAGTCAAATTGGCGGCTCCAAAAAATGTTCGGAACACATCTCTTTCTTGTCCGTCAAAATATACTTTAAACTCTTTGGCCGATTCCAGTGTTCCAAACTTGGTTGTTCGGTCGGCAGGTTTGAAGGTGTATTTATTATCTGATATGTTGCCAATGAATCCAATTTCCCAGCGTTTCGATAGATTCCAGCTAAAATAAGTTTGGTAGTCAATGAAGCGAGGGTCATATTCTCCTTTTGTGTCGAGTGTTCCCAATAAATATCGATTGCTTTTATAGCGAAATCCATTAATCCACGACCATTTTTTGCCACCTACACCTATATATCCCGAAAATCCTAACAAGCTTGCTGATACTGTGGCTTCAAAATGAGTTGGCTTTTTATAAGTAATATCAAGTACCGATGACATCTTGTCGCCATAGCGCGCTTCGAAGCCACCCGATGAAAACCCCACCTTTTCAACCATATCGGGATTGATAAAGCTCAAGCCTTCTTGTTGTCCTGAGCGAATAAGCAAAGGCCGATATACTTCTACACCATTTACATAGACCATATTTTCATCATAGCTACCTCCACGTACATTGTATTGCGAACTTAGCTCGTTGTTTGAGCTAACCCCCGCTTGTGTGGCGATGATTGATTCTATATTTCCACCTGAAGCGTCGGGTGTAAACTTGTTAGCTTTCACGTCCAGTTGTTGCACTGTATTCATCTGCCGGCGATTTTCTGTGACTGTTACTTCACCCAACTCATATCCCAAGGCTGGTAGAGTAATGTTGATGCTGATGTTGCCTTGTGGACGAACCAATGTGCGTTTGCGTGTATTGTAGCCTATCATAGAATAAATGATAGTGACCGAGTCTTGTGAAGTGAATTTCAGGGAATATTGTCCTTTTAAATTGCTTACAGTACCGATAGCTGTTCCTTCAATTCTTACAGTAGCAAGTTCTACTGGCTCTCCATTTTCATCTTGTATAGTGCCCCCCACCTTAACTTGCTGTGTCCAGGCGGAAAGTGAAATCAGTATGAATAGGATTATGATAGTTAAACGATTCTTCATTTATTATTGCGTTGTCAATACTACTATTAACGCAAAATATGCTCTAAACGTATATACGAGTGAATAATTTGTTGAGCCATTGCCAGCGAAAACGAAACCACCGTCTGGTGCTACTTTGTTTTCCACCAAAACGAAGCACAAACTCTCGATAGCCATGTTTTTTAAAAGGCAGTCCCACATCCATAAATTCCAAGTGGTGATAGCCGTTGTCGAAAGCATCTTTTAGTGCTATCCACACCGCCAGTATCCCAGGATATTGCAACGCATATGTTTTTCTCATTCCTCCCGAAAACCATAGAAAAGCATCCTTGCCCGAATAGATGCAGGCCGATCCACCAATCACTTTGCCCTTGTATCGCACTATAAAAATGTTTGCTTCACCATTTTGTATCAATACCTTTTCTAAGTGCTGAAAAAAATCGATGCTTGGAAAGTGTTTTCTGATATGAATAGAATACACCTTGCGCAACATTTGAGAAAATTCCTGAATCTCTTCTTTAGTTTGTGCTTTCTCTACGGTTGCTCCATTTTTTAACCCTTTTTTTATCTGTCTTATTCTCGACGGGCTAAACCGTTCTTCTGCGCTCTTTTGGCTATGCAGTGAGTTTCTTACTCGAAGCCAATTGATGGGGAAATATCCATTTTCTCTAAAAAATTTGTATCCCCAAAGTGCATTGCTTAAATTACGAAACTCGATTACGAAAGATGATGAAGCAACCTCTTTCGTCAGGTGCTTTAACATCATTCCGAATAAATATTCCTTGTCTTTTATTTCATCCCGATACTCTCCACTTCCATACACCTCGCATCGGCGAAAAAAATAGGGTGGGAAAAATAAGCGTACGTTACGAACACAAGCAAGAAGCTGGGACAGAACATCTCCTTTTTCATTTTTGGCAACGATTAAATAAGGAGTGTAACCCTGTGTCGCTTCGTAAACAAGAAACAACTTTTGAGAATGAAAAAGCTCCTTGTCAAAAAATGCAGGAATATCTTTTCCGTGCTTGTATGTGATGATTTCTAAGGTCATTGCAAAGCAAATTTACATTTTTTCTTTGCTTATGCCAAGCGAATGATTGATTATTTTCTATGCTTCTGTGCCTATTCTTTTTTTATTTTCTATTTTTGATGGACATTTTCAAATGTCGAAACTTTAAACGACTTATGCAGAGTATTTACAGTTGATTTGTTAACTGTAAATATCTGACCTGACAACTGTTTATATTCTACGATATAGATATTAACATCTGAGAAGGTAAAAATCGAGTAGTGTTTTTATAAGCTAAAACGATAAAAATAAAGAATCAATGATGAACTCCTTTTTTTGTGTCCGCAACAATATTCAAGAAGTAATTTTAAGCTTGAAAGACGAAGAGGTCAAAATTTTAAAAACGATGGCTTGTGCCATAAAACCCTTAGACGATTTCACATTGAAAGATATTGGTAGAAAATTCAATGTTAAGGCATCGGGTATAAACACCTACAAGAAAAAGTGGCAAAAACAAGGCATCTTAATAGAAGTATCGGATATAGATTTACTCAGTTGGGGTAGTTCGGTAATCCAACCTTGCGTTTTACTCTATTTACTGATTGATACAGTGAAAAATGATGAGGTGGCTTTTTATGTAAAGAAAATACCAAATAGCTATTCGGTGTATGATAAATATTTGCATAATAACCGTGAAAGTATAATCGATTTTATAAAAGGTAAGAAGTGCAATGAAATAACAGACCCTGATACTGCATTATTCATGGGACTTATAGTCTCTTGTTTTCATTTTTTTGAAGAGCTAAAAGGTATTGAAGATTATTTGCCTCCATCTCTTTTAGCAAAGCTTACTGAAGGCTTTTGTCAACATTACCTCAATCTTTATCCTATCGATGTTGAATGGTATGAACGTGTTTTTAACCGTTTTTCGCAGCTGTGCTCTTTGACTCCTGAATACAAAAAGATATTTAACTTGTATGTTGCTGGCAAGTATTTGTTGGGTAATAAACTGTCGGAAGCTGTGGCAGAAGCTGAACTCTCCGATTCAGTAGGCTGTTTTATTCAAGCAGTATATTATCAAAAAAAAGACGATTACTCTTCGGCCTTGAAACTCTATAAAAAAGGAATTTCAAAACAGCTTTTTCGTACTTCCTATCCTCAAATACCTTTGTTTAAATATAGCTATTTGTTGGCTCTAATAAATCACGGTGATTCGACCTCAAAAACAAAACTTGCCTCACTCTACAATAAGGCTTTTGAATTGTTCGAACGTGAGGAGTTTCTAACTTATTTACTTCTGCTCATCGCCAATGTAGACATCGAAAAAATAAAGGATAATCTATATCCCAAAAAGCGTATTGATGCCCTCTCTTTAGAAGGAATACTCGAAAGCATTGTATTAAAACACTACGAGATAATTGATAAAATAGACGAACAGAAGGTGGTCGATTGTATATCGGAAGATTGTTATAGCTTCATTCAGATAGAAGCTTCTTCAACTTTGCGATGCTATATGGATAAATATGCAGAACAAACCAATTACAAACCAATGCTTCCGCCTTATAGCTACGAGGAACCGTGGTTGCGTGTATTGAATCAAATGCTTGAAAGCTCTGTGCCGGCAAAAAGAAAAAAAGAGAAAATAGCAGATGGTATTCAAACATCTCGGATTGTATACTTAGTGAGTGAGTGGGGGGATATTATACCAAAATTGCAAAAAAGTAAGGATGGGAGAATTTGGACAAAAGGAAGGAATATCGCATTGAAAACATTCAAGGACGGTATCGAAGAAATGTCTCCTTTTGATAATGAAATGCGTCCCTTTGTGAAAGAGTATAACGAATACAATGGTTACGGTTATCCGTCGTATAGGTATGAAATAGCAGGTGCAAAACCTTTGAAAAAACTATCGGGACATCCGTTGGTGTTTAGTCAAAGAAATTCTGAACTGCCTATTGATATTAGTGCTGAAGAACCTTATTTGCTAATATCAAAACAAAAAGGTCAGTTTAAAATAGAATCGAATGTTAAGGATATTGACTCCAGATCGTCGCTGACATTTGACTGGGAAAACGATGTGAGAATAAAAATAATGGAGATAACCTCGCAGCAGCGGGTGATTATAAAAAGGCTCACATCAATTCCTTTTTTCCCAGTCGAGGCCGAGGATAAAATAAAAGCTCTGATTGATAAACTGAGTAGTGAGATTACGATACATTCCGATTTGATAGTGGCTTCTCAAGCAATGGAGCAAGTGAAGGGGGATGCTAAAATCGTAATTCAACTACTACCTCTTGGCGATGGTTTTAAAGCGGAAATTTTCGTGAAACCATTTACGACTGTTGCTCCTTACTGCAAACCAGGTATAGGTACCAAAAATGTGGTTGCTAAAATTGATGGTAAGTCGACGCAAGCATTGCGTAACTTTTCGGCTGAGAATAAAAACTACGATAAAGTGGCGCAAGCACTTATAAAGTTCGATTTTGTGGAGGTCGACCTTGTGATGCTGGATAATGTAGAAAGTGGATTGGAGTTTCTCAACATCACTCATACGCTTGGCGATTGCGCAGTTGTGGAATGGCCCGAAGGTGTGAAGCTAAAAATAAGGAAGCAGGCGGATGTAGGCAATATGTGGTTGAAACTAAAAAGCAAAACAAACTGGTTTGAAGTGGAAGGTGAAATGAAAGTGGATGATTTATCAATTGGCATATTCGACTTGATGCAAGCATTTGACGAACCTAAAAAACGTTTTATCGCTTTGGGCAATGAAGAGTTTTTGGCCCTGAGTGATGAGCTGCGTCATATTATTCAGCGATTGAAGGCTTTATCTATAAAAGATAGAAAGAAACTGCGAATTTCAGAGTTTGTAGCTCCTTTTATGACTGATATGGGCGATAAAGGGATTCATTTGCAAGGTGACTCTGCATATAAGACGTTGGTGAAACGCATCGACGAAGCTTCAAAAATGGAGTTTAAGACACCTACTAAATTGAAGGCCGAATTGCGTGATTATCAACAAGAAGGCTTCTGGTGGATGGCACGATTGAATAGTTGGGGAGCAGGTGCGTGTTTGGCCGATGATATGGGGTTGGGTAAAACGGTTCAGACCATTGCTATGTTATTACACAAAGCTACATTAGGTGCATCTTTGGTTGTAGCTCCAGCTTCGGTAGTGATGAATTGGCGTGATGAGATTAATCGCTTTGCGCCAGCTTTGAATGTGAGAGTGCTTAATTCTGAAAATAACCGAAATGAAGTGATAGATGAAATAGGCGAATATGATGTGTTGCTCACTACCTATGGATTGCTTGTCACCGAAGAAAACCTGCTTAATGCAAAAGAGTGGAATGTAATAGTGCTGGATGAGGCACATACTATAAAAAATAGAGAAACAAAAATGTCTAAAGCTGCGATGACATTAAAAGGTGGTTTTCGTTTAGCACTCACGGGCACACCTATTCAAAACCACCTTTCAGAGATTTGGAATATTTTCCAATTTATGAATCCAGGATTATTAGGCTCTTTCGAACATTTTCAACAAACGTTTATTATACCTATTGAGCAAAACAATAATAAAACACAGCAAAAAGAGCTTCGTAAAATGATAGCTCCTTTCTTGCTTCGTCGCACCAAAAACGAAGTTCTTCAAGAGTTGCCTGGAAAAACAGAGGTTGTAATCAAGGTGAATTTATCACAAGATGAAACCTTATTTTATGAAACTCTGAGGCAAAAAGCAGAAAACGCTGTTAGCAACAATGAAATGAACTCTGTACAAACTTTGTCGGAAATCACCAAACTTCGCCAAGCTGCAAGTCACATCGGGTTGATAGATGATAGTTATCAGGCTCATTCGTCTAAAATAATAGCTTTCTTAGAACTGCTGGGAGTGATGAAAGAAAACGGACACAGGGCATTGGTGTTTAGCCAATTTACTTCTCATTTATCTTTACTTCGCCAAGTGCTCGATAAACAGGGTGTAGATTATCTTTATTTAGATGGTGGTACCACTATTCCGCAAAGACAAAAATTGGTAAAAGAGTTTCAAACAGGAGATCAACCCTTGTTTTTAATTAGCTTGAAAGCAGGTGGGCTTGGATTGAATCTAACAGAAGCAGACTTTATTGTGCATCTTGATCCGTGGTGGAATCCTGCCATTGAAGATCAAGCTTCTGATAGGGCTTACCGCATTGGGCAAACACGTCCAGTGACGGTATATCGATTGATAGCACAAAATACGATTGAAGAGAAAATTATCAAGCTTCATACTACTAAAAAAGATTTAGCCAATGCTTTACTTGAAGGAGCTAATTTGTCTCACAAATTGTCTCGTGAAGATATATTAGAACTTTTAAGAGTATAAAACGAACTTAAAGTAGATGCAGGCGAGCTTTTTATTCTACTCGCTTGCATTTATTTGCTTGCAAAAAATCTTTAAAAGGTGTCTCCCAATTGCCGTGAATCAAGATATGATGATTACCTAATGGGTTTTTAAGGAAGTATCTTACAGGTGTGTTGAGTTTTACTCGAACTTGTGTACGACACATATTAATGTAGTTCGTGTTTTCGGTCAATGTACCAGTCGAAAGGTAAAACTCATCTAAACTTTCGTTACCGCATCGCACGACTGTTACATCACCAGTTGGCATCAACCCTTGTATGGCTACACCGCTTTGAGTCTCAAAATGATTGCGAATGATAAATCGTTCAGTCTGATGCAGTCCAATGGTGCAGTGCCCAAAGATAACCTCATTTTCTTTTTCTATAATTTTAGATGGATTGGCCATAAAAGAGCTATTGCCCGTTATTGCTTTTACTATCATCATCGTAAATAGCGATTGTAAATCACCTTCACATCCCGCAATAATACCCTCATCATTGAGCAAAGCAAGTGCTAAGCATCCAGTTGTGCGACTTGGCTCTATTAAGTTGAAGCAACTAATTGTTAGTGCATTCAATCTCTCTTCTTCGCACACCTGTTTGATGGCTCGATAAAGGCGCATCGCTTTGTGTATTTCTTTGGCATCTACTTCTCTGCAAGCCAATGCTTGTGATGCAAAAGCTGCACAAGTATTTTCAACCTCGTGGTCGGTAATTGTTGTATAGATATTGTAAACACGCTCTAAAGGAATGTCAACTATGTCGATACCCCAGCGTCGTTTGGCAAGAAGGTAATCCACACTGCTGGCTATAAGCCAAGAAGAAGGAGCACCTATAACACCTACTCGTTGGTTGCAAAGAGTGCGTTTGGCAAGAAAGTTATTGTGCAATATCTGAATACGCTGTGCTATATTGAAGAACTCTCCGTGCAAAATCTCGCATCGCATTCCTTTACTGCGAAACCAAGCTGATATTTCGAGCGAAGCAGCCAAAGAGTTGGCGAGTCCATCGGTGAGTAATGTGACAGGGTGTGCAAGTGATTCGAATCGCTGAATAACCAACTGCTCTACACCACCAGTTGCAATGAAAAGAAGCTTGAAGTCTTCGTCATTCAACTTATCTAAATCCCGGTAGTCAACCAGATTTATGGTAAAATATTTTTCAAGTTCGCTAAGCAATTTTTCGTGTGTTTGAATCACCGAAGCGCGTTTGGATATTACTGAAGCGAATACTATGAGATGAATCGTCATTTCGTTAGCGTTTTAGATTTTGTTCTGAACAAATGTATAGCTTTCTTTCTATATATCATTTGATTTTTAACCTTGATAAGGTTTTTAAAGCTTTTATGTCTCGGTATGCGATTAATTGTGTACATTTGTCGCCTTAAATAGACAAATATCAATAAAAAATAGAACTGACTTATGCCAACAATCTCTATCCGCGGAAACGAGATGCCTGCATCTCCGATTAGAAAACTGGCTCCTCTTGCAGATGCTGCAAAGCAAAGAGGTGTACACGTATTTCACCTGAATATTGGGCAACCTGATTTGCCTACTCCTCAGGTCGCGATTGATGCGATTCGTAATATCGATCGTGATGTGTTGGAGTATAGCCCCAGTGCAGGCTATCGCAGTTATCGCGAAAAGTTAGTGGGCTACTATGGCAAATTTAATATCAATCTGACTGCCGACGACATAATCATAACATCTGGTGGTTCGGAAGCTGTTTTGTTTTCATTTCTTGCTTGTTTAAACCCGGGCGATGAAATTATAGTGCCCGAACCTGCTTATGCAAACTATATGGCATTTGCTATTTCGGCTGGTGCAGTTATCCGCACCATTACTACAACTATCGAAGAAGGCTTTTCATTACCCAAGGTGGAAAAGTTTGAAGAGTTGATTAATGAACGTACAAAAGCAATTTTGATTTGTAATCCGAATAATCCTACTGGCTATCTATACTCTCGTAGAGAAATGAATCAAATTCGTGATTTAGTGCAGAAATACGATCTTTTTTTATTCTCAGACGAAGTGTATCGTGAGTTTATTTACACAGGCTCTCCTTATATATCAGCTTGTCATTTAGAAGGTATTGAAAATAACGTAGTGCTGATAGATTCGGTATCGAAACGTTATTCAGAATGTGGCATTCGTATTGGTGCTTTGATAACAAAGAACAAACAAATACGTGATGCGGTAATGAAGTTCTGTCAAGCACGTTTAAGTCCACCGCTTATTGGTCAAATAGCTGCTGAAGCTTCACTTGATGCCAGTGAAGATTACCTGCGCGATACATACGATGAATACGTAGAGCGTCGTAAATGCTTAATTGATGGACTAAATCGCATCCCAGGTGTCTACTCTCCAATTCCTATGGGTGCATTTTATACGGTTGCCAAGCTTCCTGTTGATGATTCGGACCTTTTCTGTGCGTGGTGTCTTTCGGAATTTGAATATGAGGGACAGACTGTATTTATGGCACCAGCTTCGGGCTTTTATACTACTCCTGGCGCAGGCCGAAATGAGGTGCGTATAGCCTATGTTCTGAAAAAAGAGGATTTGAATCGAGCACTTTTTGTCTTGCAAAAAGCATTGGAAGCTTATCCTGGGCGCACTCTTTAATCTTTTATTTCTGCAATGTCCTTCTCACTCTTTATAGCTCGTAGGCTCTATCGCCATACTGATGGAGGAAAACGGGTGTCGCGTCCTGCGGTACTCATATCTATGATAGGTATTGCCATAGGGCTTGCCATAATGATTGTTACCGTAGGTGTGATAATCGGCTTTAAAAAAGAGGTGAGAAATAAAGTGACAGGCTTTGGCTCTGATATTCAGATAACCAACTTCGATGCTGTTCGCTCCTACGAAACGATACCCATTGTTGTCAATGATAGTATGATGAATGCGTTGCTCGATTATTCTGATGTAAAACACGTGCAACGCTTCTCTACTAAGCCAGGGATAATAAAAACAGATGATGCTTTTCAGGGAATGGTGCTAAAAGGGGTAGGGCCAGAATTTGATGACACGTTTTTCTTATCGCACTTAGTGGAAGGTGAGATTCCACTATTCAGTGATACTACTTCTAACAACCAAGTTGTTGTTTCCAAATCCATAGCTGATAAATTAAAACTTAAATTAGGCGATCGAATCTTTACTTATTTTATTCAAGACAACGTTCGTGTTCGTCCGCTTGTTATTAAAGGTATTTATCAAACAAACTTCTCGGAATATGATAACTTATTTTTGCTAACAGACCTTTATACGGTAAACCGATTGAACAATTGGGAAGCGGGACAAGTAAGCGGTGCAGAGTTGCAACTTAATGATTACAACCATTTGGGAGATTTTACTTACGAGCTGGCAGAGGTAGTAGATAATAAAACCGATAGATATGGAGGAGCTTATTATGTGCAAAACATCGAAGAAATGAATCCGCAGATATTTGAATGGCTTGGCTTGCTTGATTTGAATGTGTGGGTCATTTTGATTTTGATGATTGGTGTGGCTGGCTTTACAATGATTTCAGGATTGCTAATCATTATTATAGAGCGTACCAATATGATTGGTATATTAAAAGCATTAGGTGCCGATAATTTTACCATTCGTAAAGTGTTTCTATGGTTTTCTGTTTTTCTGATTGGTAAGGGAATGTTGTGGGGCAATGCAATTGGTTTACTATTCTGTTTTGTTCAGTCTCAGTTTCATTTATTCAAACTCGATCCTGAAAGTTATTATATTGATTCTGTTCCTGTATCAATGAATGTTCTTTTTTGGATTTTAATTAATGTAGCCACTCTTATAATTTCTGTGTTGATGCTTATTGGCCCCTCTTTTCTGATAACAAAAATAAATCCCGCCACTTCGATGCGTTACGAGTAAGCGGGATGTAGATACACTTTTTTTGTTGACTTATCTTCTTCTAAACTCTTGTTTGCCGAGCATTGATAATCCGATTTTAAACTTCAATATTTGAAATGGGATAGCTATGTTGAATAGTGGCAAGAATTTCACGAACTTAAACTCTTCTCCCATATTTTTTGCTGTCTTCTGCAACACAACCGATTGTGTGCCGATTTGAATGAATGGTAAAACGATGAATAATCCTAAGGCTATCCAATAAGACGATAATATACTTGTTATAATGCCTATTGAACTAAATAAATAAAGCAATAGGCGAGAGGTGGTTTCAAATCCTAAAGCAAATCTTTGCACACCTTTATAATAGCGCGATGTGGTGAAATAATTCATTTTCTCCTCTTTCCAGTCTTTGTATCGTTCGTATGGTTTGATGTGCATCGTTGCATCTGCGCTAATCTCTACTCTTGTGTTGGTAGGGGTTGCTACTTGGTTTATAAATAAATTATCTTCACCACGTAGTAAATCCAAGTGACTTGAGTATCCTTTTTGCTTAAAAAAAAGCTCTCTTCTATAAGCCATATTTCTTCCCATTCCCATATAAGGTTTGCGTGCAAGTGCATAGCTGAAGAATCGAACGGTGGTGAAGAATAAATCGAATGTTGCGTAACGATTCAGCCAATTGTCGGTTGAGGAGAAATTGCTATATCCCAACACAACTTCCGTTCGTTGAGTGAAATTGCGTGCCATAAGTTTTAACCACTGGTTGCTTTCGGGTACACAATTAGCCTCTGTAAACACCAGCCAAGGATGCTTGCTTGCTTTTATTCCCAAAGTCATTGATAGTTTTTTGCGACTTAAATAGCGTGAACTGTCGGGGGTGAATGTGTGATATAGGTTTTTGTATTTAGCACTTAATATTTTCAACACATCATCACTCTCATCAGTCGAGCCATCATTGATAACTATCACTTCAAACTCGGGGTAATCTTGCTCTAAAATTGCTGGTAGATTGTTTCGGAGATTGTCTGATTCATCTTGGGCGCAAATGATAATGGAGACAGAAGGGTATTCGGTGATAAAATTGATTTCATCATTTTGACAAGCTTCGTGATAACGGTTAATTCGGCTATACAAGCCTAAGTAATAATAAAGTTGAATAAAGAAAAAGGCAACAACTATCGTTAAGAGAGAAAAAACGAAAATGTTGAGCGTAAGAATGGTATTCATAGGTGTATGTGTTGTTATAACAATGCAAAAATAGTATTTCCCAAATGGATATAGTCTTTATTATCAATTATTTTTTGAGTCTAAATACTCTTTTTTGAATATGTCTACAAAAAGCAAGAAAAGAGATAACAAAAGAGGACCAAATATAATGCCCATAAAACCAAATATGGATAGACCTATGATAACCCCAAATATAGTAATCAGCGGATGTATGTCTGCCAATCTTTTTTGTAGCATAAAGCGTATCAAGTTGTCCATTTGTGCAATAACGACGACACCATACACCATAAGCCCAATTGCGTCAAACCATTTTCCTTCCAGTATCATATAGAGTGATAACGGAACCCACACTAACGAAGTGCCTACTACTGGGATGACGGTGGCAAAACAAGTAAGCAATCCCCATAATATCAAACTTGGAACATCAAAAATCAAGTACCCCACCGTGGCAATGGCTCCTTGAATAAGAGCTTGCAAGGGAATGCCAATGGCATTGGAACGGACAATGAGTTTTATCTCTTGTAACACGTGGTGTCTGTCACCAGGTGTAAATGGTAAAATATCTTTAATGTAGTTTTCCATTGTGGAACCACCAATCAGCATAAAATAGAGAACGAAAACCACCACAAATACATTGATAAGAAAACTGCTTATGCCCCCCATTATTACTTGTCCTATTTCGGGAGCTTTCGAAACCATCCACGACACGGCGTTGCTTCCCAATATATCGAAACCAAACTTGGATTTGATATAGTTTTCAGCTTCCTGAATCGGTGCAATGATTGAATCGACATTGAGGTGTACTGTTTCGAGGCGGTTGATGATGAGCCATACGATGCAGCAGAGGGGCACTAAAAAGAAAAAAAGAATTTCGCAGGTTATCAGTGCAGCAGCTTTGCTTCGTTTCATACTTTTCTTTGTTACCAGTCGCTCCATCTGCTTTCTTACTAATATATAAATGGTAAAAGCGCCCAATAAACCACCCATAAAAGGAGTAATTCGGGTCAATAACACTACTCCCATTACAAGAATTATAATGATGAGTGAGTATTTGATGTATTGATCTTTTATATTGTTGCCCATTTTTATGTATATCTAAATTTCCATTAAAACAGATATTGTGGTAGAAAAGTTTTTTAAATGACTATTTACGCACTTAAAACCAATGTTTCGCTATAAAAAGAGTGCTGTTTGGTGAACCCAAACCCACTGTTTGTTTGTTATTGGATAAGTGTTTAGATTGTTAACAAGTATCGTTTATGCTCTTCACAGTTGAGGTGATACTTGTTAATAGTTATTCTGTGGAATATTAAAAGATATAATGATAGAATAGAATGGCTTATATTGACTATTACAAAATTCTTGGTGTAGACAAAAATGCTTCGCAAAACGATGTGAAAAAAGCTTATCGCAAGTTGGCTCGGAAATACCATCCCGATTTGAATCCCAATGATGCAAGTGCGAAGGAAAAATTTCAGGAAATCAATGAAGCAAACGAAGTGCTGAGTGACCCTGAAAAACGCAAGAAGTACGATGAATATGGTGAACACTGGAAACACGCCGATGAGTTTGAAGCCCAGAAAAAGGCAAGACAACAAGGTGGTTCTGGCGGTTTCGGTGGTTTTGGTGGCTTTGGCGGCGGCGAATATTATTCGTCGGGAGGAGCTGATTTTGGCGGTGGTGGATTTTCAGACTTTTTTGAGCAAATGTTTGGACAGCGAGGACAAGGAGGTGGATCGAGAGGCAGAGGTGCTGGTGGTGGCTATCGTGGTCAAGATTTTAATGCAGAGCTTCATCTCTCATTGCGCGACGCTTCCGAAACACACAAGCAAGTATTGAATGTAAATGGTAAGAGTGTGCGCATCACGATTCCAGCCGGTGTGACCGATGGACAAGTTATCAAACTGAGAGGCTATGGTGGTGAGGGTGCTAATGGTGGTCCGAAAGGCGATTTGTACATTACATTTATAATAGCAGAAGATGCTACTTTCAAGCGTGTAGGCGATGATTTGTATGTAGATGCCGATATAGATATCTATACTGCTATCTTGGGTGGCGACAAAGAGGTGGAAACACTAACAGGCAAAGTGAAGCTGAAAGTGAAGCCCGAAACCCAGAGTGGCACCAAGGTTCGTCTGAAAGGAAAAGGATTTCCTGTTTATAAAAAAGAAGGGCAATATGGTGATCTCATTGTGACCTACAATGTGAAAATGCCTACCCGCTTGACGGACAAACAAAAAGAATTGTTGCGTGAGATGCAAAGTATGAATAAATAAAGAATCAAAGATTATGCAGAACGAATTAATTATAATCAATGACTACTGTCACAATTGCCACATCGACCCCTCATTTATCGCTTTGCTGAATGACGAGGGTCTGGTAGAAATTCGCACCGAAGATGGAGAACGCTATTTGTTAGTAGATCAGTTGCCTGAAGTGGAACGCTATGCACGTATGTATTATGATTTGGCTATAAGTCTTGAGGGCATTGATGCCATCAATCACTTATTGAATCGTATGAACGATATGCGGAGCGAAATAAATATGCTTCGTGCTCAGCTTAATATATACAAACGTTTTGCCTACGAAGAATTGGAAGAATAACTTGTTTCTTAATAATGAAGAAGAGGCACAAAGCGAAGAGGTTCTATTGCCTCTTCGCTTTGAGATCGGAAGAGCACACGTCTGAACTCCAGTCACGAGATTCCATCTC
>CAMTPA010000053.1 GCA_947074275.1 uncultured Bacteroides sp.
ATTAAAAGAAGAGGGAGCACATTTTCGTTCTCACATTGACGGTTCTCGTCATCTACTTTTTTAACAATAACAAATGAGGCTTATAATGATCATGCCTTGTGATATATCTATGAAATAGCTAAAAGCTCTACCTCGAATATGAGTGTAGAAAACGCTGGAATTGGCCCGTTGCTTCGTGTGCCATAGCCTACATTATACGGAATATATATTATCCATCTATCACCTATTACCATATTTTGTAAAGCTAATTGCCACCCCACTATCACTTCATTCAATCGAAAAGCTTCTGGACAATTACGTTTCCAAGAGTTGTCAAATTCTCGCCCATTGATAAGACAACCTTTGTAGTGTACAGTTACAATGCTATTCAATAAAGGTTTCTTATCTTCACAGCCTCTATTGATTATTTTATAAAGAACTCCATCGGGTAATTTATGTGCTTCGGTATCTTCCGAAATTTTCTTTAGAAACACTTCATTTTCTTGTTTATATATTTCCTTTTTACTCATATTGATTCTTTTATATATTATGCAACAAAAGCTACCCTCTATATTACATCGAAGGTAGCTTTATTTTTATTAGTATTAATCAGGAAAGTTATATCAACTTATGAATCACCAATCCTGAACGAAGTTTTGGTTCAAACCAAGTAGTTTTAGGTGGCATTATGTTTCCACTATCGGCTATGTCCATCAATTGTTTCATTGATACAGGATAGAGAGCTAATGCTACTTTCATTTCACCGCTATCGACACGTTTACTCAATTCTTCCAAACCACGTATTCCACCCACGAAATCAATTCTTTTGTCTGTACGAAGGTCTTTAATACCCAATATATCATTTAAGATAAGATTTGATGATATAGTAACATCCAAAACACCAATAGGGTCATTATCATTGTATGTGCCTGGTTTAGCAGTTAAGCTATACCATTCCCCATCCAAATAGAGTGCAAAATTATGCAGTTCAAGAGGTTTATACGGGTTTGTGCCTTTTTTTTCTATAATAAAGTTTTCATCAAGTGCTTTCAAAAATTCGGCAGAGGTCAACCCATTCAAATCTTTCACTACACGATTGTAGTCAATGATAGTGAGTTGATTGGCAGGGAAACAAACAGCCATAAAATAGTTGTATTCTTCATCACCAGTATGGTCATCGTTCTGTGTTGCTTTTTCGGCACCAACCAAAGCTGCCGCAGCCGAACGATGATGACCATCGGCAATGTAAAGAGCGGGCATTTGAGCAAACTCTTTTGTTATACTTGCAATATCCTCTGCTTGATCTACAATCCAAAATGTGTGTCCAAAACCATCGCCTGGCGCAATGAAATCATATACAGGCTCTTTTGTTGTATATTTCTTTACAATATCATCTAACTTAGCATTATCTGGATACGCAAAAAATACGGGTTCTATATTAGCATTATTTACACGGACGTGTTTCATTCGATCTTCTTCTTTGTCTCGACGTGTCAGTTCGTGTTTTTTAATAGAACCGTTTAAATAATCGGGAACATAAGCACCTACCACAAGTCCATATTGCGTTTTTCCATTCATCGTTTGAGCATAAATGTAGTAGTTGTCACAATCATCTTGAATCAACCATCCATTATCTTGAAACAACTGGAAGTTGTCCGCAGCCTTTTGATATACGCATTCATCATGCTCATCGATACCAACAGGAAAATCTATTTCGGGCTTGATAATACGATACAAAGATTTGTCATTACCCGAAGCCTCTTCACGGGCTTCAGCGGAGTTAAGCACATCATAAGGGCGTGACGCAACTTGTTCCACCAAATGTTTTGGTGGACGTATTCCTCTGAAAGGTTTTACTTTAGCCATAATTTATTGGTGTGTTTTAAATGTTCTTCAGGATAAAATGAGATGTTATTTATTCACACGGAATTTTTCACAACCATCTTTTAAGAAACCTACAATTTGCTTTGCAGCAGCTATACCAGCATTGATATTCGCTTCAGCTGTTTGCGCTCCCATTTTTTTAGGAGTAGAAAAATATCGTCCAGCAAAAAGTTCTACAAACTTAGTGTGAGCGGCAGGCATAATATCGGTAATATATTTAAAGTCATTGCGTTCATCCATCAACTCTATCAACTCTCCTTCGTTAATCACCTCTTTACGAGCTGTGTTGATAAGTACTGCACCCTTAGGCATATTTTTTAAAAGGTTGTAGTTGATTGAGTTTTTTGTTTCAGCGGTTGCAGGAATATGCAAAGATACCACATTACATATCTGATAAAGTTCTTCAACAGAACTTACCACTTTTACACCATCATTCTCCATAACTTCTTTGGGGCAGAAAGGGTCGAAAGCATATATTTCCATTCCGAATCCTTTAGCAATACGAGCTACATTGCGACCAACGTTGCCATAAGCATGAATACCCAACTTCTTACCCATCAATTCAGTGCCCGAAGTACCGTTAAAGAAGTTGCGTACGGCATATACCATCATACCCAAAACCAATTCGGCAACAGCATTTGCATTTTGGCCTGGTGTGTTCATCACACAAACTCCGTGAGCTGTAGCAGCTTCCAAATCAACATTGTCGTATCCAGCACCAGCACGAACCACTATTTTCAATTCTTTTGCAGCATCCAAAACTTCGGCATCAATAATGTCGCTACGGATAATTATAGCATTCGCATCTTTTACTGCGTCGAGCAATTGAGCCTTATCGGTATATTTCTCTAAAAGAGCAACTTCATATCCAGCTGCTTCAATTTCTTTACGAATGCCATCTACTGCTATTTTCGCAAATGGTTTTTCAGTTACTATAAGAACTTTCATATTATATTTTTTGATTGTAGATTAGAAAAAAAATCACCACAAAACAATACACTTTTCAATGTATTAAGTTATGGTGATTTGAATATTTAATTACGAATGTAGTTTTTCAAACTCTTGCATAGCGTCAATCAATGCCTGTACGCTTTCTTTGGGTATAGCATTGTAGCAAGATGCACGGAATCCACCAACTGAGCGATGCCCTTTGATGCCAACCATTCCTTTTTCGGTAGCGAATTTCATAAAATCAGCTTCCAAGTCTTTGTATTCTGGAGCCATCACAAAGCAAATATTCATACGCGAACGATCTTCTACGGCAGCTGTGCCAACAAACATTTTGTTTCGATCAATTTCTCCATATAGCATATCCGCTTTTTCAATTGCGCGACGTTCCATTTCTTTCACACCACCCTGTTCTTTAATCCAACGCAATGTCAATGTGGCTGCATAGATAGGAACTACTGGAGGTGTATTGAACATCGAACCATTGTCAATATGCGTTTTATAGTTAAGCATCGTAGGAATATAACGCGAAACTTTGCCAAGAGCATCATCTTTTATAATGGCAAATGTAACACCAGCAGGAGCCAGATTTTTTTGTGCGCCACCATAAATACAAATGTATTTAGAAACATCAATAGGACGTGAGAATATATCAGATGACATATCGGCCACCATTGGTATTGGCGAGTTCAAGTCTTCTTTTAGCTCTGTGCCATAAATGGTATTGTTGGTTGTGATGTGAAAATAATCAGCGTCAGTTGGGATTGTATAATCTTTAGGAATATAAGTGTAATTTGCTTCAGCAGATGAAGCTACCTCTACAACTTCGCCAAATCCTTTAGCTTCTTTCATTGCCTTTTTGGCCCAAGCACCAGTATTCAAATAGGCTGCTTTCTTTTCGAGAAAGTTGAAAGGCACCATACAGAACTCAAGGCTTGCCCCACCTCCCAAGAATACTACCGAATACCCTTCGGGTATGTTTAGTAATTCTTTGAATAGCGATACGGCTTCGTCAACAACAGGTTGGAAGTCTTTAGCGCGGTGGCTTATTTCCATCAAAGATAATCCCGAACCGTTGAAATCTAAAATAGCTTTCGCCGTGTCTTCGATTACCTCGCGTGGAAGAATTGAGGGTCCTGCATTGAAATTATGCTTTTTCATTTGAAGTTTGTTTTTGGTTTAACATTTTCATTATTTTAAGTCTTTCGACACGGCGAAATTACGGATTTATTTCTGCAAAACAAATCTTTCCTTATAAAAATAGCATTTATAGCCATATTTCTCTTACTTTTTATTGGTTTATAGAGGTTGAAAATGGCATTTTGTTATGTTTATATAGCACAAACAGCGTATTGCCTACAAGCCTTAATTATAAACATTTATTTACTTATAGAATATAAAATTAGAGGGGTTTTTACTGTATTTTTATAACATACGCTAACATCCTGCCTATCCAAAACCTTGATTACAAAAAACTGGCTATCCTTATTTATTTTGAGAATCATAAATAAGAATAGCCAGCATATGGAGTGTTAATATATGAGGCGATAACTATGAACATCTATCACAACAGATGTTCATAGATGACAAACGCAACTACTTAGCCTCTTCGATGCGTGTTTTCATTCCTTTGATTTTCTCGTTGTGGATAAGAGTTAGTAGCTGTTTTACCTTTTCTCTTCGGATTGCAACAAAAGCATAATGCTCTTTCACGTCGATTGCACCTACGTCATCACGCGATAACCCCCCTTTTTTATATAGAAATCCCGCAATGTCCATTTTGCTGAGTTTGTCTTTTTTTCCTTTTCCAATATAGATTGTTACCCATTTCGATTTTGGCGGTCGATTGATTTTTTCGGGTATTACAAACTCTTCAATTTCGGCATCAATATAATCGGGTGCATTTTCAACTGGATTGAGTATTAAATAAGATGTACCCGTAGCATCCCAGCGCGCCGTTCGTCCGTTTCTATGTGTAAACGCTTCTTCGTTTACAGGCAAATGATAATGAATCACGTGCTCTATATCGGGAATATCTAAACCACGAGCCGCCAAATCGGTAGATACCAAGATATGACAACTACCATTGCGAAACTTATACAGGGCTTTCTCTCGGTCGGGCTGTTCCATTCCTCCGTGAAATTTTTCCGTCTCAAGTTTTTTATCAGACAAAAGTTTATTCACTCGATCCACTGCATCGCGATGGTTGCAAAACACAACGCTCGAACCATTACCAAGCGCACAAAGCAGATTGTATAGCGTCTCTACTTTGTCTTTATCTTGCGATACTACCTTCATCAGCTTCAGTCGTTCCGATGTTGATTGTGTCGGATCTAAGAAGTTCAATTTAATAGCATTTTCTATTTTTGTAAATTCAGGAATTTCTTCAGCATCGGTAGCTGATAACAAAACACGCTTTTGCAAATTGGGTAGCTGATCCATAATCTCAGCCATTTCGTCGTGAAAACCTAACTCAAGCGATTTGTCAAACTCGTCTATAATTAGAGTATGAATGGTTGAGGTCTCAAAATTCCCTTTTGCTAAATGATCGGTGATGCGTCCCGGTGTTCCTATAATTACGGCTGGTTTATTGCCCAATATGCTTTTCTTTTCTTCAGAAATAGGATGTCCTCCATAGCAAACACAGCTTTTCCATTTCGTGCCCATTTGCTGAAACACATTATTAATTTGAAGTGCCAGCTCGCGCGATGGAGCCAATACCAATGCTTGTACACCCACATTTTCGAGTTTCAAATTTAGCAGCAACGGCAATAAAAAAGCCAGTGTTTTGCCCGATCCTGTGGGCGATAATAGAATTACATCTTTATCAGGAGACGAAACACGCAAGGCCTCTTTTTGCATTGGGTTTAGCTCTTCAATCTTCAGATTGAGTAGAGCTTCTTTTATCAGATTATTATCCATATTCATCATTATACAAAAGTAAATAAAAAAACGGGCAGATAGTTCGTTCTATCTGCCCGTTTTATTTATAAAAGAGGTTTTATTTACCCTCCAAAGTTGTCGAACATCAAATTTTTGGCTGGAACTCCAAGATTGTCAAGCATCTTTTCTACTGCTTTCGACATTGGGCCAGGGCCACACATATAGTATTCTATATCTTCGGGGGCATCGTGATTTTTCAAATAAGTATTGTAAATCACGTCGTGTACAAACCCTGGAGTATAAGATACACCTGCTGCATCAGCAGCTGGGTCTGGGCGGTCGAGTGCCAAATGGAACTTAAAGTTAGGATAATCTTTTTCCAATTGCAAGAAGTCTTCCAAATAGAACACTTCATTCAAAGCACGTGCACCATAGAAATAGTTCATCGTACGGTCTGTGATATGCAACGTCTTAGTCAAGTGCATAATTTGAGCACGAAGAGGAGCCATACCGGCACCACCACCTACCCACATCATCTCGTTTTTCGAGTTCAGTATTGGGTGGAAATCTCCATAAGGTCCGCTCATTGTCACTTTATCACCAGGTTTTAATGTGAAAATATAAGATGATGCGATACCGGGAGGCACATCCATAAATCCGGGACCTTGATCTTTGGGCTTGAACGGTGGTGTAGCAATACGCACAGTAAGCATTATGCGATCACCCTCCGCTGGATAGTTAGCCATTGAATATGCACGAATGGTAGGCTCTGTATTTTTACACTTCAATGTGAACAGACCAAAGTTTTTCCAAGCAGGCAAGTATTCGTCACCAATTAAGCTCTTATCAATGTCTTTATCATAATCCATCGAAAATTCAGGAATCTTGATTTGTGCATACGAGCCAGGAAGGAAGTCCATATGTTCGCCCGGAGGCAATGCCACGATAAACTCTTTGATAAATGTAGCCACATTTTTGTTACTGATAACTTCGCACTCCCACTCTTTCACACCCAAGATAGCTTCGTCGATTTTCACGTCCATATCTTGTTTTACTTTTACCTGACAACCCAAACGCCAGTGGTCGGCCTGCTCTTTGCGCGAAAAATGAACAGCTTCGGTAGGAAGAATTTCACCACCACCATCAAGAACCTGACACTTGCATTGTCCGCACGACCCTTTACCTCCACAAGCAGATGATAAGAAGATTTGATTGCTTGATAGTGTATTGAGCAATGTGCCGCCTGGCTCAGTTTTCAATTCCTTTTCACCATTCAAGGTGACAGTTACCTCGCCCGATGGAGAGAGGTATTTTTTTGCCACGAGCAAAATAATGACAAGTAGCAAAATAACCACCAAGAACACTATGATACTCGTTAATATTAAAGAACCCATTGTTATTTACAATTTACTTTGATTAAATTTTTAAACCCGAGAAACACATAAAAGCCATAGCCATCAATCCTACTGTAATGAATGTAATACCCAATCCTTTTAATGGGCCAGGAACATCCGAGTAAGCCATTTTTTCGCGGATAGCAGCAAGGCCTACAATGGCAAGCAACCAACCCACACCCGAACCTAAGGCATAGACAACTGCGCCACCAAGACTTGATATAGCTTGTGGATTAGCAGGGTCTAAAGTGATTCTTTGCTGCATAAACAAAGAGGCACCCATAATAGCACAGTTCACAGCAATCAATGGAAGAAAAATACCCAATGAAGCATAAAGCGATGGACTAAAGCGTTCTACAATCATTTCTACCAACTGCACGATACCGGCAATTACAGCAATGAATAAAATAAAGCTCAAAAAGCTTAAGTCAACTCCCTCTACAAGCGCATCAGGACCTAAGATTTTTGTTTGAAGCAAATAGTTGACTGGTAGTGTAATGAATAATACGAAAATTACAGCTAACCCTAACCCCAATGCAGTTTTCACGTTCTTCGAAACAGCCAAGTACGAACACATACCCAAGAAGAAAGCGAATATCATATTGTCCACAAAGATAGAGCGGACGAATAAACTCAATAAATGTTGATCCATAATTTTTTAAGAATAAAGATTAATTTTTTTCTTGCAATTCTTTATGTTTATGTCTCTCATACCAGATAACGCAAGCACAAATGATAAGAGCCATAGGTGGCATCAACATCAAACCATTGTTGATATAACCCAATTCGTAGAATGAGGCCGGAATAACTTGTATATTAAACAAGGTGCCCGAACCTAAAAGCTCGCGAAAGAATGCGATTATCACTAATATCTTAGCATATCCCAATCCATTTCCTACACCATCAAGCAGTGATTCCCAAGGACCATTTTGCATTGCAAAAGCTTCCAAACGTCCCATCAAAATACAGTTTGTGATAATCAGACCTACATACACCGAAAGCTGAACACTTACATCGTAGGCAAACGCTTTCAAAACTTCACTCACAATGGTTACCAAAGTAGCCACTACTACCAGCTGCACCACAATACGAATACGATTAGGCACTGTGTTGCGTAGCAATGAAATAACAACATTGGCCACAGCAAGAATCACCGTCACAGAAAAACCCATTACAATTGCTGGTTCCAACTTGGCTGTTACGGCCAATGCTGAACAGATACCCAACACCTGTACAGTAACAGGATTGTTCATTGTAAGAGGTGAAGAGAATACCTCTCTATTTATTTTTGAAAATAAACTCATATAATATCTCTCCCTTATTTATTAGTTAAAAAATTAACATACAGGCTCATACACTCTTTTATCATTGTAGATACTCCCAAAGAAGTGATAGTTCCGCCAGATATTCCATCTACCTGATAGGTAGGGTCTGTTACTTTACCAAATTTCTCAACAGCAAGAGCAACTTCGCCATTTTTTAAGACTTGCTTACCCAAAAACTCATCTTTAAATTTGGTGGTTGTAATTTCAGCACCAAGACCAGGGGTTTCACTGGCGTGCGAGAAGTAAACACCAAACACAGTGTCTTTATTGTCATCCAAGCCAACATATCCCCAAATAGGTCCCCAAAGTCCTGCTCCACTCAATGGTATCACATATTTTGTTTGACCCTCCACTTCACATATAAATAATGGTAATTGACGTTCAGCAGCAGGTTTAGCCATTTCAGTAGGCATATTAATTTCAAAACCGCCAGTATTTGCAACAACCTCACCATTTGGATTTAGAATTTCAGCCTCTTTTACATATTGATTATACAAAGTCTGTACATCTTCTCCTTTAGTATCTACATTGATAGCAGATAGTATTTGTTTCATCTTATCCAGTCTAACATTCTCGCTTTGTTTCGTTTTCAAAGAATCCGAAATAAACGCAAGAAGAAAAGCTACGATAACAACCATTATCGAAGCATAAACGATGGTATAAGTATTACTATTTGTATTCATCTTCATCTTTTCTTCTCCTGTTTTATTGGTTAGACTTTAAAGCACGTTTTTCGCGCATTGAAATATTGCTTTGCATAATGCAATAATCAATAAGTGGCGCAAAGATATTCATAAACAGAATTGCAAGCATCATACCTTCGGGATAACCTGGATTGAGCACACGAATAACAATCGCAAGAGCACCAATCAAGAATCCAAAAATATACTTGCCAGTTTCGGTACGCGATGACGTAACAGGGTCGGTAGCCATAAAGACTGCGCCAAATGCAAAACCACCCAAGCACAAGTGTTCGTACCAAGGCATATGAGCAATAGCAGTATCAGGACCACAAATATTGAAAATCCATCCCATAAGAGCACCACCTACAAACACAGACAGCATAATTCTCCAGCTCGCCACACCAGTCCATAGCAAAATCAAAGCACCAATACCAATAGCTATCATACTTGTTTCACCAATAGAACCAGGAATCAAGCCTGTTACCATATCCCACGAAAAAGGAGGATAATGTGTAGGAGTAATGGCAGTAGCGGCTTCACCCAAAGCAGTAGCAGCAGTCAAACCATCTACATTCATACCAAGACCAAATATGCTATGGCTACTTACCCATACAGCATCGCCCGACATTTGAGCCGGATAAGCAAAGAATAAAAACACACGAGTAGTCAACGCCACATTGAAAATATTCATACCTGTGCCACCAAACACCTCTTTTACAAAGATAACAGAGAATGCTACGGCAACAGCCAAAATCCAAAGTGGACAATCGACTGGTACAATCATTGGAATTAAAATACCCGAAACAAGAAATCCTTCTTGAATCTCCTCTTTTTTCCATTGTGCCACTACAAATTCAATACCAAGTCCTACTACATAGGATACTATGATTTTAGGCAATACAGCCAAAAAACCGTAGATAAACATTTCCCAGAAATTTGCATCTACATTTACAAATTTAAAATGTTGGTATCCTACATTAAACATACCAAACAGCAAAGCTGGTATGAGCGAAATAACCACAAGCGACATAATGCGTTTACTGTCGATTGCGTCGTGAATGTGTACTCCAGTTTTAGATGTTGCATTGGGAACAAACAGAAATGTCTCAAACCCGTCGAACACCGAGTGAAATGCGTGGAGCTTACCGCCTTCCTGAAAATGCGGTTTTATCTTGTCGACATAATTTCTTAACGCTTTCATTTAATATTTTCTATTTTACTATTTATTTATCTAATAAAATCAACTCATCTCAGCGCGAAGCATATCAAGACCTGCACGAACAATTCGTTGTAACTCCAATTTAGAAGAGTCTACAAATTCGCAAAGAGCAAAGTCTTCGGGAGCTATTTCGTAAATTCCGAGAGCTTCCATACGATCGATATCGCCTGCTATAATTGATTTAATAAGGAATTCGGGCATTATATCCATTGGAAAAACTCTTTCATATTCACCCGACATAATCATATGGCGTTCTCCACCCTTTATACGAGCATCGAGCACATATTCTTTTTTGCCTGAAAGCCAACTGAAATAAGAACGGCTTGTGCTGTATAAACCAAAACGTGGCATAATCCATCCAAGCATTTCATGCACATCATCGCCTTCGGGAATTACAGAAATCTGACTATGAAAAGATCCCAAATAGCCATTAGCCGTAATTTGTTTTCCAGTCAACACATTGCCACTAATATATCTCAAACTTGTATTTTTAGTTACATTATCAGCTAAAACATGAGTCAATAACGCACCTACCTTCAGTTTACAATAAGCAGGTTTCAAAACTTCCGAACCTGTAATAGCAACAAGTCGAGTCATATCTATACGACCTGTATTCATTAGACGACCAATAAAAATAACAGCTTGCGGATCAATTGTCCAAACGGTTTCCCCTTTGGCTACTGGTGATAAATGATTGATTTGAACTCCTACATTCCCTGCTGGATGAGGTCCGTCAAAAACTGTTATTTCTACATTTTTCGCTTGTGTTAATGTAGCAGCTTTTTGTTTTACGCTAATGCCCAAATAGGTTTTAGCGATTTTTGCCAACGCATCAAGCCCCGTCTGAAAGTTTATTTCTTCACCTTTCAATGCTAATTCAAAGTCGGGAGCCTGAGGGTTTGTGTCGAAAGCCGAGATGAAAATCGCTTTGGGAGCAACAGATGGATTTGCTATTACATCGTAAGGACGCTGCTTAATAAAGGCAAACATGCCTGATTTTAGCAACAAATTCTTTACCTGTTCACCATCCAATTTTGAAACATCTTGCTTGCCAAATTCTTCAAAATCTTGCTCTGCAGCAGCTTCCACAACGATGTTTAATACTTTACGGCGCGCTCCGCGTTCCACACTCGTCACCACGCCACTTACAGGTGAAACAAATTTCACTTCGGGGTTATTCTTGTCAATAAACAAGGGTCCGCCGGCCATCACATATTCCTGTTCCTTAACAACTACTTTCGGGGTTACACCTGGAAAATCATCGGGCACCAACGAGTAGAATCCCGGTTCTTTCACTGCAACAATTTCTGGAGTAGCTTTACCTTTCAGGTTAATATCAAGGCCTTTACGTAACTTTATTACATTTGCCATGTGTTTATATAAAAATGATTTTTAAAATTGCACGCAAAAGTAGTAAATATTAGCCTAAAAGAATAAGAAAACGTAAAGGAATTAAAGAGATTTTTCCGTAATTCATTCCGTTAACGCACACACGAAAAATATTATCAGGCTAATTACTCGTTAATATACAAAATGTTTATAAACATATTTTTCAAAAAAAGTTGTATATTTACATAAATATACATATATTAGCCGTGAAATTATCAAATCAAACTAATACATCGAAAAATCAAATGAGCCCGACGATTACAATTATCGTTCCCATTTTTAATGCCGAGAAAACATTGGTTAAATGTTTGGATAGCATTTCTTCACAGACATATACAGACTATGAGCTGATTTTAGTAGATGACGGAAGCACAGACAACAGTTTAATTATCTGTGAAAATTACAAAGAAAACAACAAGCGCACCAAAGTAATCCACCAAGATAATGGAGGCGTAAGCAGTGCTCGAAATTTAGGATTAAAATATGCCGACAGTGACTGGATAACCTTTGTTGACCCCGATGATTTTGCACATCCCAACTATCTAAAAGACCTATTTGGAGGAGTAGACGACAAATGCGAGATGGTAATACAAGGGTTCAACTACGTCAACAACAAAGGAAAAGTAATAGGCCATAAGCTTTTTAAATCGATAAAATACGATATGTCGAGCCAGTGGAGGCTTTTTAACGATTTTCATCTTTACAGAGTTGGGGTTCCATTTGCCAAATTATACAAATCCAGCATCTTAGAGAAGGCAGACATTAAATTCGACTCAAATGTTTCTTATGGAGAGGATTTACTTTTTATGCTGAAGTATATGCAAAACATCAACTACGTTACTGTTTTAGAAAAAGCAAACTATTATTATAGATATGGCAATATAAACAGCTTATCAAGGATAGAACACTCATCCGAAAAACTATTTTATCTTTTTAGAAACACGGTAATCTATTGCGATATAAATAAAATGCGCTGGCATTACGAAAATGACAACGGTTTTATTTGCCACAATGCAATCTTCCTGCATAGGGCATTCTCTGCATTATACAAGCGACAATTAAGAAAATGCCGCAAGGAACGAATTTCCTTTCTACGCAATTGCCATAAAAACTACTATTTATATATTGAAAAACTCAAGTTAGGTGCGATACAGAAACGTTCAATTTGTATTTTATATCTTCTATTATATAATAGGTGTTTTTTCATATTCGATTCTATTATGTATTTGACGTACCGAAACAGGTAAATTATCGTTCATCAAAACATCAATACTTTCCGCCCCGTATTCCTTTCAAAAAAGGATTTCTAAAAGCCTCAATCTTTAGGGTTTGAGGCACGCACCACTACTCTTATGCAAACAACAGAAACCAACCTCTCTTAAGAGTAAATATAAAGCAGACAACCAAAACCAGGGATTAAAATAAACCTTGTCAACCAATAATAGGGCTAAGGCTGTATTGTGACAACCCATTTCAGATTATCACACAGTAGGATTATTGGATGTTAATATTCCATTTAGTTTCATCGCATTGAAACTAAAGTTTCTCCCCCTTGAAACTAAAGTTTCACCGCATTGAAACTAAATCAAACATTAACACTCCATAAAACAAAAAAAACGGTCACTTCTACGATTAAAACTTATTTCAATTATCAGCTGTTATATTATACATACTCTAAAACCACATCATTACAACATTTTCCCCGTTTTAGAATTATTATAAAATTAAATAAAAACTATTTCAAATAAAAGAGTTTTCTTTGCAGGCGTATTTATGAAAATTATGAAAAGAAATATAATTATTTTGGCGTTGGCACTAATATTACTGCCTTCAACCATAATTAATGCGCAAGAAGACGGGATAACGCTTATTGAGAATGGCCAGCTAAAGGTCAACACTGTATTTAACCAAGGGGATAGCACCAAGCAGGCCACCCCACTCTCCAAAAAAGAGCTAAGAAAACTGGAAGTCGCAAAACGCAATGTGCATTACAACATATTGGGCGGCCCAAGTTATACACCCGATTTTGGTATCCTAATTGGTGGAAGTTCACTTGTGACTTTTCGAATGAACCCGAGCGATTCTTTACAACTACGCTCAGTCATCCCCGCATCAATCGCCGTAATGCTCAACGGTGGGGTTAGTATTCAATCTAAACCACAATTATTTTTCAAGCACGATAAATTTCGTATATTTGGACAATTTAGTTATAAAAACTCTTTAGAAAATTTTTACGGAGTAGGCTACAATACAAATAAAGACTGGGTACGCAGCGATTCCACAAGTCGCTACCGATATAGTGGTGTACAAATAAACCCGTGGTTTCTTTTTCGAATAAAAGAAAGCAATTTCTTCATTGGCCCTCAGCTGGACATTACCTATGACAAAATGATTAAACCAGCCAAGTTTATGAAGGAGCTACCCTCTTATATTGAAGCTGGAGGAACTGCTGATGGTTATAAAAACTTCAGTTCCGGAATTGGTTTCTTGTTATCGTACGATACACGAGACGTTCCAGCAAACGCCTACAAAGGAATATATCTAAATGTCCAAGGAATGATGTATGAACGGTTTATCGGAAGTGATGATAGTTTTTATAGGCTTGACTTTGATTACCGTCAATATAAAACCGTAGGAAAAAGAAAAGTAATTGCTTGGACTGTACAATCGAAAAATGTGTTTGGGGATGTTCCGTTAAATAAATATTCACTACTGGGGACACCTTTCGATTTACGTGGATATTACACAGGACAATATAGAGATAAAACTGCACATTTAATGATTGCCGAATATAGACAAATGTTTAACACAGACAAGAGTAATTGGATAAAAAAAATGATAAGTCATTTAGGGTTTGTAGCGTGGGGAGGATGTGGCTTTATGGGTCCCAATCCAGTCAAAATTGAGGGTGTTCTGCCCAACCTTGGCGTGGGGCTACGCATTGAAGTACAACCTCGAATGAATATACGTTTTGACCTTGGTAGGAATATGGTAAATAAACAAAATCTATTCTATTTTAATATGACGGAAGCCTTTTAAAGTTATTTTATAAAGTTTCTTTCAAAATACCTCATAAAAAATGAGGTATTTTTTTTTATATAATATAAATATTTTTATATTTGCATTGATTTATGTATTTTTAATACATTGCATACACGAATTGCTAGCAAATTATGAAACATCTATTTAACATCATACTGTTATTCTCCCTGTTTTTTTATTTAAACACAAATAAATCATTCGCTCAAAACTTCAATGATTTACCAAATTTGAGCGTTGACGATTTGAATAAATTAAGATTCCCACCATTGGATTCTCTTTTTGAAAATGCCAAAAACAGTCCTGTCTACAATTTAGCTTCAACCAAAGTCCAAATTGAAAAAAGAATGCTTAAAAAAGAGAAACGAGGTTTTTTAAGCTTTTTCAGCCTTAGAGGGAGCTATCAATATGGAATGTTTGGCAATGAATCTACGTATACAGATATTACTATTGCGCCCTATCTTAGCTATGCTACTCAAGCTCAAAATGGTTATACCATAGGAGCGGGAGTTATGATTCCATTAGATGGACTTTTCGATTTGAATGGTAGAGTCAAACGCCAAAAATTGGCTATAAAAGGTGCTGAATATGAAAAAGAAATAAAGTTTGAAGAAATAAAAAGAGAAGTCATTGAACTGTATACGATGGCCGTTTCTCAAATAAATATCTTGAAACTACGCGCTGAAACATTGGAGTTAGCAAAACTGCAATATGATATTGCAGAAAAAGACTTCATAAATGGTATGATTACCTCAAGTGATTTATCTTCGGAAAAACAACGCCACACAATAGCATTAGAGGCGTTTGAAAAAAGCAAATATGAGCTAACACGCTGCTTGATGATTCTTGAAGTGATTACAAATACTTCTATTCTGAAAAAATAAAAAAGCTTATGGACTATATATTATATCTACTTCGTGCATTTAACCGAAAATTAATTTGGATACTTTTGGGAACTTTTTTAGTGACCTTGTTTTTTTATTTTCGTACAGCTAAAATGCGCGGTGCCTACAATGTAGAAACAACTCTTTACACAGGAGTAATTTCAGGATACGGTATTGAAGACAACAATGTAGGGATTAACTATGCAATGGCTCAAAATGCAATTGACAATCTCATCAATATTATTCAGGCAGAAAGTACCTTAAAACGAGTATCCATCAATTTATTTGCGCGTGTATTAGTTTTGGGTAGTCCCGATAGAGATCAAAATGGCATTACTGCCTCTTCCTATAATTATACATACAACCATATGAAAAATAGTCCACGTGGCAGTGAATTGGTTGCTTTAATTGATAAAAGTAGTCAAGAAAAAACCGTGGAAAATTTATTAAAATTTGAGAAAGCTGATCGAGACAATTATGTATATGGTCTTTTCTATTTTCAACATCCTTATTATAGCTATGGAGCATTAAAAAGAATAAATGTTATGCGTTTGGGTAGTAGCGACTTACTACGAATCAAATACTCATCCGGCGATCCTGGCATAGCTTACAATACCATTGAAATCTTAATGAGTGTATTTGTTGATGAATACCGGATATTGCGTTATGGCGAAACGGACAAAGTGATTGCCTATTTTAAATCGGAATTAAATAGAATTGGTGCTCAATTGAGTAGAGAAGAAGATGATTTGACAAGCTACAATGTTCAAAATAAAATTATTAATTATTATGATGAAACAAAAGAAATTGCAGCTATAAACAAAGAGTTTGAATTACGCGAACAGGACATTCTATTCGCCTACAATAGCTCCAAAGCAATGCTCCAAGAATTGGAGTCACAAATGCTAACTAATGAAAAACAAGCCTTAGTTAGTATTGAAATGTTAGCTAAGTTGAAGCAAGCATCGGAACTAACTGGAAAAATATCAGAAATGGAAACGGTGTCTAACGAAGATGCAGATGTTGTCAAATTGCTAAATAGTTATAAAGAGCAACTTGAAACAGCCAGAGGGGAACTATCCTCCATTTCCCATCAATACATTGGTGATAAATATAGTAAAAATGGACTTGCTAAAAATACTATAATAGAGCAATGGTTAGACCAAACATTACTTTATGAAAAAGCCAAAGCGGAATTGGACATTATTAGAAACAGTCGCAACGCACTCAATGATAAGTATGAGTTTTTTGCTCCCATTGGAACAACTATCAAACGCAAAGAACGCTTAATTAATTTTTCAGAGCAGGGTTATTTGGCTAATCTAAAAAGCTACAACGACGCTTTGATGAGAAAGAAAAATTTAGAAATGACATCGGCTGCCTTGAAGGTTTTGAATCCACCGGCTTATCCAATAACCGCAGAAAGCACCAATCGTAAAAGACTCGTTTTAATGGCGTGTGTAGGAACATTTATATTGCTAACTGCATTTTTTATGGTTATAGAGTTGCTCGATCGCACCTTGCGTGATTCTACTCGTGCAAAAAAACTAACCAAATGTCCTATCTTAGCAAATTTCCCAGAGGCTAACACATTGCATCTTTATAATAAAGAGTGTGAGAATATAGCTACAAAAAATCTTAGTAGTTCTCTATTGAGCGCATTTACTCCACGTGAGCCGGGCAAACCATACATCCTAAATATCTTAAGTTTTGGAGATAATTCAGACAAAGATATTGTTATAAAATTCTTAACTGATTATTGGAATAGTATTGGATTGAATATACGTACAATTATTGAAGGAGTAGATTTTTATGCAGAATCTGCTGATTATATGCTTGCAACGGATGTAAGTCAATTAGTATCTACTACTATAACCGAAGACATTTTGATTGTTGTACACCCTGAAATGAGTTCGTGCAACATTCCTACTCCATTATTAAAAGCTGGCAACTTGAATATGCTTGTTGCTTCTGCCAAATATGGTTGGAAAGCACAAGATGATACTCTTTTAGCTAAGCTGGAAAAACAAATGGACGCAAAACCATATATCTGCTTAACTGATGCTCCTAAATATGATATTGAGATTTATACAGGAATGTTACCACCCTATTCTGCATTCCGAAAGATGTCATACCGATTGTCTCAACTATCAATTGGAGAAACAATCAGGCAATGGAAGGATTATTTTACAACACAGAAAAAATATAAAAAAGAAAAAAGTCTTAAAACAACAGATGATGATAATTGATAAACAATTAGAAGCATCAGCAACAAATAAAGTTTATTCAGAAAGCAGTTTCTACGTTTTTTTTGCCATTCAATTTTTTTTAGTTGCTGCGGGTATGTTTGTCAATGTTAAGGTTGGTGTCACCACGTTAATGTTGGCAGTTATTATGGCATTTGTTATTTTAGGACGATGCTCGTCACAAGGGTTTGATATGAGTCATACCAAAAATGGTATGATGTATATTTATATCTTTATGGGTATTTTTTGTATTGCCGAAATTGGTAATCCTAATAATGTGCAAGAAGCTTGGAACATTGCAATTGCTCATTATTGGGTATATCCATTTATGTTATCATTGACTGTACCTGTTGCTATTAGAGACAAGAGAGGCATTGAAGTTCTTTTACTCATTTGGTCGGTATACATATTAGCAGCAACTGTTAAAGGTTATTGGCAAAAAACATTTGGTTTCAATCAAAAAGAACTTTATTTTTTATATGTTTTAGGCGGATTTAAAACACATATTATTTGGTCTGGTATTCGTTATTTTTCCTTTTTCTCTGATGCTGCCAATTTTGGTGTGCATTCAGCAATGGCTGGAACCACTTTTATTATTTCAGCATTTTATACACAAAAAAAATGGCTGAAAATATATTTTATTTTTATCGCATTTTGTGGTTTATATAGTATGGCAATATCAGGAACTAGAGCTGCCGTAGTTATCCCGATGTGTGGGCTTGCAATGTTTTGTATATTATCCAAAAACTGGAAAAGTACAACTATTGGTTCTATCGCATTTATAGGAGTTTTTTCTTTTTTCTACTTTACAGATATAGGATCGGGAAATCCTTTCATTTTTAAAATGCGTTCAGCTTTTAGACCCTCTAACGATGCGTCTTATATTGTACGAGTAGAAAACAGGGCACGAATGAAAGAACTAATGGACTGGCATCCAATTGGCTATGGGATAGGTTTGTCTAAAGGCGAGCGATTTAATCCTAAAGAGATTATGCCTTATCCGCCCGATTCTTGGTTAGTCAGTGTGTGGATTGAAACAGGTATAGTAGGGTTAGTTATTTATTTAGCCGTGCATGGTTTATTATTTGCTTGGTGCTCTTGGATATTATTATTTCAAATTATGAACAAGCAATTGCGAGGGCTATTAGCAGCATGGCTTTGTATGAATGCAGGTTTTTTTGTTGCTGCATACGCCAATGACGTAATGCAGTACCCTAACTCAATAGTTATCTATACAGGATTCGCTTTGTGTTTCGCAGGTCCATATATAGATAAAGCTATAAACGACAATGAACTTGAGTGAAAATTCTCAAACTGAAAAACAATGAATAAAACACCTCTAATTTCTTTTATTACAATTACATACAATGGATTGTCAGATACTCGAGAACTTATAGAGTCACTTTATAATGTTGTCCAATCTGTATCGTATGAAATCATAGTTGTTGATAATGCTTCAAAAATTGATGAAGCTTCGATAATTAATAAAGAATACCCTTGGGTTAAAGCAATACGCAGTGAACAGAATTTAGGATTCTCGGGAGGAAATAATATTGGAATCAAAGCAGCCAAAGGTCAATATCTATTTTTTATCAACAACGATACATTTATAAAAGAAGATAAGATCATTAATTTAATAGAAAAAATCAATAGTAATCCATTGATTGTGGGCATTTCGCCTAAAATATGTTATGCCGCTCCACCTCATAATATCCAATATGCAGGATATACACCTCTGACACCTATAACATTAAGAAATCAGACGATTGGTAATGGTGCTTGCTGTAATGATAAAGCTTTTAACAAATCGATTCCAACAGCTTATTTACACGGTGCTGCAATGCTTATAAAAAAAGAAGTGATTGAAAAAGTGGGCTTAATGCCCGATGTTTATTTCTTGTATTATGAAGAGGTAGATTGGAGTACGGCGATGACCAAAAAGGGGTATAGCCTATGGTATGAACCCAATTGCATTATTTATCACAAAGAAAGCCAAAGCACTGGTCAGAATAGCTCTTTACAGGTTTACTATTTAACACGGAATCGCTTATTATATGCATATAGAAATTTGCGAGGTATAAATCGTATACTATCTATTTTTTATCAAATAGTAGTTGCTACACCCAAAAACAGTTTAAACTATCTTATAAAAGGAAGACAAGACTTATCTTCATCAATGTGGAAGGGAGTCAATGGTTTTTTTAAACTAAACAAATAATATATACTATGGATATTTTATTAATAATAATTGAGTGGTTATTATTCGTTCCACTTACTTTGTGCGTTTTGTATCTTTTTATATTTGCTTTATTTTCACATTGTCGTTCTAAATTTATTGATAATGATTTTACTTCCAAAAAGCAACACAGATATTTAATCTTATTTCCAGCATACAAAGAAGACAGTGTAATTCTAAAATCGGTAGCTTCTTTTTTTAGACAAAACTATCCAAAGGAATTATTTGACGTAATGGTCATATCCGATCAAATGCAAGAAGAAACTAACATTCAATTAAAGAATATAGGAGCAAAAGTTTTGGTTGCCCAATACGAAAACAGTTCTAAAGCTAAAGCCTTAAAACTGGCGATGGAAGCAACACTTCCTTCAGCGTATGACGCTGTTGTTATAATGGATGCTGATAATATTACCATAGATAATTTTTTAAATGAAATTAATTCTATTTATTCACAAGGCTACAATGCTATACAAGCACATCGCACAAGCGACAATTTACAAACAGACATTGCAATTCTTGACGCAGTAAGTGAAGAGATTAACAATGGATTTTTCAGAAGTGGACACAATGCTTTAGGTTTATCAGCAGCATTATCAGGCTCAGGAATGGTTATTTCAGAAGCGAAGTTTCGTAAATACGTGTTGTCATTGGAAACGTCAGGTGAAGATAAGGAGTTAGAGGCACTCATCTTGAAAAACGGCGATGGACCGATTGTTTATGCTGCTAATATACCTGTTTATGATGAGAAAGTACAAAAAACAAAAGCTATTAGCAATCAGCGTCGAAGATGGATTGCTGCACAATTTGGAGCATTAGCCAATGCTTTACCTAATTTTCCTAAAGCATTGGTAAATGGAAACATTGATTATTGTGATAAAACAATCCAATGGATGCTCCCTCCTCGATTAATTCAATTATCCGCCGTATTTGGTCTAACAATTCTTTTTTCCATTCTTAATTTTGAGACAGGTATAAAATGGCTAATATTATCATTTCTACAAATAGCAGCAATGCTTATACCAGTCCCCGCTTCATTTTATAATTGGAAACTACTAAAAGCCCTAATTCATATTCCTACATTGGCCTTTACAATGATCCTAAATTTATTTAAACTAAAAGGAGCAAATAAAAAATTTATTCATACAGAACATGGTTCTTAATTACTAAAATCAACAAAATATGACTTCTTTAGAGAATCTCCCCACTCCTTTAGTAAGCGTAATTATTCCAGTTTACAACACAGAAGAATATGTATATAATACGATAGAAAGCATACGCAATCAAACACTAAAAAATATTGAAATTATTATTATCAATGATGGCTCAACAGATAATAGCCTTGAGATTATAAATGGTTGCTCAAAGAATGATGAACGAATCAAAGTATATTCGCAAAAAAATGCAGGACAATCGGCAGCACGGAATGTTGGCATTAAAATAGCAAAAGGAAAATACCTCTATTTTATGGATAGTGATGACTTCTTAGAAAAAGACGCATTACTAGACTGTTACAAAATTTGCGAAGAAAACGAATTAGATTTTGTTACATTTGATGCAGATATTCTTATTGATAAGAAAAACTCTTATCATCCCAACATTACATACAACCGGAGCAATACACTTGATAAAGATAAAATATATAGTGGTGTTGAAGCATTTGATTTACAATTGAAAAAGAATACCTATACCCCATCACCTTGCTTATATCTACTCAAAAAAAACTTTGTTTTGAATAACAATTTCTGTTTTTATGAAGGAATTATTCACGAAGATCAATTATTTACAGCAAGAATCTATTTATCTGCAAAAAGAGTTATATATATATCTAAAGATCGGAAGAGCGTCGTGTAGGGAAAGAGTGTTAAGATTAGTGTAG
>CAMTPA010000054.1 GCA_947074275.1 uncultured Bacteroides sp.
TCATTATGAAATGCACAAATCAATTTTTTAAACCTTTCAGGTTGTTATTTCTTTTCTGCCTGATACCTATCTGGGCATTCTCGCAGGATATTACTGTAAATGGTGTTGTGAAAGACCAAACAGGAGAGCCTGTGATTGGAGCAAGTGTTGTACAAAAAGGAACAAGCAATGGTGTTGTTTCCAACTTAGACGGTGAGTTTAGAATCAAAGTTCCATCCAATGCTGTCATTGAAGTGTCGTTTGTAGGCTATCAAAAAGCTGAAGTACCTGTGAATGGAAAAACTCAGTTGAACATAACTCTAAAAGAGGATGCCGAATTGCTTGACGAAGTCGTGGTGGTAGGTTATGGACAAATGAAACGCTCGGATATGACTGGCTCGGTGGTTTCGGTCACAGATGCTGCTATCAAGAAGTCGGTTCCCACTTCAATCGATCAAGTGTTGCAAGGACGTGCTGCTGGTGTGATGATTCAAGCCAACACTGGTACGCCTGGTGGTAGCTCTGCTATTCGTATTCGTGGTATCAATTCATTAAATGCTACCAATCAGCCTATTTTCGTGATTGACGGCGTTGTAGTAGATTCTGCAACCGATGACGAAACAAATAACCCTTTGGCAAGCATTAATCCTGCCGATATCGTTTCGATGGATATTTTGAAAGATGCTTCTGCTACTGCTATCTACGGAGCGCGCGCATCCAATGGTGTTATTATGCTTACTACTCGTCGTGGTCAGGCTGGTATTGCTACGGTGACTTATGACAGCTATTACGGTTGGCAATCAATGCCAAAACAGTTGGATATGATGAATTTGCAAGAATATGCCATCCATCATAATGCACGTGCCGAAGCTGGTATCGTAACACAAAGTAGTGCTTTTGTACGTCCCGATATGTTGGGTACAGGTACAAACTGGCAAGATGAACTGTTTAGAAATGCGTTTACGATGAGTCAAAACCTCTCTATTTCGGGGGGATGTGAAACTGTTACATACAATATTAGCGGTGGCTATTTAGATCAAAATGGTATTGCGATAGGTTCGGGTTTCAAACGTTTGTCTCTTCGTTCTAATATTGATGCCCAAATGCGTAAATGGCTAAAAGGAGGTATCAATTTCTCATTGGCAGATACTCGTCAGAAGGTAGGTACCGACCAAGGAGTGATAATGAACGCTTTGACACAACAGCCTTCGGTAGCTGTGACAAGTGCTGATGGTTCATTTGATGGCCCAGACGATGTGTGGATGCCTGTAAACTCAGTAGCATTGGCTACAATTCGTGAAAATCACAACAAAAAGATAAACTTCCGTACTAATGTATATTTGGAAGCTACTATTATTGATGGTTTGAAATTAAGAACAGAATTGAGTGCTGATTACAATCTGAATAAGTTTTATTATTACGAACCTGATTATCAGTTTGGAGTTTTAGAAAATAATACGCGCACAAGTAAGTGGACAAGTGTAAATACTAAATATTGGAGCTGGAGAAACTTTTTGACTTACGATAAAACTTTCTTGAAGAAGAACTATATTCAAGCAATGATTGGACAAGAAATGAGTCACTCACATTGGGAAAGTCAAACAAGTGCTGCTACGGGTTTTCTTTCTAATTCAGCTCACGACCCAAGTGCTGGCGATGTAACTAAATCGAGTGGAACAGGTACCAAAAGTAATAATTCGCTTTTATCTTATTTTGGTCGTGCGTTCTATTCATACGATGACCGTTACTTGTTGACTGGTACACTTCGTCGCGATGGTTCTTCAAAGTTTGCTAAGGGCAATCGCTGGGGATGGTTCCCATCGGCTGCATTGGCTTGGAAGATAAGCAATGAAAAATTTCTAAAAGATAATGAAACGCTCAACAACTTGAAACTTCGTTTTGGTTGGGGTGCAACGGGTAATCAAAATGTAGAAAATTGGGCATATATGGCATTGCTTTCATCTAAAACTACTCCTTGGGGAACAGGTGTTTTAAATGGAAATACAGCCAATCCCGATTTGAAATGGGAAACAACCTATTCATCCAATATTGGTTTGGATGTTAACCTATTTGGCAATCGAATCGAGTTTATTGCTGACTTCTATTATAAAAAGACAAAAGATCTTTTGCTACAACTTCCACTTCCATCTTATCTTGGTTCGTCGGGGCACGGTGCTGCGGCTAACCCTTGGGCAAATGTAGGTTCGCTGCGCAATAAGGGTATTGAGTTGACTTTGAATACAGTGAATATTGACCGTAGAGGTGTGCAATGGCGTTCTAATCTGGTGTTTTCACTCAATCGCAATAAAGTATTGAGCCTGGATACGGAAAGTGCCTCTATCGAAAAAACATTTAGTGTGGGTGATGATAACAACGTGGTGACTCGCACAGTAGTAGGACAACCTATTGGTCAGTTTTGGGGATATAAAGTGATCGGTCGCTTTGATAAAGCAGAAGATTTTTATTACAAAGATGCCAATGGTACAGTAAAACAAGTGGCTATCCCAGAAGGATCGGCCATAGAAGAAGGTAAGACTTGGATTGGCGATTATACATTTGCGGATTTGAATGGAGATGGTGTAATCAATAATAGTGATTGTACTTTTATTGGTAATCCTGAACCTAAATTTACTTGGGGCTTTGGTAACACTGTTTCGTGGAAAGGTTTCGATTTGACTATTTTCTTATCAGGTTCTTACGGCAATGATGTGCTCAATTACAATAATCGCTGGATTGAGAATGTACGTGTAAATAGCAATTTGCTCACAAGTGCTTCCAACTATGCTGTTGTTGAACTAATAGATCCTAATGGTCCAAACGATTTTCGCAATTTGTATGTGTCAAATGCGGGGAGCACGAAGCTTCCACGTTTATCGGCATCAACAACAAATGCTAATAATCGTGTAAGCGATCTTTATATAGAAGATGGTTCGTATATCCGTATACAAAATATCTCGTTGGCATACAACTTTCCTAAAAAATGGTTGAATAAGATCAATCTGCAAAATTTGAAAGTTTATATGAATTTGCAAAACGTGTATACTTGGACTAATTACTCAGGATTAGACCCTGAAGTAGGCTGTATGTGGGGAGATGCTTTAATGAGTGGACTTGACTATGGACGTTATCCATCGCCTCGTATGTATACTTTTGGTTTGAATGTGGCTTTCTAATCTAAAAAATGAAAAACAATGAAAAGTAAATATCTATATATATCAATACTGCTTGGTGGATTAACTCTTTCGGGTTGCGAAGATTTTTTGGATCAAGAAAATACCACTAGTTTAAATCAAGAATCATTTTTCGATTCTGATGAGGCAGTTGAGGCTGCTACTGCGCCATTATACAACTATGTATGGGCCAATTTTAATGAAAAATTTTATTATGGTATGGGTGATGGACGTGCCAATAACATCACGGCTCAATGGTCTTCATACATCTATCCATACACCAATATGAACGAAACTTCACTTAGTGAAGGGTTAGACGGTGCGTGGGGATCGCTCTATTCGGTAGTTGCACAATCTAATAATACGATTAATAATATACTCAACTATTCGGCTACTTCGGTAAGCGAAACTGCTAAACAACAAGGCGTTGCCGAAGCACGTTTTATGCGTGGTACAGCCTACTGGTATTTAGGGTCGCTTTGGGGAGCAGCTATTATTTATGAAAACACTTCAGCATTGGTAAATAATTACGTTGTTCCTGCCAATCCTCGTGCCGATGTTTTTGAATTTGCACTTCGTGATTTAGAGTATGCTGCTAAATATCTGCCTAAAACTGCTACTGCCAAAGGACGATTGACACAAACAAGTGCTTATGGTATGTTGTCACGTGTATATCTTTCTATGGCTGGCATAATATCTGATGGTGCTTACAATGGTTCTAACTTAGCTACCGATTTTAATCGTGGCACACGCAATACGTATTATTTGGACTTGGCTAAAAAAGCAGCTTTGCAGGTGGTAGGTAACTCAGCTTATGGCTTGATGAGTGATTATGGTGATTTATTTACCGTAGATAATAACAACTGTAAAGAGGCTCTTTTCCAATTGCAATGGCTACAAGGCTCTACCGATGCAATCGGTTGGGGAGGCAATCAAGCAATTACGGCATTTTTTGGTTGGTCTACTATGGTAGCAGATGGAACAAACTGGGGAGGAGCTACTTGCTGTTCGTGGGATTTGTTTAATGAATACGACTCACAAGATGCAATACGTAAACATCATTCAGTGGCCAGTTATGGCGAATACTACCCTGAAATGTATGTAAAAGGAGGAGGATATACTTATGGTGTGACTGAAACGGCAAGTACCAATGGTGCTAATATTAAAAAATATGTAGTAGGAACCAACGAAGATAATGGAGTAAGCTATAAACAAAGTAGTGGAATAAATACTCATATGCTTCGTTTAGCAGAAGTTTATCTAAATCTATCTGAAGCGATTTTAGGGAATGATGCTTCAACAAGTGATGCAACAGCACTTTACTATTATAATGCAGTTCGCACCCGTGCAGGTATGCCTGCAAAAACATCTATTTCTTATGAGGATTTGCGTTATGAACGTCGCATAGAATTGGCGTTTGAAGGACAATACTGGTTTGATTTGGTACGCAGAGCATACTATAAACAGCAAGAGGTAATCAACTATTTGAATAACCAGAATAGAAATGCAGGTTATTCGTATAGTTCAGAAGTTGGAGAGTATGAAATTAGTGCATCGTATGTAGCTCCGGGTAAAGGTGTAGCAACTGCAACAGCCAAGAGTTTGACTTTGCCTGTTTCGGATGTTGACCAAAATAAAAACCATTATTTGAAATCGAGTGCTGACGGTGGACTGGAAACAGTAGCTTATACATTTGGTGATAAAGAAGTAGTGACAGAAGATTTGTATAAATAACTATTATAACTGAATACAGATATGAAGAATTTAAAATATATATGTTTTTTGTGCATTGCAATCGTAACTGTGTGTCTTGCGGCATGCCACGATGATGATGTTACGATTAGCCAAAGTGCGCCAATCAGCGTGAAGCAAGTTTATTTGGAAGATTATAAATCGGTTGTGCCCGATCGTCCAGTTGAATTTGCTCGTTTGGGACAATTGATACGAATAGAAGGTGAGGGTTTTTTAGGCTTGAAGAAACTCTATGTCAACGGTTATGATACCTATTTTAACGTGGCATATGTGACCGATCACTCAATGTTGGTTAATATTCACGCTAAAACACCTGTTGTAGAGGCAGAGGATAATGTACGCAATACACTACGTTTTGTAAAAGATAAAACCGAGTTCACTTATTCATTTGTGATTCGTTCTGCATCTCCATCTATTAGTAATATAAGCAATAGTTTACCGCAAGCTGGTGAGAAAGTGACTGTTTTTGGTAGTGGTTTGCACGAAACAGCAAAAGTGACACTTCCGGGTGGAATAGAAATCACAAATGTAGAAAGTGATGAAGATGGAGAATGGTATACTTTCTCAATGCCTTCGGGAGTGACAGAAGGCGGTTCTATTTATTCAGAAGGTGCTAATGGTGTTGCTGCTACTCCTGCTTATTTTAATAATACTGATTGTATAATTCTTGATTTTGATGGAAATGGTTCGCAAGGCTATTGGAGTTGGAGCGAAACAGGTTCGATGATCAATGCAGATGATTTAGTAAATGACCCTGCAGGAACAGGAAGAGGCTTGTGTGTACAAATTGTTCCTGAACGTTTGATTCAAAATGGAGGTATTGCTGCCGGTAAATCACGTGCAACCGAGTGCTGGACTGCTGGAACAGGTAATGAAGACGATGATTGGACACGTATGTTTAGTTACATTGATGCTACAACTCCTCTTACTGAAGTTGCTTTGCAGTTTGATGTCTATGTGTCCGAAGCGTGGATTGGATCAGGGCATATTCAAATATGTCTTTTCAATAATTTCAATTTTGGAGGTATTGGTTCAGATGATGATGCCGACAACAAGCAATCTGCTTTTTATGTGCCTTGGATTGAAGAAGGTGCGGCTGTTCCTTTTACAACCACAGGATGGCAAACGGTGACAATTCCATTTAGTAAGATGGGAAAGTATGCAGCAGCAATAGCGGATAAAGAAGTGACAGATCCTACGTTCCAAACAGTGGTTGATGAACGCAATGCAGCTACCTACAAAAACTTTGGGATGGGTTTCGTGAATACCGACTTCACTTATCAAGGATTGGACGTTTCGGCGGTGACTTGCGCACCCAGAATTTATTTGGACAATTGGCGTGTAGTGCCTTGTGCTACTGTTTCAATCTCAGACTTCAACGATGAAGAGGCTGAATAAAGTAATAATTCAAAAATGATAATGATATGAAACTATATAAATTTATTCTCCCAGCAATGGCTTGCGCATTAACATTGGGCAGTTGCGATGATGATAAAATGGAGTGGGGAACACCAGATGGTCACGGTGATGTGACATTATCAGAGATTCCACTGGCATTGGCAGAGAAGATTGCGAACTACGATTATATAAAAAATTATGTTCAGAAACATATGCCTTATGCTACAATAGGGATTGGTTTAGGTGCTGATCTCTACATAAGTGATGCTGAATATAGACAGGTTGCTAATGAAAATTTCCAGATGATAACTACTGGAAATGCGATGAAGCATTCGTCGGTAGTAAAAAATGATGGTAGTTTAAACTTCACTACAATAGATAATTTCTTGGCAGCAGTCCCTGCGGATATGAAGGTGTATGGACACAATTTTCTTTGGCATACCCAACAGAAACAAGCTTACTTGAAAACATTGATTTCTCCCGAAGTGATTGTGGAAACTGGCGATGATGATGTATGTGAGAATGTGGTTGGTAACTCTGATTTTGAAAATGGAACGACCAACCCGTGGGGATGCTGGGGAGGTAATAGCCCCTCTAAAACCTTATCGGCTGATGGTGAAGGATACAACGGTGGTTATGCTATGTTATTATCTAATCCTAAAGATGGCAATATGTGGGATGCTCAAGCAGCTGTGACGTTCGATGATTATTTGGCTGCTGGCACTACTTATGTTTTTCAATTTATGGCACGATCCAATTCGAGTGCAGGACAATTGCAGGTGCAAGTGCAAAATGGTTCTACTTATGGAAGCCAAGAAGGGTACAATACCTTTAGTGTAGGCACAGAGTGGATATTGTGTCAACACGAGTTTACTATAAGCTACGATGATGTGAACCGTATTCTTATTAATTTCGGAAAAGTAGGAGCCGATTATTTTATTGATGACTTCAAATTCGGAAAGAAAATCGAAGAGAAGATGATAAATATTCTTGGTGAGAATGGTAAGTTCGAAGATGGAACACTTAACTCCTGGGGCGGTTGGGGTAATAGCTCTACTCGTGATATTTCAGAATTGGGTGAAGGCTATAATAGCGATTATTGTATGGTAATGGTTAATCCTACGGATGGAAATTCTTGGGATGCTCAAGCTGCCTACACATTGCCAGAAGCTTTGACGGTAGGTAAAACCTACGTGTATCAAGCGATGATTAAAGCTACTGTAGAAAATCCTGATTTGACATTCCAAGTTCAGAACCCAAGTACTTACGATGGAGAAGGATACAGAAGTATTACTACTGTTGTTGACACTTGGATTCCTTTTGAAGAAGAGTTTACAGTAACGAAAGAAGAACAATCGCGCCTTTGCATCAATTTTGGTAAAGTAGCAGGTACTTATTATATCGATAATATCAAATTTGGTGAGAAAAAAGATACAGAATCTCCTGTGACTCGCGTGTCTACTCGTGCGGCTGGTGATATTACTTATAAATTTAAAACTGCTGAAGAGAAAAAAGAAGCATTATTGGGCGCAATGGAATCGTGGATTAAAGGTATGCTGGAACATTGCGACGGACGTGTTACCGAATGGGATGTAATCAATGAACCAATTGATGATAATTGTCAATGGCGTGGCATTGGAGGCAACTTTATGAGCAATGGTGACGATGCTCCCGACCTGGCTCCTGTTGAAGATCCAACTTCTGGATTAAATCTGAACTGGGCAGACGATCATTTCTATTGGGGATATTATATCGGCAAAGAGTATGCAGTGAAAGCGTTTGAGTATGCACGCAAATATGCTCCAGCAAATGCGGTGCTTTATGTGAACGATTATAATCTTGAAACTAATCCGAATAAGCTGGCTACATTGATTGACTTTGTGAAATACATTGAGCAAAATGGACAGGTTGTTGATGGGATTGGTACGCAAATGCACGTCTCTTCGAGCATTACCAAAGAAGAGGTGGATGCAATGTTTAGAACAATGGCTCAAACGGGCAAGTTGATTCGTGTGACAGAATTGGATGTACAAGTTGGAACAACCACTCCATCTACCGATCAATTAGCTGCACAAGCCGATGCTTATCAAATGATTTTTGATTCGTATAAAGAGAATGTTCCACAAACTCAACAATCAGGTATTACTATTTGGTCGTTGACCGATCATAAACGTGAGCACGAATATTGGCTGAGTGGTGATGCACCTAATATATTTGATTCAGGCTACGGACGCAAACACGCTTATAAAGCCGTTTGTGATGGAATAGCAGGATATGATATTAGTACAGATTTTGATGGTACTTACTGGAATAAAGAGTAAGTGAATTTTGTTGATTTATGAATGAAAGAGACTTGGCGAGGGTGATAGCTTGCCAAGCTCTTTTCTAAAAACAGTATGAAAAACACCATAATAAACTCTTGAACAAATAATGAAAAACTATCTCATTCTATTTGCTACTATTTTATTGATTGCACAAGTCTCTTTTGCACAAAAAAGTACATTGCAAAAACAAGGCACAGCAACTCAATTATTAATCGATGGAACTCCTTTTTTAGTCTTGGGGGGTGAGTTGGGCAATTCGTCTGCTTCATCAATTGAAGATGTTGAACGCATCTTTCCAAAATTAGAGTGTATGGGTTTAAACACCGTTTTAGTGCCTGCATATTGGGATTTGATAGAACCAGTAGAAGGTGAGTTCGATTTTACATTGACAGATAAGATTATTCAGCAAGCTCGTCAAAATAATCTCAAAGTTGTGTTTTTATGGTTTGGTGCGTGGAAAAACTCAATGAGTTGCTATGCGCCGCTTTGGTTTAAAGCTGATTTTGAGAAATATCCACGTGCGCACACCAAAAATGGCAAACCACTTGAGATTGCCAGTGCATTTTCCGAAAATGTATTTCAAGCAGATAACCGTGCTTTTTCTCAATGGCTGAATCGCATTGCATCCATTGATAAAGAGGAAGGTACTGTCATAATGATACAAATAGAAAATGAAATAGGTATGCTCGAAGAGGCACGCGACTATTCAAAACAGGCAAATGCTTTATTTAATGCTTCTGTGCCTATGGAATTGATGGAGTATCTTCAAATCAATAAAGATAATCTACATCCTAAGATGCTTGAGAAATGGCAGAAAAGTAAATATCGCACTCAAGGCACTTGGCAAGAAGTATTTGGAAATGATATTTATACCGATGAGCTTTTTATGGCGTGGCATTATGCCAGCTACGTGGATAAGATGGCGCAATCGGCAAGAGAAATTTACAATGTGCCGCTTTTTGTAAATGCTGCTATGAATAGTAGAAATCGCAAACCTGGCGAATATCCATCGGCTGGCCCGTTAGCTCATTTGATTGATATTTGGCATTGTGGTGCTCCCAATATTGACTTTTTAGCTCCCGATCTATATGATAATGGTTTTGTGGATTGGACTGCACAATATAAGCTACCCAACAATCCATTGTTTATTCCCGAGAGCAAAGCAACCGAGAACAATGGTGTGAGAGCTTTTTACATCTTTGGCGAACACGATGCAATTGGTTTTAGCCCTTTTTCTATTGAAGATTGTTCCGACTCTTCAGAGTCATCTTTTGTGAAAGGGTATGTCAAACTGAACGAAATAATGCCTTTGCTGACACATTATCAAGGCAAGGGAATAATGAATGGTTTGTTGTTCGACCAAGAAAATAAGGAGAGAGTTATTTTGCAAGACGGGTTGAAGATTACTTGTCGGCACAATTTTACTTTACCGTGGGATTCTCGTGCTAAAGATGGAAGTGTGTGGCCCGAGGGTGGAGGGATTATTTTAAAGATAGCTCCCTATGAGTATATTATAGCCGGTAATGGGATTGTGGTAGAGTTTGAAAAAGAAGAGAACAATTCATTCAATAATCAATCGCTTGGTGAAGATGGTTTTTTGCAAGAAGGTACTCCTGTTGGTGATGATACGAAAAAAGAGAAAAAATGGAATAATAAGTCAAGAGTTGGCATTGGCTCAGTCGATGAAATGAAAGTGAATAGTGATGGAACGCTTGTTTATGTTCGTCGAATGAATGGTGATCAAACACATCAAGGACGACACGTGCGCATTTCGGTAGGAGATTATAAAACACTATATGTAAAATTGTACGAATATAAATAGAAAATATATTATGAAAATTGAGTTAGTTGATAAGGTTAGATTAGGTGTGACAGTGCTGTTTTGCTTTTGTTGCATACCGCTTGTTGCGAAAGTAAAACTGCCTGCCTTTTTTTCGGATGGAATGGTGCTACAACGAGAGCGTCCTGCGATAATTTGGGGAGTAGCAGATCCGGGTGAAAAGGTAGAAATTGTGTTTTTGAAAAAAAACTATCAAACCATAGCCGATGAAAAAGGGGATTGGAAGATTGCATTACCAGCACAAAAGGCTGGAGGTCCTTATTCCATTCAAGTCAATGACATTGCATTGAATGATGTTTTGTTTGGTGATGTGTGGCTTTGTTCGGGACAATCTAATATGGAATTGCCTGTACGTCGGGTAATGGATATGTTTGCCGATGAAATCAATGATTATGAGAATAAAATGATTCGCCATATTAAAATGCCCAATACTTATAATTTTAAAGCGCCCCAAACTGATGTATCGGCTGTTCAATGGCAAGCGGTTACCAAACAGGATGTGATGAATTATTCGGCATTGGCCTATTTTTTTGCAAAAGCAATGTATGATAAAACGAATGTTCCTGTTGGCATTATCAATGCCAGCTGGGGTGGAACACCTGTTGAATCGTGGATGAGTGAAGAGGCTATGCAACCATATCCAAAATATTTGCACGATAAATGGCGTTACGAAAATGATGATTATGTTCAACGAATCAAACAACTCGAAAAAGAAGATGCTCATCGCTGGAACGTAGCTCTTTATAAAGGCGATAATGGATTGCACGAACAACCGTTGTGGTATGCGTCTGATTTTGATGATAGTGGATGGCAAACGGTCGATCTATTTTCGACAGGCTGGGGTAGTAATGGATTGAATCCCATTAATGGCTCTCATTGGTTTCGCAAAACAGTTGTAGTGCCAGAGACTTGGAATGGAAAGGAAGCCACTCTTCGCTTGGGTTGTGTCGTAGATGCCGATTCGGTTTTTGTCAATGGCGTTTTTGTGGGCACTACCTCTTATCAATATCCCCCACGAATTTATAAAGTACCTGCTGGTGTGTTGAAATCAGGCGAAAATAATGTGACTGTTCGCTTGATTAGCAACGGTGGCTATCCTCACTTCGTGAAAGAAAAACCTTATAAACTAATTAGTGGTGACGGTGAAGTTAGTTTAGAGGGCAATTGGAAGCATCAAGTAGGTAGTGCTATGCCACAAGCTCCATCTTCCACTTTTTTCAATTACAAGCCGATAGGACTTTACAATGCAATGATTGCTCCGTTGAGAAACTTGGCATTTAATGGGGTAATTTGGTATCAGGGAGAATCGAATGTAAGCAAGCGCAATGAGTATGTTGATATGCTTTCGTCTATGATAGCTGATTGGCGCAATACGTTTGCCGACCAAGAACTACCTTTTTATATCATTGAAATTGCTGACTTTTTAGCACCTGATAATCCAGAACGACCTGCTTGGGCGGAGTTTAGACAAACACAAGCGCAAGTAGCTGCTAAGAATTACAAAACAGAGCTGATTAAAAATAGCGATTTGGGCGAATGGAATGATATTCATCCATTGGATAAAAAGACAGTAGCCAACAGGGCTGCTGATTGTGCTTGGAAAGATATGCAAACAAAAAGCAATTCAAAAAAGAAAAAATAAATATAAAGAAGAATAGATATGAACACGCTCAGTCAAAAAGTGTCTTTAGCCGAGAAGATAGGCTACAGTTTAGGGGATTGTTCTGCGAACTTTGTGTTCCAGATGATGATGATTTATCAAACAAAATTTTATACCGATGTATTTGGGTTGGAAGGAGCCATTGCTGGTACGGTGATGTTGGTGGCACGCATTGTCGATGCTTTTATCGATCCTACCGTAGGGCTTTTGTCCGATCGCACTAAGTCGCGCTGGGGTAAATATCGCCCGTGGGTGCTGTGGACGGCATTGCCTTTTATGGTATTCTATGTGTTGGCATTCTACAATCCAGGAATCGAAGAAAAAGGAATGGTGGCACTCTATGCAACAATCTCCTATACCTTATTGATGACACTTTATTCGTTCAATAACACGCCTTATGCCTCATTGGGTGGTGTAATGACAAGCGACATCAAGGAACGTACCAGCATCACATCCATTCGCTTTATTGCAGCTACGGTGGCACAGTTCATTGTGCAAGGACTTACGCTACCTTTGGTAAGCAAGTTTGCTGGTGCAAGTGGCGATAAAAATCACGGTTGGCTTTGTACTATTTCTCTCTTCGCTGCCATTGGTTTTGTGTTTTTGGTTATCACCTTCTTTTCGAGCCGTGAGCGCATCACACCGCCTGCTACTCAAAAAACCGATACCAAACAAGATATAAAGGATATTTTTAAAAGCATTCCGTGGCGTGCTATGTTTATTCTTACTCTGTTTATATTTACTACGCTTGCTATGTGGGGTAGTGCGATGAACTTCTATTTTGAAAACTATGTAGATACAGGTGCTCTCTTTGTGTTCTTAGGTAAATTTGGTTTGGTGGCTACCGAGCCAAGCTCAGGCATTGGATATTCTATATTAAATGCGTTCGGGCTTATTGTAACAAGCCCCGAAGGTGCCTACGAAGTTGGTTTTGGACTTTTCAATATGTTGGGAGCTTTGGTGCAGTTTGTAGGTGTAATTGTTCTATCGCGCTATTTAGCAAATCGTTTTGGCAAAAAGAAGGTCTTTATTGTTTGTCTTGCACTCACAGCTCTTTTCACAGCGATGTTCTACTTTCCTAATGAAACAGATATTGAAACGATGTTTCTTTTGAATGTATTGAAGAGTTTGGCTTATGCACCTACTATACCTTTGCTTTGGGCAATGATTGCCGACGTGGCAGACTATTCAGAATATGTCAATTACCGTCGTGCTACGGGTTTTGTATTTGCAGGTATTGTATTTGCGCTAAAAGCAGGTCTGGGCATTGGTGGTGCTATTTTAGGGTTCTTGCTTTCTGGTTTTGGCTACGTTTCGGGAGCTGGAGCAGAGCAACCAAATTCAGCTATTACGGGCATTATGTTATCATCAAGCATTATCCCAGCTATTTGTTTCTTCATCGGCGTAATAGCACTCTATTACTATCCTATCACCAAAGAGATGAATGAGAAGATGCAAGCTGAGCTTAGCGAACGTAGAAAAGGTTCTGATTACTAATTATTATTAGAAAAACAGATAGTTATAACTCCATTTGTCAACTGTTTACAAGTAACAGATTGATTGTTCACATTTGGCGTGTTACCTGTGGATAGTTGACAAATAAAATAAGAACAACTATATTTTAGAATATTCTAAATGAAATATTGAAACTGCAAATTAACTAACACAATGATGAGAATTAAGACAATCACAACAATGGCGTTGGCCGCCACCTTTTGCATTGCTTGCAATCAAAATTCAAAACAAAACAGCGAACCTTCGTTGAAAAATGCTGTGTCCGATGCGTTTTTGATTGGGGCAGCGTTGAATACTAATCAAGTGGCGGGAAGAGACTCGCAAGCAGTGGCTGTAATCGAAAATCATTTCAATTCGATTGTAGCCGAAGACTGTATGAAAAGTGAAACCATTCACCCCAAAGAAGATGTATATAATTTTGAATCTGCTGATGCCTTTGTTGCATTTGGTGAAGAACGTGGTATGAATATCATAGGACATTGCTTAATATGGCATTCTCAATTATCACCTTGGTTTTGTGTGGACGAAAATGGAAACAACGTATCCCCCGATGTGTTGAAACAGCGTATGAAAGATCATATCCACACCATTGTAGGCCGTTACAAAGGCCGTATTCACGGTTGGGATGTAGTAAATGAAGGTATTTTGGATGATGGCTCTTACCGCAATTCAAAATTCTACGAAATATTGGGCGAGGAATACATTCCGCTTGCTTTTCAGTATGCACACGAAGCCGATCCTGATGCTGAACTTTATTACAATGATTACTCAATGTTTTTGCCAGGACGTAGAGAAGGAGTTATCAAGTTGGTGAGTGAGCTGAAAGAAAAAGGACTGCGGATTGATGCCGTGGGTATGCAAGGACACTACGTGATGGGTGGCCCTACTGTAGAACAGGTTGAAGAGAGTGTTGTGAAATTCAATGAAGTGGGCACAAAGGTTATGTTTACCGAGTTTGATATGGCGTTGTTGCCACGCAATGCACAAGGTGCCGAAATATCGGCTCGCGAAGATGGAAGAGACGCAGTGAATCCTTATGCCAATTCTTTGCCCGAAGAGGTTTCCGAACAATGGAATAATTGGATGAAATCCTTTTTTGATATGTTTATGCGACAAAAAGATGGAATCACAAGAGTAACTATGTGGGGAGTGACTGATGGGGATTCTTGGTTGAATAATTGGCCAATTCTTGGTCGTACGGATTATCCATTACTTTTCGATCGTAATTATGAACCAAAACCCTTCGTGGTAGAAATAATAGAAAGAAATAACAATTAACCATTAAATAAATGAGAAAATGAAAACTGAAAAAAGATATTTAGTACCAGGTGATTATATGGCTGACCCTTCTGTACATATTTTTAATGATCGTGTCTACATCTACCCATCGCACGACTGGGAAAGCGGAATAGAAGAGAATGACAACGGAGATCATTTTAATATGAAAGATTACCACGTGTATTCTACCGATGATATAATGAATGGCGAGATTGTAGACCACGGCATAGTGTTGACAGTCGAAGATATTCCGTGGGCGGGTCGTCAGCTGTGGGACTGTGATGTGGCTTGCAAAGAGGGTAAGTATTATATGTACTTTCCTCTAAAAGATAAAAATGATATTTTCAGAATGGGAGTAGCTATTGCCGATAAACCTGAGGGGCCTTTTACACCACAACCCGACCCTATAAGAGGTAGTTACAGTATAGACCCAGCAGTGTTTAAGGAGGGCGACGATTATTATATGTATTTTGGTGGGCTTTGGGGCGGACAGCTTCAACGTTATTGCGATAATAAAGCCTTAGAGTGTGCCACATTTCCAGCGGATGATGAGGCAGCTATCCCAGCAAGGATGGTTCGATTGAGCGAAGATATGCTTCAATTTGCCGAAGAACCTCGCCCCATTGTTGTGTTGGACGAAGAAGGCAAACCACTCACAGCTGGCGATAATGAACGTCGCTTCTTTGAAGCATCGTGGATGCACAAGTATAATAATACTTATTATTTCTCTTACTCCACAGGTGATACCCATAAGCTTTGCTATGCCATTAGTGATAACCCTTACGGGCCTTTTACCTATCAAGGGATGATACTTACTCCTGTGTTGGGATGGACTACTCATCATTGCATTGTAGAGTTTAAAGGAAAATGGTATCTGTTTCATCACGACTGTGTGCCTTCGCAAGGAAAAACTTGGCTACGTAGTCTAAAGGTTTGTGAATTGCATTACGATGATAATGGACAGATTGTAACGATAAACGGACAAGACGAATGAAAAAGCTTTTTTTGGTATGCATTATGGTATGTGCTTCCGTCATTGGCATCAAAGCCGATGACGGAAGTCGTCTTTGGTTGAAACAACAAACAGGAAAGAATGCGCAGGTGTCTACAACAGATAAAAGTGTATCTCCTACTTTGATATTGGCCATTAAAGAGCTGCAAGATGCTTGGAGTGGTGAAGCGATTGTGCTGAAAAAACAAAAAGACAAACGACTGAATAAGGAAGGATTCTTAATCCGCAAAAATGGAGAACAACTTCTTGTGTCTTCCCCCTCGGACGTAGGATTGCTCTATGGCGCATATTATTTATTGCGTCAGCAAGCAATGGGACAACCTTTGTTGGACGAAGTGATTGAAAATCCATTTTACGACACTCGTATCTTGAATCATTGGGATAATTTAGATGGATCGGTAGAGCGTGGCTATGCTGGACGCTCACTTTGGCAATGGGAAGAGTTGCCCGATACGGTGTCTACTCGTTATGAGGCCTATGCACGAGCGAATGCTTCGATTGGTATCAATGCCACCGTGCTCAACAATGTGAATGCTTCTCCCGAAATACTTTCTGCCGCTTATTTACAAAAAGTGAAGACGTTGGCGGATATTTTTCGCCCCTATGGTATTCAAGTTTACTTGTCGGTAAACTTTGCTTCACCTATGGTGATTGGAGGTCTTTCTACTGCCGATTCACAAAATAAAGAGGTGAATCGTTGGTGGAAAGAGAAAGCAAAAGAGATATATCAATTGATACCCGATTTTGGTGGTTTTTTAGTGAAGGCCAATTCGGAAGGTCAACCTGGGCCTGGCGATTACAACCGTACACACGCCGAAGGTGCCAATATGCTTGCCGATGCTTTGAAACCATACGGAGGGAAAGTGATGTGGCGCACCTTTGTGTATAGCCCCGAAGATGCCGACCGTGCCAAGCAAGCCTATTTGGAATTTTATCCTTTAGATGGTCAGTTTCGCAATAACGTGATTTTACAAGTAAAAAATGGTCCTGTCGATTTTCAACCTCGCGAACCCTATACACCATTGTTTGGTGCAATGCAGCATACCGAGACAATGCCCGAATTTCAAATCACACAAGAGTATTTGGGACACGCCAACCACTTGGCCTACTTAGCTCCTATGTGGGAAGAATTTAATGGATTGGTTAACCCAACATCGCAGAAAGCATTGTCGGGAGTGGCAAACATCGGTACGGATGCCAACTGGACAGGACATCCATTTGGACAAGCCAATTGGTATGCTTTTGGACGTTTGGCTTGGAATCCTTATCTTACTTCGGAGATGATTGCAGACGAATGGCTGAAGCAAACTTTTAATACAGATTCGGCTTTTGTTGATCCTGTTAAAGAGATGATGCTCGAAAGCCGTGAAGCGGTTGTCAACTATATGATGCCGCTTGGCCTGCATCACACGTTTGCTTTTGGGCATCATTATGGTCCAGAACCGTGGTGCGATGTGCCTGGTGCTCGTCCCGATTGGCTTCCTACTTATTATCATAGAGCCGACAAAGAAGGATTGGGTTTCGATCGCAGTAGCACAGGAAGCAACGCTACGGCACAATACCCTGATAGCCTTGCCCGTTTGTATGACAACATAAAAACGTGTCCCGAAGAGTATATTCTTTGGTTTCACCACGTGCCTTGGACGCATCGAATGAAAAGTGGTAAGACGCTTTGGGAAGAGTTATGCTATAAGTTTGATGAGGGTGTGCAACAAGCTCGTGGCTTTCAGCAAACGTGGGATAAGATGCAAACTTATGTAGATAGTGAAACATTTAACGATGTACAATTGCGTTTGAAGATACAGGCTTTGGATGCGATGTGGTGGCGCGATGCTTGTTTGCTCTATTTTCAGCAATTCTCTGAAATGCCCATTCCATATGAATTGGAACGTCCAGTCTATGAATTGGAAGAGATGAAGAGATTTAAACTGAATATAGACAATCACGAAAATGCTCCTCACGGGTTTAAATAACAACATTGAAATATGGAAAAGACTTGGAGATGGTTTGGCAAAAACGATAAGATAACCCTCGATATGCTAAAGCAGATTGGGGTGGAGGGTGTTGTTACGGCTTTGCACGATGTGCCCAATGGTGAAATATGGAGTGTAGAACAGATTGCAGAACTAAAAAAATACATAGAGTCTTTCGGACTTCGTTGGTCGGTAGTAGAAAGCTTGCCAGTGAGCGAAGCTATCAAATATGGTGGTGATGAACGAGATTGTTTGATAGCCAACTACATCGAAAGCCTTGAAAATTTAGGCAAATCGGGTGTTACCACTGTTTGCTACAACTTTATGCCTGTGATCGATTGGATTCGTACCGATCTTTGCTACACATTGAGTGATGGCACACAGACTCTTTATTTTGATAAAGTGAAATTTGCCTACTTCGATTGTTACATCTTGAAACGTGAAGATGCTTTCAAAGATTACACGCCTCACGAGATAGAGCAGGTGGAACAATTGGCAACCATCATTACCGATAGCGAAAAAGAAGAGTTGATTGATACGATTATTGTCAAGACACAAGGTTTTATCAATGGTAATATTAAAGAAGGTGATCGTCATCCTGTGGCATTATTCAAAAAACTACTGGAGCGATACGAAGGCATTGATCGCAATCAATTGCGACAAAATTTGGTTTACTTTCTTGCAGCGATAATGCCTATTTGCCAAAAATATGGCATTAAGATGTGTATTCATCCTGATGATCCACCGTTTCAAGTTTTGGGATTGCCGCGTATTGTTACCGATGCTGTTGATGTCAATTGGCTGCTCAATGCGGTAGACAACCCTTTGAATGGCTTTACTTTTTGTGCCGGGTCGCTCAGTGCAGGTATCAATAACGATGTGCCCGAAATGGCGCGACGCTTCGCGCACCGCTCTCACTTTGTGCATTTGCGTTATACGGGAGCTACTCCCGATGGGAATTTTATGGAGGTCTCTCATCTCAACAAGAAGCTGATAGAGGTGATTCGTGTATTTGAGAAAGAGAACCCTGATGTGCCTATGCGGATAGATCACGGGCGGTTGATGCTTGATGATGCCAATAAAGGGTACAACCCCGGTTACTCGTTTCACGGGCGTATGTTGGCATTGGCACAAGTAGAAGGAATGATGGCGGTGATTAAAGATAAAACTAACGATTAACACAAAAAACTTATGAATGAAATGTTTAGCATAGCTGGTAGGGTAGCTATTATAACAGGCGGGTCGGGTGTGTTGGGTAGCAACATTGCTCGTGGTTTTCTTCAATCGGGTGCAAAAGTTTACATAATAGGTGCTCATCAAGAGCGTGTAAATAAAGCATTGGAAGAGTTGCAACCATTGGGTGAAGTAAAAGGAACAGCTTGTAATGTGCTCGATATAGCAGAATTGAAAAGAGTGCGCGAAGATGTGGTGGAATTGTGGGGAACGATTGATATTTTAGTCAATGCCGCAGGCGGAAATATACCTGGAGGCACATTAACTACCGAACAAACCTTCTTCGATATGAAAGTAGAAGATTTTGATAAGGTGGTCGACCTCAATCTAAATGGTACGGTTTATCCTTGTATGGTGTTTGGTGAGTTGATGGCACATCAAGGCAAAGGCAGTATTGTGAATGTCTCCTCTATGGCATCTTTTCAAGCCATAACCCGTGTTCCTGGCTATTCGGTAGCCAAAAGTGGTATTGAGATATTCACTAAATGGCTCGCCACCGAAATGGCATTGAAGTTTGGCGATAAAATTCGTGTAAATGCCATTGCACCTGGCTTTTTCATTGGCAATCAAAATCGTGCAGTGCTCATCAATCCCGATGGCAGTTTGACCGAACGCAGTCAAAAGGTAATAGCCAAAACCCCAATGCGTCGTTTTGGCGACATTAGTGAATTGAATGGAGCTGTGCAATTTCTTTGTAGCGATGCAGCAAGCTTCATCACGGGCACATCGCTTGCTATCGATGGTGGGTTCAATGCTTTTACCAGTGTTTAAATACCATTTAACCGAGTCGATAAATCTACGAAAAACAGTGTTTACAGAGGTCGGCAATGACTTCTGTAAACACTGTTTTTTATTCTATTTACTTCGCATTGAGGTAGCATATAATCCGATGAGGCTACCTGTAAATCCACCAGCTTTATTGGTCGAAAGAATATCGCCTGATACAGTGCCTCCTAAGTTTTGTAGCGACGTGTCGCCTATGGCATAGTTAAAACGATAATCATCCTCATCCGCATCTACTTGCAATAGGATAGGTGCATTGAGTGTAATGGCTGTTTTTGCCACGGTGCTTACAATGCCATTTTCGTTCTTTTGAAGCACAAGACAATTTTGTTGTCCTTCTTTGGTTATGCCAAATACATAATTGTAATCTTCGTTTTGATAGCAGATGATGCCAGCTAAATCTTGTTCTGAGGCAGGTAGGTAAAAGAGGGTGGTGGAGGTAGTAAATGTTTTGTGCTGCTGGCGATGAAACAAGGCAGCAATGGGCTTACGTTCAGAAGCGTTGACGGGTAGTGGAGTAATTTGTAAGCCGTTTTTTGTGGGTTTAGCAAATGTCTCACGCATTCCTCTCACGGCAATCCAACGATGATTTAATTGAGGCGATGCAAAGCTGTCGGTAAAAGTGAAGTTTCCATTAAGGAAATAACCCTCTTGCCCAGTCCAGTTTTGTACACCTTTTGGAGTATTTTGTTTAGGGCTTAATGGAATTAGGCCATTTACAAAAACAGGAAACTCTCCATCCCATTCCACGGGTAGCATAAATGTTTCGCGTCCTGTGTTCACATATCCTTTGCTGTTGGGACGCACACCCAAGAAAACACCGTAATACGAACCATCGGGTGTCTCAATGAGGTCTGCGTGTCCAGCCCAGTCCACTTTGTTGTCTCTCTCTTTCATCAAGTATCGTTGCGACAAGATGGGGTTGTTGGCAGCAGGAGTATAAGACCCTTTCGGGTGGTCGCTTACAAAAACTACTTCACTATGCCAGTCGCCTGTTCCCCCTTCTGCACACATTAAATAATATTTATCGTTCTTTTTATAGATATGTGGCCCTTCAATCCAGATAGGTTTTTGCTCAATATCAACCCCTCCGTCTACAATCACTTCATCGCTGCCTGTTATCACTTGGTCGTTCTCCACGTCATATTCCCAAATTTTAATCACACGATGCCCCTCGTAGAGAGCCGTTGTTGGTGCATCGTTGTGTACTACATACGCTTTGCCATCAGTGTCGAAAAATAAAGCAGGATCTATGCCTCCAAAATCGAGCTTAATAGGGTCGCTCCATCCTTGCATAGGGTCTTTGGTTTTCACCACCATATTGCCCATATCTCCACCAATGTGTGTTGTTATCATATAAAAAGTATCGTTGTGTGGATTGTACACAATGTCGGGCGCATAGATACCTTCACTTATCTTCAGATTTTCCATTTTCAGCTGCGAATCTCTGTCGAGCACATTGCCTATTTGTGTCCAATTTACCAAATCTTTGCTGTGAAAAATGGGTACTCCAGGGTAAAAAGCGAATGAGGAGTTTACCAAGTAATAATCATCTCCTTTGCGAGTAATGCTGGGGTCGGGATAACATCCTTGCATAATGGGAGTGTAGAACTCATTTTCCCGGAGTGGGTTTTCTTTGTAAACTCGGTCATTCCCCTGGTATGTAAACTGGGTAAATGTGGGTATTTGTTTCTTCTTGCTTTGTGCATTCAAATTAGTAAGATAGCAAAAAGACAATGACAAAATTGCGATTAGCAGCATACTCTCTTTTCTCATAATACAATTATTTTATAAGGTCGTTTTATTCAATGA
>CAMTPA010000055.1 GCA_947074275.1 uncultured Bacteroides sp.
GATGTTGTCAATAGCTCAAAGATACTAATTTGAAAGTAAATCACAACTTCATCAGTAATATTGTTTTTATCAATATTGATGTTGTCAATAGCTCAAAGATACTAATTTGAAAGTAAATCACAACTAGAAGTCTGCAAGGTATCAACTACATAACGATGTTGTCAATAGCTCAAAGATACTAATTTGAAAGTAAATCACAACTGTATCTAAACTATATCTAATTAATTTATAGATGTTGTCAATAGCTCAAAGATACTAATTTGAAAGTAAATCACAACGAGTTGTTTTTTTTGACACAACCCCACGCTGATGTTGTCAATAGCTCAAAGATACTAATTTGAAAGTAAATCACAACCCATTCTGCGGCGGTAATTTATCCTCTACGGATGTTGTCAATAGCTCAAAGATACTAATTTGAAAGTAAATCACAACTTATTTTTATCATAAAATTCATACTTTGTAGATGTTGTCAATAGCTCAAAGATACTAATTTGAAAGTAAATCACAACGAAAGTGCAAATATTTCGCCAAGCTACCAGATGTTGTCAATAGCTCAAAGATACTAATTTGAAAGTAAATCACAACGCTATCTCTTTAAAAGAAAACCCAGCTTCAGATGTTGTCAATAGCTCAAAGATACTAATTTGAAAGTAAATCACAACACTTGATGTCGGATGTCGTCAGCCTTAAGGATGTTGTCAATAGCTCAAAGATACTAATTTGAAAGTAAATCACAACTAAAAGCTGTGATTTTTGAGAATCTCCATAGATGTTGTCAATAGCTCAAAGATACTAATTTGAAAGTAAATACAACTCAGTGACGACGGATGTAGATGTAGATGGGTATACCCAATAGAGGAGTCAAACCGATGCTAAGCAGCAAGAAAATGACCTTTTCTATAGGTGCACGGCCACTGGTGAAAAATGGCATTAGAGCCAATGAAATGAGTATGTACAGAAGTGGCATCATAACATTCGGTATATTTTGTTCAAAGATAAATTATAGGCTTCGCAATAGCAACTATTTGCTCATAAATAGCTTTGGATGTAAGGAAGTGATCCTTATAGGCCGCTTGATGTTGTTAATATGTATGTGAATAAATAATAACAATTACGAGCGGCCTTTTATCTATGGGGAGCTTCTCCGATATTACAGCTTTTCGAGTTCCAACCCTACCATCATTCCATCGTAGCTATCGGCAACGGAACTGATAGCTTGTAAAGTAGAATTGCTGGTTTGTTTTGATAAGAAAACGATTAACTTCAATAATTTGTCGGAATTGAACAATAGGTCGATGTTGCTTGTCGTATAGTTTAGCTTGGCATCAATGTTTAGTAAGCGGGCAAACTGTAATTTCACTTGCTTGCTTTCTGCGTTGTATGAGTATTTGCCTTTCATTGTTTTGCCAGCTACGGTTGTACTCATTGTGCTGTCAGCGGCAAAGGTGAAAGATAATTGTCCGGGTTTGATACCTACTTTGCTCAATTGTTCGTCGAGCTTGTTTTCGGCTGCTGAAGCTGCTGCTGCACCACCTGCTTTCATCAATAGATTGTCTGATACAAACTCAATGGCCGAACCTTTGTAAGTCCAAGTGCCTTCGAGCTGCACGTTGTTGTTTGCGCCTGTCACAGCGTTCACTACTTTACCCAGTGTTTCTTTATTAAAAAGGTCGCCAAGCGACTGTGCTTGCACATTTGTGGCTATCATCAGCAGAAATAGCCATACCCATCTCGTACAATTGTTTAATTTCATAGTGTTTTAATTTTTAATTATATGTTAGATATTATTCTGACTTAGCGATTTATTTATCTCCTCGATGTATTTCAATATTTCATTTTTCCCCAGTTTGCTTTCCGATGAAGAGATAAAATAAGGTGGAATTTCTTCCCATTGTTTTTTCATTTCCCTTATATAAGCGTTCACATTGTTGCCCAGCCTGCCACCTTTTAGTTTATCAGCTTTGGTAAAAACAATCGAGAAGGGTATGCCGTTTTCGCCCAGCCATTCCATAAACTCAATGTCAATCTTCTGAGGCTCGTGTCTGCTGTCTATCAGCACAAAGAGGTTGGTCATTTGTTCGCGCTCCAAAATATAGTCTTCAATCACTGTGCGAATTTGATTTTGTCCTTTGTGTCCGCGTCGGGCATAGCCATATCCTGGCAAATCGACGATGTACCAACTGTTATTGATCAGAAAATGGTTGATAAGCATTGTTTTTCCTGGCGTAGAAGAGGTGAGAGCCAACTTGTTTCTGCCTGTAAGCATATTGATGAGACTCGATTTGCCTACGTTGGATCGCCCGATAAAGGCATATTCGGGCAATGTGCCAGTAGGACATTTTTTTACGTCGGTATTGCTTATGATAAATTCAGCACTATTTATATCCATAATAACTATACGATTTTGATATGTGAGATGTTAATATTTAGCGAATCAACTATTCACAGTTAAGTTGCCAAATATTAAGGTTTGATATTTGGCAAAGGTACTATTTATTTTCTAATCCGTCAGCTATCTATAAATAATGTGTATCTTTGCGCATAATAAAATAAGAGGTGAGTTTATAGATTTATGAATCAACAATATCCATCGGCACTACTCGAAAAGGCAATCAACGAATTTTCAAAATTACCTGGTATCGGGCGCAAAACAGCATTGCGATTGGTGCTTCACTTGTTGCGCCAAGATAGTGCAACGGTAGAAGCCTTTGGCGGTTCGGTGATTCGTTTGCGCAACGAGGTGAAGTATTGTAATGTATGCCATAATATATCCGACACGGACGTATGTCAGATTTGTGCCAATCCAGCTCGCGATGCTTCTACGATTTGTGTGGTAGAAAACATCCGAGATGTGATGATAATAGAGTCTACTCAGCAGTTTCGTGGCTTGTATCACGTGCTTGGAGGTGTGATTTCGCCAATGGATGGCATTGGGCCGGGTGACTTACAAATAGAAAGTTTGGTGAATAGAGCATCCGCAGGCGACATAAAAGAGGTGATTTTAGCACTCAGCACCACAATGGAGGGCGATACAACCAATTTCTACATCTATCGCAAATTGGAGAAATTGGGAGTGAAACTGAGTATTTTGGCGCGTGGTGTGTCCATAGGCGATGAGCTGGAGTATACCGATGAGGTGACACTTGGGCGAAGCATTGTAAACCGCACCGTATTTACAGGAACTATTTAAAACAGACTTATTTTTTATAAAATGGAGAAACAGATAAAAGCTGCCGTGCGCAATCTTAAAACAGCATTCTTTGTTTTTTGGACACTCACTTTATTGTTGTTTGTGTTGGGCGAAACGGATGTGCTGCCTGTGGGGTTGATGGCGCACGATTTTAGTCAAGTTTATTATTTTGAAGTCATTACTATTTTGGTGACTGCCATTTTTATCCCTTGCTCACTCAAGTTGTTTAGCTTTGTGTTGCGCCGACGTATCGACGAATTGCAGATACAACAAGCTGTATCGCAATATGTGATGTGGAGCGGTGTCAGACTGGCTATGCTTCTCGCTGTAACCTTTACTGGGCTGTTTTGTTATTTTTTCACTCTTAGCAGTACCGGGGGGCTTTGTGCGTTGATGGGTCTTACAGCATCATTTTTTTGTATTCCTGCTGAAGATAGAATGCGCAAAGAACTGCATATACACAAAGAAGAGAAAAAAGAATAAAAACAACCTCAAAAACGTATGAAGTTAACCTTTCTTATTCCTCCCATACTTGATGGGAAAAAACCTGCCGAACGTACGGCTGGATGCACTCGTGTGGTGTATTTGGCTCCCAATATATACGAACTCACCGTGGTGGCTCTTTTGGAGAACAATGGTTTTGAGCACATCACGTATCGCGACTTTGTATACGACAAGGGAACACCCGAAGATTTTGTAAGCTATCTGCAAAACGACGATACCGATATATATTATATATGGAGTGTCAACCTTTCGCAAGAAAACGACGTGATGGCACAGCAGATGATACGCAATGCACGTCCCGATGCTTATGTCGTGTTTATGGGGCCGGGAGCTACCTATTTCATCAATCGCTATCTGCACTCAGAACGCGATGTTGTGGTGCGTGGTGAACCCGAAATGACGGTGCTTGAGCTGACGAAATGTATTGCTGCTGGTGGCGATTGGCGTAATGTAGTTGGTATTTCTTATCTTTCTGGAGGAAAACCTAAAAACAATGTTTATCGTCCGCTTATGAAAGAGTTGGATGTGTTGCCATTTCCTGCGCGGCATTTCATAGCTCATCGAAATTACTTCAACCCAAAACTGAAAACAAGTCCATACACCACTGCGGTCACTTCTCGCAATTGTCCTTTTCGTTGCATCTATTGTGTGCCCAGCTCTCTAACTTTTGCACGAGAAATAGAGTATCACAATGAATTTGGCAAGAAGCCTCCCATTTCATTTCGTTCAGTAGAAAGTGTGGAAGCCGAAATGCGTCAACTGAAAGACGCTGGCTACAAGGCGGTGGGATTTATGGACGATAACTTTATTTGGAACGAAGAGCGCACCCGTGCCTTGTGTTCTATTATGAAACAACAAGGTTTGTTGTGGGGATGTCAAGCTCGCGTAGATGCTATAACCGAACCTATCGCTCAACTGTTGGGCGATTCGGGCTGTATGTATGTAGATTTGGGTGTAGAATCTTTCAATGAAGAGATATTGAAATATATAAAAAAAGGCATTACTGCCAATCAGATATATACTGCTATCAATCTACTGAAAAAATACAAAGTACCCGTAAAGCTCAATATACTGATAGGTAGTAGTCCACTCGAAACCAAGGAGACTTTACGTCATACACTTCGTGAAGCCAAGGCTTTGAAAGTAGATCAGGTGATGTTCAATATTGTATCACCTTTTCCGGGTACAGAATTTTATAAGCTCGCCAAAGAAAATGGTTGGATAGCCACCGACGATTATGTGCCTACCGATGTGCAACGTGAGTCTATTTTAAATTTTCCATCGCTCACCTCAAAGGAAATGGAGCGTGCTTTATTCTACAACAATATAAGCTATTTCTTTTCACCTCATTTCATTTTCACTCAAATGAGGAGGTTTTCGAGCGTGAAAGAATTTACCTATGCACTGAAAGCGTTGAAGATTAAACTGTTTGGATAGGCTATGATGAAGAGGTTGTCAATCATTATACTCACGTGGAATCAGCGTGAAACAACATTTGCCTGCTTGCAATCGCTGCGTAGCTTCATTGCACAGCCTGATGTGGAAGTGATTGTGGTGGATAATGGCTCGGTTGACGGAACCGTGGAGCTTCTTCAAAATCATTTTCCCACGTTGACACTGCTTATCAATAAGAATAATAGGGGAGTGGCTTCTGCTCGAAACAAGGGTTTGAGAGTAGCACAAGGTGAATATATCTTGATACTCGACAACGACACGATAGCCAATGATGAGGCTATTGAAGGTATGTTAAGCTATATGGCTACTCATCCTCAAACAGGGCTTTGCGCTTGCAAGCTGGTTGATGAAACAGGACAAGTGCAGGCAAGCTTCAAAGCTTTTCCAAGCGTGTGGATTAAGATGCGCAATGCGCTAAACCGAAACAAACATTCTTCGTTTACGGTTGTACCTATCAATCAGCCTTTTGAGCCTACCTATGTTATTGGAGCTTGCCAACTGATAAGAAAAACAGTGGCAGATGAGGTCGGGATGCTCGATGAACGGATTTTCTATGGCCCCGAAGATGCAGATTATTGTCTGCGTATCGCAAACAAAGGTTTTAAAATTATCTATTTGCCACAATATACAATCATTCACTATTGGCGGCGTGCTACCACAGGAAAACTATTTTCTCGCTTGGCGTGGAAACATTTTTGTGGTCTCTGTTATTTCTATATCAAATACAAACGTATTCATTGAGTCTTTTCAAAAATGGAAGCTAATTATTTAAACAACGAGCGTATTATACTTCGTCCCGTAGAACCCGAAGATTTGAGTGTAATGTACGAAATGGAAAACGACCCAACAATGTGGGATGTGAGTAGCTTTACTGTGCCTTACTCGCGCTATGTGCTAAAGCAATATATTGAAGCAAGCCAGAATGATGTCTTTGCCGACAAACAACTTCGCTTGATGATAATGCGCAAAAGTGATAACGTTGTATTGGGTACAATCGATTTAAGTGATTTTGCCCCATTGCATCTGCGTGCTTCAGTTGGGATAGCTTTGCACCAAAATTACCGCAAGGAAGGGTATGCAACCGAAGCGTTGCAATTGCTTTGTCATTATGCTTTCGATTTCCTGCATTTACATTCGCTCACAGCTTATATTTCTATCGAAAATCAAGATAGCGTGGCTTTGTTCAGTTCGTGTGGATTTATGCGTGTGGGACTTCTACAAGATTGGCTACGCACAAAGCACGGGTATGTAGATGTAGTAATAATGCAGTTGATGAATGAATAAATAAACGTTAAAATAGACTCGTTCTGTTGATAAAATAGCTCATTAGTCGGTAGTGTTAAAAGCTCTTTTCGTATATTTGCCTTCTTAAAATGGCGTGAAAACGGCTTAATCTAATTAAAATTTAACACTCAGAATTTATGAAAACCAACTTAAGTTCTCAAATCACTCTCAACAGAGTCTCCCCCCGCTATTACAGACCTGAGAACGCATTTGAAAGATCTGTATTGACTCGTTTGGAGAAAATTCCTACCGATATCTACGAGTCGCCCGAAGAAGGTGCTAATCACATTGCACGCGAAATAGCTTTGACAATCCGTGAAAAACAAAAAGCAGGACGTTTTTGCGTTTTAGCTTTGCCAGGAGGCAACTCTCCACGCGGCGTTTATAGTGAGTTAATCAGAATGCACCAAGAAGAGGGTTTGAGTTTTCGCAATGTGATAGTGTTTAGTCTCTATGAGTATTATCCATTATCCTCGGATGCTATCAATAGCAACTTCAACGCAATCAAAGAAATGTTTCTCGATCACGTGGATATTGATAAGCAAAATGTATTTACTCCCGATGGCTCTATTGCCAAAGATACAATCTTTGAATATTGTCGCCTCTATGAGCAACGCATCGAAAGCTTTGGTGGTGTTGATATTGTTTTGCTGGGAATCGGTAAAGTAGGAAACATCGCCTTCAATGAACCAGGCTCTCGCCTGAACTCTACTACACGTTTGATTCTTCTTGATAATGCATCGAGAAACGAAGCTGCAAAAATATTCGGAACTATCGAGAATACACCTATCAGCTCTATTACGATGGGGGTAGCTACAATTCTGGCTGCTAAAAAGATATACCTACTTGCTTGGGGCGAAGATAAAGCGAAAATGGTGAAAGAATGTGTGGAAGGGCAAATTACAGATACTATTCCTGCGTCTTATTTGCAAACTCACAACAATGCACACGTAGCTATTGACCTTTCCGCTGCTGGACACTTGACACGTATTCATCATCCTTGGTTGGTTACTTCGTGCGAGTGGGATGATAAGCTAATTCGTAGCGCCATTGTTTGGTTATGTCAACGAACAGGAAAACCAATCTTAAAACTTACCAATAAAGATTATAATGAAAATGGATTGAGTGAATTATTGGCACTTTATGGATCGGCATACAACGTGAATATAAAAATATTCAATGATTTGCAGCATACAATTACGGGTTGGCCTGGTGGTAAACCCAATGCTGATGACACATATCGCCCCGAACGTGCCAAGCCATATCCAAAACGTATTGTTGTATTCTCACCACATCCCGATGATGATGTGATTTCGATGGGTGGTACTATTCGTCGATTGGTAGAGCAAAAACACGATGTACATGTTGCTTATCAGACATCTGGGAATATTGCGGTAGGCGATGAAGAGGTGATTCGTTTCTTGCATTTTATCAATGGATTCAATCAGATATTTTGCAATAGCGAGGATGAAGTAATCAATGATAAATATACCGATATTCGTAAGTATTTGAGTGAAAAGAAAGATGGCGATCTTGATACGCGCGATATTCTTACTTTGAAAGGACTTATTAGAAGAGGGGAAGCACGAATTGCTTGTACTTACAACAATATTCCATTAGATCATTGTCACTTTTTAGATCTTCCATTCTACGAAACAGGAAGAATACAAAAGAATCCTATTAGTGAGGCAGACGTGGAAATTGTAAGAAACTTGCTAAGAGAAGTGAAGCCACATCAGATATTTGTGGCTGGAGACCTTGCCGATCCACACGGCACACATCGAGTTTGTACCGACGCTGTGTTTGCTGCTATCGACCTCGAACAGCAAGAAGATGCTGAATGGTTGCAAGATTGTCGTATTTGGATGTATCGTGGCGCATGGGCTGAATGGGAAATTGAAAACATTGAAATGGCGGTGCCTATCAGTCCTGAAGAACTTCGTGCAAAACGCAACTCTATATTGAAGCATCAATCACAAATGGAGAGTGCGCCATTTATGGGCAACGATGAACGTCTGTTTTGGCAACGAAGTGAAGATCGTAATCGTGGAACCGCTGCATTATACGATCAATTGGGATTGGCAAGCTATGAGGCTATGGAGGCTTTTGTGGAGTATGTGCCATTTAATGATAGCAACAGTATTGAAAACTGTGAATAATCAAGTATGTAGATAATTTACTTGTGAAAAGTTGCAAGAATAAAAAAACGGGGATACAAATTACATTGTTTCCCCGTTTTTGTTTTTGTATACATCTGTTTCACTCATACATTTCGGGAGTAACTGTCAAACACAGTTGCTCTTTTTTTGTTTTCTCTGAAAGATACACATACACAATTGTTACATCAGATTTACGATACATCTCCATCTCCTTACTTGTTTTGATAAGACGGGGGATGTTTTCTTGTAGATACTTACTCATAGTTGCCGAAGAATCGGGATTGTCAGCTTTTCCAGTTAGGGTATAGTAATAGATAAAAGTGTTGCTTGTTTTGTTGTAACGTGTGCTGTCAAGTGTTGTCACTTCGTCAATAATCATCGGACATTGTCGGTTGGTTTGCTTCGAAGCGATTTCAAAAACCTCTGGTTTAGTCTGCTGACAAGAGCCCAACACGGTGATTACCGCGCAAGACAGTAGTAGAAGTTTTTTCATGGTATGTTACTTAATTTAAGATGAATTATACTCACAAAGATATTTTTTTGCGGTGAACATTCCAAATTTGTATCTATTTATTTTCATTTAAGAGAGATGAAAAATCTTGTTGTAAATAAGTTTATTATTAGCTATTGATAGGTATTTAGCGTGATATGCTCTTGTTTTTGTGAATAGAAATACGTTATAACGTTGATTTTAATTGTAATTTTGTGAATGAACTTAAACAATTGACATATAATTATGCAAAACCTATTTAAAGACCTGAAGCGCAAAGACCATAAGCGTTATTTAGGTGGGTTAGATATATTCAGATACATCGGCCCGGGGTTATTGGTGACGGTAGGCTTTATTGATCCTGGCAATTGGGCTTCAAATTTTGCTGCGGGTTCGGAGTTTGGCTATACGCTGCTTTGGGTGGTTAGTCTTTCTACGGTGATGCTCATTATTTTGCAACACAATGTGGCTCACTTGGGTATTGTGACTGGACTTTGCCTTGCCGAAGCTGCTACTAAATATACTCCTAAATGGGTGTCACGTCCTATTCTTGGCACAGCGGTAATGGCTTCTATTTCTACTTCGCTTGCCGAAATATTGGGTGGTGCTATTGCATTGGAAATGCTGCTCGATATACCCATTGTATGGGGTTCGATTCTTACTACTGCCTTTGTGCTTATTATGCTTTTTACTAATTCATACAAGCGTATAGAGAAGGCCATCATTGCCTTTGTTTCGGTCATAGGGCTTTCGTTTATATACGAGCTTTTTCTGGTAGATATTGATTGGCCTATGGCTGCTAAATGCTGGGTTACGCCAGCAATACCCAAAGGAAGTATGCTTATCATTATGTCCGTGTTGGGTGCGGTGGTGATGCCCCATAATCTATTTCTTCATTCCGAGGTGATTCAGAGCCACGAGTATAATAAACAAGACGATAGCTCTATTCGTAAAGTGTTGAAATACGAGATGTTCGACACGCTTTTTTCGATGATGGTAGGTTGGGCTATCAATAGTGCGATGATATTACTTGCTGCCGCCACATTCTATCAGAATCATATTCAAGTAGATGAGTTGCAACAAGCCAAGTCATTGCTCGATCCTTTGTTGGGCACACACGCTGGTGTTGTTTTTGCATTGGCACTGCTTATGGCGGGCATCTCGTCTACCATTACCAGTGGCATGGCGGCTGGAACCATTTTTTCGGGCATCTTTGGTGAATCATATAATATAAAGGATAGTCATTCTTGGGTGGGGGTTGTCATCTCGTTGTGTGTGGCATTGCTGCTTATCTTCTTTGTGAGCAATCCCTTCCGCGGACTTATTATCTCTCAGATGGTGCTTAGTGTGCAATTGCCATTCACGGTATTTCTGCAAGTTGCGCTTACATCCTCGCGCAAGGTGATGGGTAAATACGTGAACAGCCAATTCACTACTTGGGTGCTCTATATCATTGCAATTGTTGTTTCGGTGTTAAATATAATGTTGTTATTTTCTGCTTAATTTATTTACGCAATGAATATACCCCATAATCGTTTTGTTACTCTCAAACGCATAACTCATACTCCAAACGTTGTAAACTATCAATTTGCCGATACTCTTTTTGGTGATGCCCTCGTAGCATCTACATCCGAAGGGGTCTGTTATTTTTCTTATCACAGCAATCGTTTGCTGATGATGCACGAGTTGGAAACGATGTTTCCAAAATCACAACTACTGTCTCAGACGGATGTTTTTCAAGAACGAGCGATAGCTGCTTTTTTTCGGATGGATGAACTGCCCCAAGAGGTGATGTTGCACGTCAAGGCCACTGCATTTCAATATGAGGTCTGGCGATTGTTGCTCGATGTGCCTTATGGGACAACAATCAGTTATGGAACAATAGCTCAAGCTTTTCTTGGTGGTGGTGCGTCGAGGGCGGTAGGCAATGCTGTGGGGCGAAATCCTGTGGCTTACTTTATTCCCTGCCATCGTGTGGTGCGTTCGGATGGTTCGCTTGGAGGTTTCCGATGGGGTGTGGATCGTAAAAAAGCAATGCTTGCCCACGAACGAACTAAATGATAGTGACCGAAAGTTTCCGCGAATCGCCTCCATTCCTAAATTCGCATAGGTAGACACCTTGCCAAGTTCCCAAATTCAGTTTGTGATTTTTGATAGGTATTGTTATTGAACTTCCCAATAGCGATGATTTGATGTGTGCGCTCATATCGTCGGGGCCTTCGAGTGTATGAATGAAGTAAGGTGCGGCATCGGGCACCAATCGGTTGAAAAAGCTTAGGAAGTCTTGTCTCACATCAGGGTCGGCATTCTCATTGATGGTGAGTGCTGCCGAAGTGTGTTTGATGAAAACAACCAATAAACCGTGCTCTGGAAGTTCGGGAAGCTGCTGTGTGATGTGACGTGTGATGAGGTGGAATCCACGAGAATAATGGGGGAGTTGTAAATCGAATGTATATGCCATTTTCGTAAAATAGATTGATTTTATAGAATGCTGCAAAGATACTTTTTAATACTTTTGCACAAAACGAATTGTAACAACAAAAAACTGAAAACGAAATGGAAGAGAGAATAGAACACGCGCTTAGTCTGTTTAAGAGTGGGTATAACTGTGCGCAAGCGGTAGTGGCTGCTTATGCCGATATTTATGGGTTTACGCCCGAACAAGCTTTTCGTATGGCATCTTCGTTTGGCGGAGGCATCGGACGGATGCGTGAGACTTGTGGGGCAGCTTGTGGGTTGTTTATGCTTGCTGGCTTGCAAACAGGGGCTACCGATGGGGCAGATCGGGAAGGTAAAGCAGCCAACTATGCTTTGGTGCAACAGCTTGCTGAGGAGTTTCGTAAGCGAAATGGTTCTATCAACTGTGGTGAGTTGCTCGGATTGAAGCCTGCAACACCTGTTTCTGCCACCCCCGAAGAGCGCACAGAACAATATTACATCAAACGCCCCTGTGCCAAAATGGTGGAAGAGGCTGCGCGTATCTGGGGTGAATACCTCGAAAATCATTCTATTCATAAGTCGGTCTAAACTCGGATGCACTATTGGGTGTATCCACTTTTTTTAGATATAGATTTTGGGCATACTATTTATAAAAGAAGTCTCGTCGGTAGTGTTCATTCGCAGATAAAAAAACTCGTTTCAACTGTGTATAATTGAGATGTGAAATGTATATAGTTCACGAATAGACTGTGAATAGTTGACGCGATAACTGTGAATGGTTGAAAAGAGCCTTATTTGCAAAGGGTGGGGGATGGGTGCAAAAATAAAAAAAGCCACTCACCTTGTTTGTAAGCAGCTTGGTTTTGATTGGTAGTGGATACGAGAATCGAACTCGTATTGTATGCGTGAGAGGCATACGTCCTAACCGTTAGACGAATCCACCGAATACTGAATAAAACATTCGGACTTTGAATAACAGTGAAATGAAGTTTTTAGAAAAGAAAAAAGAGCGGAAGCTGGGGGATTCGAACCCCCGGTACGGTTACCCGTACGGCAGTTTAGCAAACTGCTGGTTTCAGCCACTCACCCAAACTTCCAAAGAACTCTCATTTTTCTCAAATGCGATGCAAAGATATGCGATTGTTTTTAACCTTGCAAATCTTTTCTGCTCTTTTTTTATGGATTAATCGCTGATTTTTTCTTAACTGTCTATGTTTCAAAAGATAAAACGCTCAATATTTATGATGTATTTTTGAATGGCCGTTTTAGGTATAGCTTTCTTCCACATCTTTATATTAATAAAGCAATTTAGCCTTTGCGTTGTTTTGTGTTGGTAGTGTGTTTTCGTGGGGTTTAGTAGGGTATTTTTGCTTGAAACATTTTCTGTCTAAATAGTTGCTTGTGTATGCCGTAGAAAGCAATATGCGCATAAAAAGCTCTTTTTTTTGAATGAAATTTAAACAAAATCTAATATTTTTTTAATTAATGTATGTTTTATAACATAACTTTTATATATTTGCAATGTGTAAAAGTTAAGCCTTGTATTTCGTAAGGTATTTGTGTTATTATGTCTAACTAAAAATCGAAGCAAATGTTAAAAGAAAAAGCTGGAGAAACCGCAGGTAAAATCTGGGTTGCACTGAATGGAACAGAAGGACTTACTGCTAAGCAGATTAAGAAAGCAACAAAACTTATCGACAAAGATTTATTCTTGGGATTGGGATGGTTGCTTCGTGAAGAAAAAATCAAAACTACCGAAGTAGAAGGCGAGTTGTTTGTAATACTTGCATAAAAACAAAGGAGTTTATAAAAAATGCGTTGTTCAAAGAGTTGACAACGCATTTTTTGTTTCCTGTAATGTTATTATAAGGATTTAACAGTTTGCGCCGTAGGGGGAGTGAGGGGCATATTTCACGATTCGATAAATTAGTATTATCTTTGTACGCTAATTTGAAAAAAAGAGAACCGTTGCGATGTTTTTATCGTTTATTAAACAAGGCGTAACAAACTTTTCTTAGAAAATACTTATTAGGTGATTATTGAATAGATATAATTTACAACAATGAAGAATATACGTAACTTTTGCATCATTGCCCATATCGATCACGGTAAATCAACTCTTGCCGACCGATTGCTTGAATTTACAAAAACCATCAATGTCACATCGGGACAAATGCTCGATGATATGGACTTGGAAAAAGAGCGAGGCATTACCATCAAGAGCCACGCCATTCAGATGGAATACAATTTTAATGGCGAAAAGTATATTCTCAATCTTATCGACACTCCGGGACACGTTGACTTTTCGTATGAGGTGTCTCGTTCTATTGCCGCTTGCGAGGGTGCGCTTCTTATTGTAGATGCTTCGCAAGGTGTTCAGGCACAAACTATCTCAAATCTTTATATGGCTATTGAGCACGATTTGGAAATCGTGCCCATTATCAACAAATGCGATATGGCAAGTGCCAACCCCGAAGAGGTGGAAGATGAAATCGTAGAACTTCTTGGCTGCAAACGCGAAGAAATTATTCGTGCATCGGGCAAAACTGGTATGGGAGTAGAAGATATTTTGGCTGCTGTCATCGAGCGTGTCCCTTCGCCCAAAGGAGATGATGATGCACCGCTACAAGCATTGATTTTCGACTCGGTATTCAATTCATTCCGTGGCATTATCGCCTATTTCAAAATAGAAAATGGTGTGATTCGTTCGGGCGATAAAGTGAAATTTTTCAATACAGGAAAAGAGTATCTTGCCGACGAGATTGGGGTGCTCAAAATGGATATGGTGCCACGCAAAGAGCTTCGTACAGGCGATGTGGGTTATATCATATCGGGCATTAAAACATCGAAAGAGGTGAAAGTGGGCGATACCATCACCCACGTGGTGAATCCCTGCAAAGAGGCGATTGATGGTTTTGAAGAGGTGAAACCAATGGTGTTTGCTGGGCTTTATCCCATCGAAGCCGAAGATTTTGAAGATCTTCGTGCATCGCTCGAAAAATTGCAGCTCAATGATGCTTCACTCACGTTTCAGCCCGAATCATCGCTTGCGCTCGGATTTGGTTTCCGTTGTGGTTTTCTTGGATTACTTCATATGGAAATTATTCAAGAGCGATTGGACCGTGAATTTGATATGAACGTAATAACCACCGTACCCAATGTGTCGTACAATATCTACGATAAGCAAGGCAATATGAAAGAGGTACACAACCCCGGTGGTATGCCCGACCCAACACTTATCGACCACATCGAAGAACCCTATATCAAGGCATCGGTGATTACCACTACCGATTATATCGGACCGATTATGTCGCTTTGCTTGGGCAAACGTGGCGAGCTTATCAAACAAGAATACATATCGGGCAACCGAGTAGAATTGCATTACTACATGCCTCTTGGCGAAATTGTGATAGACTTTTACGACCGCTTGAAAAGTATCTCAAAAGGTTATGCCTCATTCGATTATCATCCTTGTGGATTTCGCACCTCTAAATTGATAAAACTTGACGTGCTGCTCAATGGCGAATCGGTAGATGCTCTTTCTACTTTGACACACATAGACAATGCTTATGATATGGGACGCCGGATGTGTGAGAAATTGAAGGAGTTGATTCCACGCCAGCAATTTGATATTGCTATACAGGCAGCAATTGGTTCTAAGATTATAGCGCGCGAAACTATCAAAGCTCTTCGCAAAGATGTAACAGCAAAATGTTATGGTGGAGACGTGAGCCGCAAGCGCAAGCTGCTCGAAAAACAAAAGAAAGGTAAGAAACGCATGAAACAGATAGGTAATGTGGAAGTCCCCCAAAAAGCTTTCCTTGCCGTGTTAAAACTCGACTAACACTTAACTAATTATTAACTTTAAATATTTACGGATGAGAAAGGTATTATTATTTTCGGTATTTCTGATTCTGGGGTTGGTGGTTTCGCAAGTCATACCCGCAGAAGGCACACTAAAAACGGTGTCTAACACTTTGCTCTACATTTGTTTGGGCTTCATTATGATTAATGTTGGACGCGAATTTGAGCTTGATAAAACACGTTGGAGAAGTTATGCCGGAGATTATTTTATTGCAATGGCCACAGCGGCACTCCCTTGGATTCTAATCGCATTGTATTATGTCTTTATCTTGCTTCCACCCGAATACTGGAACAGTTGGGAGGCTTGGAAAGAGAATCTGTTGTTGAGCCGTTTTGCAGCTCCTACATCAGCCGGTATCCTGTTTACAATGCTTGCTGCATTGGGTCTGAAATCGAGTTGGATGTACAAGAAGATTCAAGTGCTTGCTATTTTCGACGATTTAGATACCATTCTTTTGATGATTCCGCTTCAGATAATGATGATTGGTATGCGTTGGCAGCTCATCGTAATTATTGTGGTGGTGTTTTTGTTGCTCACAGTAGGCTGGAGGCAGCTTAGCAAATACAATATGCGACAAGACTGGATTGCAATCTTGCTCTATTCGGTCGTTATATTTATCATTTGTCAAGGTTTGTATATGCTTACTAAGTCTTATTATGGCGAAGAGGGAAGTATTCACATTGAGATACTTCTTCCTGCGTTTGTATTAGGTATGGTGATGAAGCATCGGGATAGCCATTCGCAAACCGAAGAGAAAGTATCGACAGGTATTTCGTTTTTGTTTATGTTTTTGGTAGGTATGGCAATGCCTCACTTCATTGGAGTAAACTTTGCCGAAGCGCACGAGGGTATGATGTCTATTACTGGTGAACAGCCAATGATGCCTTGGCCAGTAATTATATATCACGTAGTGATTGTTTCTATTCTTTCAAATATAGGAAAACTTTGTCCTGTATTCTTCTATCGCGACCGTAAGATTAGTGAGCGTTTGGCACTTTCTATCGGTATGTTCACACGTGGCGAAGTAGGTGCAGGCGTTATTTTTATAGCCCTTGGCTACAACTTAGGAGGACCGGCGTTGGTTATCTCTGTGTTGTCCATCGTGCTCAACCTGATTCTAACTGGCATCTTTGTGGTGTGGGTCAAGAATCTTGCCCTACGCACCTATAAGGAGGCTTAGGTGCTTAGCAACGACAACATATTAATTATTATACACGCATTATGACTATTTTTCGCTCCATGAGACACGCTACGTCTTTAAACGTGTTAGCGAGCCTTCTGTTGTTTGTGACAGCCATTGCAGCTGCCATTATCGCCAACTCACCCTTGGCACCTGCTTACCAGCAGTTTTTATCTCACGAACTTCACTTACGTGTTGGAGAGTTCAACCTGTTATCGCACGGAGGCGAACCGCTGACGATGCTTGAGTTTATCAACGACGGATTGATGACCATCTTTTTCTTGATGGTGGGTTTGGAGATAAAGCGTGAAGTGTTGGTAGGCGAACTTTCATCGTTTCGCAAAGCCGTGTTGCCTTTTATTGCAGCTTGCGGTGGTATGGTGATACCTGTGGCGATATATGCCCTTGTTTGTCACCCCAGTAGTGAAGCCGGACGAGGGCTTGCTATACCTATGGCCACTGATATTGCTTTCTCGCTTGGTGTGCTTAGTTTGCTTGGAAAACGAGTGCCGCTTAGCCTGAAAATATTCTTGACGGCATTTGCGGTAGTAGATGATATTGGTGGTATTTTGGTCATCGCATTGTTTTACAGTTCGCACGTTTCTTACGGTTATTTGATTGCTGCTGCTGTGCTTTTTGCTTTTCTATATTCTATCGGAAAGTGGGGAGCCAATAGCAAAGTAATCTATCTCACCATTGGAGTGATAATTTGGTATCTATTTTTGCAATCGGGCATTCATAGCACCATTGCGGGTGTGTTGTTGGCATTTGTGATTCCTGCCAAACCGCAGTTGAACGTGGGGAAATACATCGAACGAATCCGGCGAACCATCAATAAATTTCCCGAAATGGGCAATGAAAGCATTGTGCTCACCAACGAGCAGATTGCTCAATTGAAAAAGGTTGAGGCTGCTTCCGACCGTGTGATTAGTCCGCTTCAATCGCTCGAAGACAATTTGCATAACTTTGTAAACTACATCATTTTGCCTCTGTTTGCCTTTGTCAATGCAGGCGTTGTGTTTAGTGGTGGCGATGGCGAAGTGGTAGGTGCTGTGACAATAGCCGTGGCATTGGGCTTGCTCATCGGAAAGTTTGTAGGCATATTCTCGTTCACGTGGTTTGCCATTAAAATGAACATTACCTCTATGCCCAAGGGGATGACGTGGAAAAATCTTTCGGGCATCGCCTTGTTGGGGGGCATTGGTTTCACCGTGTCGCTGTTCATCGCCAATCTGTCGTTTGGGGCAAACCATCCCGAATTGCTCAATCAAGCCAAGTTGGGAGTGTTGTCGGGAACCGCATTGGCAGGATTGTTGGGCTACCTTGTTTTAAGGTTGGTATTGCCCAAATCGCATCACATCGACTGATTACGTATTTAGATAAATCTCATTTATCGCCCTGTTGTTTTTCGACAAGAAAGCAGCAGGGCGATATTTTTTTGTTTTCGGCGCAAAATGTTATAATATTAAGCCCGATAACGAAAAAACACGACTTTAAAAGAGACGAATAAAATATTATTTCTATTTTTGTAAGAAAACATAACAGTTTGTGTTTACAACAGAATACTATGAAACTTATTGCGCCGTTAGCGATAAGGATAGAAAGAAAAACGAATATACACCACTTAAATAGAAATCAATATGAACTACCTTTTTTTAAACTCACGCGATGAGTTTCTGCGAATCGATTTCTCTAAAATTGTCTACTTTGAAGCAGATGGAAACTACACCCATATTGTGACTGTGAACAAGCTGCGTGGCGCGGTTTGTGTCAACTTAGCCCAAATGGAAAAAATACTTGCCGATAGGCTCAAAGAACGTTCCAATCGGTTTGTGCGTATTGGCAAACGATACATTGTGAATATGGATTTTGTGTATCAGATTAACTTGCTCAAGCAGCGGCTGGTGCTTTCCGATTGCGCCACCTTCGCTTTTCAGATAGAAATCTCCAAAGAGGCACTCAAAAAATTGCGAGAACTATTTATTACGCCCCAAAAATAATTCAGATTCACTCATCGTATGGAAATTCTAATAGGCAGAGAAGCAGGAAGCGCACGGCTTTTGGTGCGTGTGGATGGTAAAGATAAGTTTTATGGCAATGCTGGTAGTGTGCCCAACTCTGTGAGCCGCAAGCACTGCAAGCTGGTTCGCGACAGTAACAATTGTTGGTCTATCGTCAATGTGAAACCCGAAAACATCACCTATGTCAAAGGGATGCAGGTAGACACCAAGCACATTGCCATAGACGATGTCATCGAGTTGGGCAAAGATCGCTATCTGCTCAATCTAAAGGCCATTGTGGCTGTTATCGAAAAAGAGCACCCTCGCTCTTACTCCATCTCACCCCTCGAAAAGGTGTGGACAGATTATCATCAAACCAAGCTCAACATACAAATAAAAGAGAAAAAGTCGGCGGCCATTCGTTCGGTCACGGGCATATTCTCTATGTCGGCGGTGGCGTGTGGCTTCATCCCGGGCATTGCCGATGTGGTGGCCTTGCGTGTGTTTCTCTACGCCATTGGCTTTTTGGTGGGCATCTATTTCTTTGTGGTCACCTACCGATCCTCGTCCAAGCTGCCTTTGTTTATGGACAAGCTCGAACGTGATTTTCGCAAAAACTACGCTTGCCCCAATCCCGATTGCAAACGCTTTATGGGCAATCAGCCCTACGAGGATGTGCGCCGAATGGGCAGTTGCCCCTACTGCAAGTCGCAGTTCACCGACGAGCATACGTCTTGAAACACCCCGTTTGCTACATTAAACGGTGGTTTTCGTGTAGTATCATTCTATCTTTTTGCACAATAATATACACTTATTTACTTTTGTATAGCAAACGATAAAACGCTGTGTTTGTGGGTGGTAGATTGCTCAATGCTGGCAAGGCCTTGCCAGCGTGGTAGACAGGCCTTGCCAGCACGGTGGGTAGGCCTACCTACCAACCTACAAAAGCATAGCCTGCTTGCGTGCCTCAAAAACGAATGATTTTTCTGAAACTTAAAAAAAACGTGATATGATGAAACGATTGGTAAGTGTATGGAGCTTGATTTGCATAGCGGCCTTTGTGTCGGCGCAAAAGTTCAGTGTCAACCACGATGGAGCTTCCATTTATTTTAGTGTGATAGATGCCGATAAGCGGCAGGTAGAGGTGACTTTTGTGGGCAATGCTTCCGCCATAGACACGGCGGCCTATCGGGGCGAACTGCAAATTCCTGCCGTGGTGACATACCAAGATTGTCGCTATCAAGTGAAGGGCATTGGCAAAAAGGCTTTCAGCAATTCCACCCAGCTCACGGGCATCACCCTGCCATTGGGTTTGGGCTTTATCGACGATTTTGCGTTCGAGGGATGCACTCGGCTCGAAAAGGTGATATTCCCCGGCAATCCGGTTCGCTTTGGCAACGGGGTCTTCTTTCGTTGTCCTGCCATCAGTCGTGTCAGTTTGGGCAGCGATTGGCAGAGTGTCAATCTGAAGATGTTTCGCTGGAGCAGCAAGCTCACTTCTCTCTTTATTCCTGCCAAAATCACCCGTATTCTCAACTTAAAGTCGCTCAAGGGGCTGGAAGCGGTGACGGTAGACGAAAACAACGAGCGTTTTGCTTCGGTAGACGGGGTGCTATACAATAAAAACAAAACCACGCTGTTGGGCTGTCCGCGTGCCTATCAAGGGGCGTTGGTGGTGCCAGCGGGCACCGAAAACATCCGTTGGGCGGCTTTGGCCGATTGCGTAGACATTACTTCGGTCGATTTGCCTGCATCCATCCACTCTTTCTCGTATCGTGAGTTTGCACGGATGAAGCGACTGCAACACATCTTGATGAGGGGCGAACAGCCTGTGAGCACCGCCGTGAACGAAGAAAACTCCTGCTTTGCCATCAAGTTGGGCAGCAAGCAGGCGAAGCTCATTGTGCTGAAGTCGGCGCATAAAAACTACGTGGATGCGCTTTGTGCCGCCACAGGGGTCTATCGGGAGATTGCCGACAATACCCCCGAGGGATTTACCCAAGATTTTGCCTCGATTCCCATTGAGGTGAGTGCCCACGAACTGCTGCAACCCAAGCGGGTGGTGACGGTGAGCAACTTCTCGAAATACGAATGATGTGCAATAAGATTAATAAACAAATAATACCTCACAATGAAAACAATTCACTACATAGCCTTTGTGGCCATCTGTTTGGCGATGGGCAGTTTCAGTATGTCGCCCCGTGCTTTTGCTGCGGCAGTCACCCCTTGCGCCGTGCCTGCCGACACTGTGCAAATCATCCGCACCAACGCAATCAACGCCAAGATTGCTGCCGTGGAAAAGGAGATAGCCCTGCAAGATAAAAAACGAAACGCTACCTACATCGGTGTTTCGCCCGAAGCGATGGAGCAGATAAACGACAAGCAAGATTCCATTTGCCTCGACCTTCGCTCGCAATTGGTGACTTTGCAATTGGAACTGAATGCTATAAAATAAATTACAAAAAGATATGGAAGCTACGCATTTAAAGAGAAACGCCTCGCTACAAGGAGGCAAATACACGATAACCGGCATCCTTGGTCAAGGTGGTTTCGGCATCACCTACTTGGGCTTGCAGGTGGGCTTGAACCGCAAGGTAGCCATCAAGGAGTTTTTTATGAAGGATTATTGCAACCGCGACCTCGACACGTCCCACGTCTCGGTTGGTTCTGCTGGTAGCCGTGATTTGGTTGACCGTTTCCGTCAGAAGTTCATCAAGGAGGCCCAGAGCATCGCCCAGTTAGACCATCCCAACATCGTTCGCATTCACGACGTGTTCGAGGAGAACGGCACGGCCTACTACGTGATGGAGTACGTGGGTGGCGGCTCTTTGCAGCAGTACATCAGCTCTCAGGGCAAGCTGTCGGAGATAGAGTCCTTGCACTGCATCCGCGAGATAGCTTCCGCCTTGGATTACCTCCACTCCCGTCAGATGAACCATTTGGACGTGAAGCCGGGGAACGTGCTCCGTCGTGACAACGGTCACGTGGTGCTGATCGACTTCGGCTTGTCTAAGCGTTACGACGAAAGCGGCAGCCAGACGAGCAGCACCCCCGTGGGTGTTAGTGCTGGCTA
>CAMTPA010000056.1 GCA_947074275.1 uncultured Bacteroides sp.
AAAGGTCGGTATTAAGATTGGTAGCTAAAACGTGTAGTTCTTCGGGGGCTTACGAGAAAAAGAGCAAAAAACAAAGAAGAATGATGTTATTTGCAAAAATGCCCTCGAAAGTAAATAAAACTTTCGAGGGCATTTTAAATCTATCGGAATGATATACTCACACAAAGATACCTTCACCACGTTTAATTCATTTTTACAATGTACTTAGCCATTCCAGGTGTAAAATAGCTTTTAAATGCTCCATTCTCATCGCTATAAATGAAATAAGCATCTATGTTAGAGTGTGATTTTGTGAAAGCTTCAGCCTCTTCAAGCCCCATCACCATAAAAGCCGTAGCATAAGCATCTGCCGTCATACAATCTTCGGCAATAACGGTAGAAGATAAAATAGTATGCTGCACCGGATAACCAGTGCGGGGATCAATGGTGTGCGCATATTTTTGCCCACCTTTATAATAAAAGTTTCGATAATTACCCGATGTAGCCATTCCTATATCTGTCACTTCTAAAATGGTTTGAATTTCTTGATTCACCGATAAAGAATCGTCAACTGGTTTGTTGATTCCAATGCGCCACAATCCATCACGTGAGTTTCGTCCTTTAGCTACGATTTCACCACCTATATCCACCAAATAGTTTTTTACACCTTTGCTATTAAGATAGTTGGCCACCACGTCTACGGCATATCCTTTGGCTATTGCACTGCAACTTAGCTGCACACGTAAGTCACTTTTCTCTATCATCCCTTTTTTTAACCACGCTTTTTCGTAACCTGTAATTTCGAGCAAGCTATCCACTTTTGCAGAATCGGGGAAAACTCCTTTTTTGAATCCAAACCCCCAAGCGTTGGCCAGTGGGGCTACGGTTATATCAAATGCTCCATTTGTAGCTTTCGACACCTCAACAGCTTTATCGAAACAGACTTGAAAAAAGCTATCTACCATAATTTCCTCATTTCGATTGACACGAGAGATTATGGATTGCTGATTGAAAGGAGACAATGAGCCGTCGAATCTTTTCAATTCGGCTTCTATCTCCATCTGCAAATCGTCGGTATATTGATAAGTGATGTTGTATATCGTTCCAAAAATCAGCCCATTGTTGGAATGGTAAGTTCCTTCGTTTCTTTTCATCAAGATCCACACTGTGCCCGCAACAAAAAGAATAAGCCAAATGATGTTCTTTTTTGATTTCATATTAATCGTTTTTTATGAGAGGTGTTCAAACAGTATCTTCACGCCGATAATGATAAGAATCAATCCCCCCCAAAACTCTGCGTGAATCTTTTCGGCAAACTTACTGCCGAACTTAATGCCAATGAATAGCCCGATAATAGACATCGTAAAAGAGACAAAGCCGATGATACAAACTGGTACAAGTATTTCGGAAAAATGCTCAACGCCCATAAAGGCAAAAGTGACCCCTACGGCCAAAGCATCGATACTGGTAGCAACAGCCATTGTAAGTATCATTTTCAGGCTCGACGGGTTGAAGTCTCTCTGTTCTTCCTTTTTAAAAGACTCATATATCATTCGCCCACCTAAAAAGGCCAATATACCAAAAGCAAACCAATGATCAATTTCTTTGATGTAATGACTAAAACTGTTGGCGCAAAACCAGCCAACAAGCGGCATCAAAGCCTGAAATAGGCCAAAAAAGAAAGCCATCGTAAGGATTGTGCGCCACAGTGTTTTCTTCAAAATAATACCGCTTGCTATTGAAACAGCAAAGCAGTCCATTGCCAATCCAAGGGCTAAAAGCCAAATGCGAAGTATAGACATTATTTTGTATAAGGTATTTTATAAATCAATGAGTATGTGATACCTAAATTGCTACTATTGTATTTGCCAAATCCTGGCACCATCCACGGGTTTCCGTATTCGCTTAGAGATGCTGAAATCTTCCACTTCATCCGAACGGACCATCCCATATAAAATTGGCGGTAGATTTGCACCTTCACACCCAAAAGCAATTCGAACCATTGCACCGTAGCCTTTTCTCCCAGACGATTGTATGGAACACTTCCTCCCCAAATGTAATCCTCCAAACTTGGATTGGCCAACTCACCTCCATAAATAGGATCTTTAATAGGCAAACTGTATACATCGTAGGAAATGGGACTAAATCCGTAGCGCGCACCAACATAAAGAAAGCTACTTTTATCTTTCTTCTTTGCCATTGTGTTGTAGTCTAACCCAATGCGAAAAAAAGGCGCAGTACTTTTATAGTGAATACCCGTTTCGTTCCACGTGTCGGTAGTTCCAAAGCCCGCTTCAAAAGTAGGTATGAATTTATTTTTCAGATTGACAGCAACACTAATCTCGCTGTTCAAAAAGTCGCTCCCAAATAAACGAGCACCCAGTCCATAAATATCCAAGCCTACATAAGTGCCGTTGTAAAAGGGTATTTCCTCTTCTTGACTATCCTTTTCTTTTTTAGGCTGATCGCGTTTTGGCACGTGTGGCAGGTATCCTTGCTGCTGTTGCTGAGCACCAATAGGAATAGCCAAACTCAACAAAAGCAGGCTAATAGCGATAACGATAAAATAATCTGATGTTTTCTGTACCATCCGTATTGGCGTTATTATTGCGTATATTAATAGAATCTAATTGATGCTTCGTGTAAGTTACTCCAAGAATTGTTTGTACTACACTGTATCCACATTCCATCGATTCAAAAAAAGGAGTATTGTTTTGAGCCACATAAATGGTATCGGCATCAGCAGGATTATTGGCGTAATCGTAGTGAAAAACAAGAATCGTGGTGTCCGAAACAAAAGAAAGAGGTAAAGATAGGTTTTCTACATTCGTCTGATTGTTTATGATAACAGAATCGGTGCCCAATGCAGTAACAGTGAGGGAGTAAATAGTATCAGTAGCTACTTGGTTGTTTTCGGGGTTGATAGAATAAACCAAACAGTTCATCATATCACGTCCTGCAATAGAACAATCATCTATATCTGAGCAAGCAACGAATGTGCTGATAGAAACAATTGCCACAAGCAACAATGAAAAAAGGTGTAATAAATGTCTCATATTTATATCTTATTTATCGAAATAGTTCATAATTAGATAATTTTCTCTATCTGATAATTGTTTCGTTCGGGTGAGTTACGTGAAATTAATTCTCCTAAAAAGCCTGTCAGAAAGAGTTGAGTACCAATAATCATCGCCGTGAGTGATAGATAAAAGTAAGGGGATTCTGTGACCAAGCGATAGGGCATTCCGTTATACATATTGTATAACTTGGTAGCACCTACAATAACCACCGATATAAAACCTACAACAAACATCAGTGAGCCCAACAGGCCAAAAAAGTGCATTGGCTTTATACCAAATCGAGATAAGAACCACAGTGAAATTAAATCTAAATAGCCATTCACAAACCGATTCCAACCGCCGAACTTCGTATTGCCAAATTTGCGAGCTTGATGTTGTACCACCTTTTCGCCTATTCTATTGAAGCCTGCATTTTTAGCAAGATAAGGTATATAGCGGTGCATTTCGCCATACACTTCAATGTTTTTCACAACATCCTTACGATAAGCTTTCAGCCCGCAATTAAAGTCGTGTAAATTCTTAATGCCCGACACTTTGCGTGCTGTGGCATTAAACAGCTTGGTAGGTAATGTTTTAGAAAGAGGGTCGTAGCGTTTTTGTTTCCATCCCGATACCAAATCGTATTGATCTTGAGTTATCATTCGATAAAGCTCGGGAATTTCGTCGGGACTATCTTGCAAATCAGCATCCATCGTTATCACCACGTTGCCTTGGGCTTGTTCAAACCCACAAAACAAAGCTGGAGACTTTCCATAATTGCGTCTGAATTTTATACCTTTTACATTGGAGTGCTTTGCGTGAAGTTGCTCTATGATTGTCCACGAACGGTCTGTACTACCATCGTTTATAAAAATAACCTCATACGAGAGCTTATTCTCTTGCATTACACGATCTATCCAAGCGTACAATTCTACAAGCGATTCTTCTTCGTTGAATAAAGGAATAACGATTGATATATCCATAGATAATTGTTTTTAATTACAGCCTACCTTAAGAAGGCATTTCATTGCCATTCTCTATTGGTTTGCTTTTGGCTCGTTTCATCACAAACAGTGCCGTAGGAATAGCAAGTATACTGCAAAACATCACATCACTCGACAACAGTTGCAGCGTGATATTGATAGGATTCATAGCACGCAGCTCATCCAAAGCTTCCATAAATAGCTCTTTATCAGCTCCCATTACAGGATTTGTGTCAAACAATTGATTGAGCATTGCTGTATAAGTTTCGATAACATAGCCATTGTCGATAAAAGCAAAATAGACATAATGAGCTACAGACGCAAGTAGTGATGCAAATAGATACATAAAAATAGTGAAAATACAAGCGTGCGAAAAACTAATAGAGCCGCCACATATCTTTTCACGATACGACTTTACATAAAAATACCCCATAAAAGGTACCGCCATTGTAAGGCAGAAAAATAGTATCATCAAAAATGGAATTTTAAATCCCAACGGAAACAAGGCGAATTTCAATATCCAAAACACTCCCATATAAGTGCCAAAGTGCATGGCAAACTTCTGCATATAAGCTCTATTCTCAGTCATACGTAGTTTTAAAATAGTGTACAAATGTACAAATAATATCGTTTGTAGCCTGTTTTAAGGCTGTTAAAGTTAACAAAGCTTGTAAATGTGGATGCACTCATCTTTTATAACATAGCATTTGTTTTATAGAGTTTCTATTTTCATATCGACCCACTGGTTTGAATGTCGCTCTACAACCGTTGCATAACCAGCTTTACGCAGTGCATCCAATGCTTCAATTCGGCCATTGTTGATGCGTTCAGGGTAGTGCGAATCGCTATTCACCATCACCCTTATTCCCAAATCGCGAAGCAAAGAAAAATATTTCTCATTCGGAAAAAAAGTCTTGTACGCATCAAATGCTTTGGTATTAATCTCCACTATACAGTTGTGCTGGGCTACCGTTGAAAAATAGTGTTCTATTAATTCCTTATACCACAGTTCATCGAGCAGACCGGGAAGGTAGCATACAGCATTATGATGAATCTTATCTGTATGCCCCAATATATCAAAGCCACCCAATTCAATCATACGAAGCTGGCGATTGTAATAATCACCAACGACTCGCTCTAAGTTTCCATCAAACTGCAAATCGACAATATTGCGAAAGGCGGAAGGAGCCACATCAATATCCACCACTTTATTATCGTCATTGTAAAGCAGGTGTACCGACCCAATGCGATAATCGAGTGGAAGCTTCTGAAAGTAAGAAGAAGCAGGGTTGCTATCTTCATTCAAATAGTCGATTTCAAGTCCTATATAAAATTCAATGTCGTTAGCATACTTCTTTTTCACACGCTCAAACTCTGCAAAGTAGTTGTCCATCTGATCCCACTCCATCGTCCACGCAGTAGGAAAAGGCAATGGAGCGTGAGAAGAGACACCATACGAGGTAAAGCCTTGCGATAAAGCAAAACGGATGAACGACTCCATATCAGCTCGCCCATCACAAAAAAGACAATGGCTATGGTAGTTGGTCAGATTCATTGTTCTATTTCGCTAAGTTCGAGCCAACGCATTGTTTTTTCATCTATCAAATCGTTTACTGTAGGAAGCCTTTTCGATTTCTCCGTCAGTTCATCGACCGAAAGCGAGCCACTGCAAAGTTCATTTTCGATGGCAGCTTTTTCCTCTTCAAGCTCAGCTATCTCTTTTTCGAGCTGTTCGTATTCGCGTTTCTCTTTAAAGCTCATTTTGCGTTTGTCATTCAGGCGTACTCGGCTGTTCTTTTCTTCTTGAGGTTTTTCACTCTCTTTTTCTTGCTGAGCTTTCGCTTCTTTCCAATCGCGGTAATCACTATAATTTCCGGGAAAATCTCTAATATCTGCCTGTCCGTTGAATACCATCAAGTGATCGACTACTTTATCCATAAAGTAACGGTCGTGCGAAACCACAATCACGCACCCTTTGAAGTTTTGCAAATACTCTTCAAGCACATTGAGCGTCACAATATCAAGATCATTGGTAGGTTCATCAAGTACCAAAAAATTAGGATTGCGCATCAATATCGTACAAAGATATAATCGGCGACGTTCTCCACCACTCAATTTGTACACGTAGCTATGTTGAGTTTCGGGTGTAAAAAGAAAATGTTGCAAAAATTGAGAAGCAGTCAGTTTTTTACCGTTGCCAAGCTCTATCACCTCGGCAATGTCTTGCACCACATCAATCACTTTCATTTGCTCGTCAAACTGCAAACCATCTTGTGAATAGTAGCCAAAGCGCACCGTTTCACCAATATCTACCACGCCGCTATCGGGACTCACCTGCCCCATCAATATTTTAATGAAAGTAGATTTTCCCGTGCCGTTATTTCCAACAATCCCCATTTTCTCGAAACGCGAGAAGATATATGAAAAGTCTTCCAAGATTTTTAAATCACCAAAACTCTTAAACAGATGCTCTGCCTCAAAAATCTTATTGCCAATATACGACGCTTTCATTTCGAGCTTTACGTTATCGTTGTTGCTTCGTTGTTTGGCTACCTTTTCCAACTCATAAAAGGCATCTTTTCGATATTTGGCTTTGGTGGCACGTGCTTGTGGCATCCGACGCATCCAGTCCAGCTCAGTGCGATAAAGATTATTCGCTCTTTCTATTTCTATATTTTTAGCGTCTACACGTTCTTGACGCTTTTCGAGATAATAGCTATAATTTCCTTTGTATTGATAAAGTTGGCGATTGTCTATTTCAACAATTTCGTTGCACACCCGATCCAAGAAATAGCGATCGTGTGTTACCATTAGTAAGCTTAGGTTGGTGCGACGCAAATACTCTTCAAGCCACTCGGTCATATCAAGATCCAAATGGTTGGTAGGTTCATCAAGAATCAAGAAATCCGGTTCGGTTATCAGTGCATTTGCCAAAGCCACACGTTTGAGCTGGCCACCCGAAAGTTGTTTCACCTTTTGGTCAAAATTGCGTATCTTTAGTTGCGAAAGAATCTGTTTTGCTTTCTGCTCGTAATCCCACGCTTGCGCATGATCCATTTTAGCCAACAGTTCTTCAAGGCCGGGATGTCCGTCGGTTTCCATACATCGCTCGTACTCTTTAATGAGTGTCACCACATCATTGCCGTGATGAAAGCAAGCTTCAAGCACGGTCAAGTCTTCGGGGTATTGGGGGTCTTGTTCTAAGTAGCCTATACGAAGGTCGCGACGGAAGACAATATCGCCGCTATCATACCCTTCTTTACCCGCAAGTATATTGAGTAAAGTGGTCTTGCCACTGCCATTTTTGGCTATTAGCCCAATGCGTTCACCTTCGGCGATACCAAATGAAATATTTTGAAACAGCACCAAATCGCCAAACGACTTAGTGAGATTGTCTACTTGTAAATAGGGGGTCATAGATTATTGATTATCAAGTTGTAGAGCCTCTTTGTATGAGGTTGCTATATCACACGATTCGCCTGCTTTTATCTTGCTCCATACCAATTTCATCGGATCGATAACTTTATCACCTTTGTACATCAGCACAGGAAATTCACGATTGCCATCCACCAAAGTCATCCATTGCATATCTTCTATTTCGTTGGCAAGAATAGAGCACAGGGCTATGCCCACCGCCAGCCATTCGTCGCGTTTCTTTTTGCCAATCAGTTCACTATCTACCAATTGTTGCAAATGGGGTATATCCTCTTCGGTTCCCTGAAAAGGCCTTGCCCATTCATTTTTAATGGTATTGGCCACCCACTCGTACGATTCGTTTATAAGATAGATTTCGGACAATCGCACGGGGATAATTTCGGCAGGATATTTTTGTCCGTCATTGCGAATAGACAGGGTCGATATTAAGTTTTCGGCAATCTGAGAAGATTCACCTTTGCGCACTGTGAAAGAGCATTGAAAAGCAACATTATCGATGCCTGCAACCCACCAATGCGTAGTGTAATATTCATCTTCCTCTTGAAACATCTCTTTGCTGTAAGCACATTGAAGCGCACCTATTGTGACTTGTTTGGCCGATGAGTTTTCCTTCAGTTCGAACGACACTGCTTCTTTGCCGTAGCGCATATTGCATTCGTCTTTGTAGGCAGATATTCTGAAATTGCCGTTCCACACGTCGGGGTTGTAAAAAAGAAACGTTCCTTCGCTATCTTCAAACTCACACCAGTCGGCAGGGTAAATCATAGAAAACCAAGCTCCTGGAGAGATAAATTTCTTGCCTTGTATCATATTTTTATGAACTTTATCGTAAACTGTTTTAGATTTTCTACAAAAGTAATATACAAGTGAGTGCAATGCAAATTAAAAGATGAAAAAGAAGTTACCAGCTACTTATATCCTCCTCAATATCTGGCATCTTATCTTTCGTGAATAGAGGGTTTTTCTCACCCTGACTTTTTTGTTGGCGATAGTCGACCAATAGCCTGAAGGCGTATTTTCCTAAACCGACAATGGCCACCAGATTGCAAATCGTCATAAAAGCCATCGTTATATCGGCAATGCTCCACGCCAAGTCGAGTGTAACAAGTGCGCCAAACATCACCATTGCACCCACCAGCATACGATACAAGAACATCACCCACCTTTGCTTAGTGAGATAGCGAATATTGGCTTCGCCATAATAATAGTTGCCAATGATGCTGCTAAAAGCAAAAAAGAACAAGGCAATGGCAATGAATATTCCTCCTACCGCACCAAGTTCGTTACTCAGAGCTTGCTGAGTGAGCTGCACACCACGCACAGAGCCATCGAGCGGCGCACCGCTAAACAAGATGATGAAAGCCGTGCAAGTACATATTATCAACGTATCGGTAAACACTCCCAACGCTTGTATCAACCCTTGCTTCACAGGATGAGACACGGTAGCAGTAGCCGCCACATTGGGTGCCGACCCCATACCAGCCTCGTTGCTAAACAGGCCTCGTTTAATGCCCTGCATCAAAGCTGCCCCTACTCCACCACCAATAACTTGTCCATAGCCAAAAGCGTGGCTAATGACAGTTTCAATCACTTTGGGGATAGCGGTAATGTTCATAACCACCACAAACAATGCAAGCAATATATACATTATCGCCATAAAAGGAACTATGACACTACTGACCTTGGCCACACGCTGAATGCCGCCAAAGATGATAGCAACCGTAAAAATGGTGAGCAAGATGCCCACAACAACGTGGTCGAACCCAAAGGCGTGCTCCATAGCGGCGCAAATGGTGTTGCTTTGAACCGAATTGAACGCAAAGCCAAAAGTGATGGTGATGAGCACCGCAAACAAAGCCCCCATCCACGGTTTTTTCAGTCCGCTACGCATATAGTAGGCGGGGCCGCCAATAAAAGAGTCTTTGCTTTTCTGCTTGTAAAGCTGAGCAAGCGTAGACTCAATAAAAGCACTTGCTGCTCCCAGCAAGGCTATAATCCACATCCAAAACACCGCTCCGGGACCGCCAATAGCAATAGCTGTGGCTACTCCTGCCAAATTTCCCGTGCCAACTCTACTTGCCAGCGATACCGCAAAGGCCTGAAAGGAGGATATGTGCTTTTCGCCATCGCCGTGCTTCTTGCCCGAATCGCCCAGCAGCCGAACCATCTCTTTGAGCATACGAAACTGGACAAAGCGAGTCTTTATCGAGAACCACACGGCGCAGCCAAGCAGCATTGCAATCAGGACATACGTCCACAACACATCATTTATTTGGTTTACCCATTCGTATATCAACTCCATAGCTCTAAAAATTTTATTACACAGATTTGTAGGTTCTCATTTAAAAATAACACAAAATGCTCTCTATTAGTAACATGCTAATTATCAGCACATAACAATTGGATTTTGCGATTGGTTTATATCCACTTTGCTGGCAAGGCCTTGTCAGGCTGGTAGGTAGGGCTTGCCAGCAAGGTAGGTAGGCCTTGCCAGTTCGGTAGACAGCTATATCCACCTCGCACAGTCGACTTGATAGATATGAATATCTGACACGACAGACCTTAATACCTGACGCGATAAGTGTTAACATTCAATATGCGCATCAATAACACTCTTCAATTTACTCTTTATTTTATTTAAGTTTGAAACAAAACTTATGGTTTTCAAAAACAGGCTCTACTATATCATAACGCACAAATTTGGCCAACAGATGTTCGGCAGCACGCCTTGTTGTGCCTGTTTTTCGACAATAACGATTGAGCGATAATATCGACTCCGTGTTCAGCCAGTCGAGCAACAGTTGTTCTTTCTCGGTGAATTGCATCCACTCTCCCTTGGCACTTCCTTCTTGCTGCCACACCCGTAAATGCACCGTAGTGGCAAGTATATTCTCATCTTTCACCCTGACATAAGCCAGAAGTTTGTCATTTTCGTTTTTTGCACAAACAGGCTTTTCGGCACATTTATCAATTTGAACAAGCAACACCGTCTTGCCTTCTACCACAACCGCCTGTGTTGTGTAGCTCACTTCGGGCACACAGTAAAGCCTTGCAGCAGCTTCAATCATATAAACCTCCTCTTCAGAGCGAACTCCCGCTATTCTGCCATTGTCTTTTACCCCAATCAGCAGCCGTCCTCCATCAGTATTCGAGAATGCAGAAAGAGTTTTAGCAATCTTGCGTGCGTCTGATATTTCAAACTTGAAATCCTGCTGTTGATGCTCCCCTTGAGCTATAAGCTTGTAAATAAAATCAGCATTTGTCAATGTTTTCATAGCAACAAAAGTAGGTAAAAAAGATGTAAAAGCCCTTGAACAACCCTTTTTGAGTGTTTTTTTCAAAAAAAAAACTGTTTTTATGCGTTTATTTAAGGAAAGAATGTATTTTTGCCTATCATTATTAACGAATTAACAATAAAAGGACATGAAAGAATTAGTAGAAAAAATTGCTGCTTTGGTTGCAGAATTCGACAAAGATGCAAATGCACAAATTGAAAATGGTAACAAAGCTGCTGGTACTCGTGCTCGTAAGACATCATTGGAAATTGAAAAATCAATGAAAGAATTCCGCAAAGCATCTTTGGAAGCTTCTAAAAAATAATTGATAAGAAATAGTTTTTTTTAAGTCGAACTCAATCTATTTGTGGTTCGACTTTTTTGTTTTATCCTATTTAATTTATTGAATATAGCAACTTATTTTGTAGTTTTGTAGCCATTATTCATTCCAACTATAAATTTGTAATTTACAGATATGGGCATATTTGCTAATCTATTCAAAAAGAACTCTGACAATGCAGCCAAAACCGTGGGCAGCGTAGAGGATTTCGTGCTACTTACGCGTGTGTACTTCCAAGCAGTCATTGCGGTCAACTTGGGAATTACCAATATCCGCATCATCCCCGATGTGGCTCAATTCAAACGCTTGTTCAAAATCCCTACCCAAGGCGGCAAATTGGGATTAGCCGAAAAATCGGCAGCACGCAAGATGTTGATGCAAGATTATGGAATCAGCGAAAACTTCTTCAAAGAAATTGATAACTCTGTGAAGAAGAATTGTCGTACGCAAAACGACATACAGTCTTACCTCTTTATGTACCAAGGTTTTTCGAGCGACTTGATGATGCTTATGGGCAACTTAATGCAATGGAAATTTCGTGTGCCTACAATGTTTAGAAACGCACTTCGCTCGATGACTGCTAAAACAGTACACGACGTTTGCACGAAAAACGTATGGAAAAAAGACGATGTACACAAAACCGCTATGGCAGTAAAACAATACAAAGAGCGTTTGGGCTATTCGGAAGAGTGGATGACCGAATATGTGTACAACATTGTGTTACTGGCCAAAAAAGAGCCAAAGTCGAAAGATAACGAAGCTACAAAAGCTTAATATCTACACGGCATATCATAAAAAGAGATGGTGGGAGATTTTCCCGCCATTTTTTATGCACACACGTTCAGTAGTTATCAGCAATTTCACGATATTTGCATTCAAAGACAACAAAAATGAACCCTATCGCAATAGAGTCACATCCGTTAGAGCCATTCTTGCCTCCCAACGCAAAGTTATTGATGCTGGGCAGCTTTCCACCCCAACGCAAACGGTGGTCGATGGATTTTTATTATCCAAACCTAAACAACGATATGTGGCGCATTGCAGGTCTGCTATTCTTCGACAACAAAGCCCACTTTCTCAATCCTGATAACAAAAGCTTCAACAAAGAAAGAGTCGTCGATTTCTTGACCAACAAAGGAATTGCCCTATTCGATACCGCCACCTCGGTGCGCAGGCTGCAAGACAACGCATCAGATAAGTTTTTAGAGGTGGTAGAACCAACCGACTTAACAGCAATGCTTCGCAATCTGCCACAGTGCAGAGCCATCGTCACCACCGGACAAAAAGCCACCGACACACTAAGACAGCAATTAAGTGTTGAAGAACCCAAAGTTGGCGACTTTGCAGAGTTTGTTTTCAACAATCGCCCGATGCGTCTATATCGAATGCCATCATCGTCAAGAGCCTACCCTCTTGCCCTTGAAAAAAAAGCCGCAGCCTATCGCACCCTATTCGAAGATTTACAAATGATTTAATAAACACATTGATATGAAAGCCCTATTTCTACAATACCCCGCTTGCAGCACTTGCCAGAAAGCAAAGAAATGGTTGAATGAGAACAACATTGAATTCACCAACCGATTGATAGTAGAAGACAACCCCACCACCGAAGAATTGAAAGCGTGGATTTCACGTAGTGGACTTCCGCTAAAAAAATTCTTCAACACCAGCGGGGTAATATACAAGGAGATGAATCTAAAAGATAAATTGACAGGAATGACCGATGATGAACAAATAGCACTACTTGCCAGCAATGGGAAGTTAGTAAAGCGTCCATTATTGATTTCTGATGAATGCGTACTGGTAGGATTTAAGCCATCGGAATGGGAAATATTAAAATAATCAGTATAAAAAGCCATCTAACTATTGCGAGTTAAAAAGATTATTCTACCTTTGCAACCGCAAACACGGGAGTAGCTCAGTTGGTAGAGCACCGGTCTCCAAAACCGGGTGTCGGGAGTTCGAGCCTCTCCTCCCGTGCATAAAACAAGAAAGCTCTGCTGAAACAAGATTCAAGCAGAGCTTTTTTTCATTTATACTTCGATGCAAAAGTTGATATTTCACCAAAGTCTACGTACTTTTTTAATAGAAAGCAGTGGTAGAAGTGTCCAAGATGGAAGTATCGCACAAATTCCAATACAAATTTTCGTGAATACGCCTGGAATACATTTATGCCGGCCTTTGAATAGAGCGTGAAGTGCTTTTCGGGCAACCGTCTCTGGTGAAAGCATTATCCCCCATTTCAACAAACACTTGCGTATCCTACCATCAAGCGTATAAAAAGGGGTATCAATCGCTCCGGGAAATACGATTGTAACCTTTATACCTTTATCGCGCACCTCATAATATAAGGCACGACCAAAAGTTTTAAGATACGATTTTGTAGCACTATATGCAGCAATAGTGGGATATGGCATCCAAGCCGTAGAGGAAGACATTATTAGGATATACCCCACTCCATTGGCACTCATTCGTTTGGCAAACTCACGGCATAGCAGAGTGGGAATCTTGCAATGCAAATCAATTACTCGCACTAATGAGGCACTTGAAACAGATGTAATGCCTCCAAACGCCAAAATACCTGCATTGCAAACCAATACCTCGACAATTATCTCACGCACATCGACCCACTCAACAATCGCATCCACTGAGGCTGTTTGTGTCAAATCGAGCGTCAACACCTCTACATTCACTTGATAGTTAGCCCCAATTTCATTTGCAACTCTATCATTCCCTGCTTCATCATCGCTCACCAAAAGTATATTATACCCTTTGCTCGCAAGCTGCATTGCATATTGCTGTCCAACACCCGACGACCCTCCTGTCACAATCGCATATCTACCACTCGCACCATTCATATAAAATCATTGTTTTATTTTCCTTTTTCCAGTATCCATCGGCTAAAAGTAATAACAAACTATTACTATATGCACCTATACGTGTTTTATTTTAAAAACACAAAATAAACGGCCAATATGAGACATCCAAAAGCTGCAAAATGATTCCAATGCAAAGCCTCGTTTTTAAATAAAACCATTGTAAACACGGTGAACACAAGTAGCGAGATAACTTCTTGCACCACTTTAAGTTGCATCAATGAAAAAGGGCCACCATTACCTTCAAATCCAATTCTATTGGCAGGTATTTGACAAGAGTATTCAGCCAAAGCAATTGCCCACGAAAATAAGATGACTGTATACAAAGGCCAATTTGTAATTACTTTCATCTCTTGAAGCTTCAAGTGCCCGTACCAAGCAAAGGTCATAAAAATGTTTGATACGATTAATAATAATATTGTATAAAATCCTTTCATAAAGCTCAATCTATATTTGGTGTATTAATCTACTTTATCGGGGAGTAAGTCAGTTTGTACATTGGTCATACTATTCCACAAGCTATAACGGGCTTCTGGACTCATCGTTTCGAGCTGCTTTAACACTCCTTTCATTTCGCTTCTACTCGACTGTGACTCGTAAGGGCAGTTTTTTACCTGCTTACGATATTGGTGAACCTCTGCCAACTCCTTTAAATCAGCCTCGTGTACCAAACACATTGGTCGGATGATAGTCATATCAAACTTACGCATCACCAGGCGAGGAGGCATTGTGCTGAATGCACCTTGATAGGTCATATTCATCAATAGGGTTTCTAATATATCGTCCATATGATGCCCCAAAGCAATTTTGTTGCACTCTTGCTCTTTTGCAACGGTAAAAAGAGCCTTACGCCGATTCCACGAACACAAAAAACAGGGAGATTTGCGATTGTCGGTGGTTGGGTCGAACTCCGTTTCATAAATTACCAAAGGCACGCCGTAGCTATTAGCGTGGGTGCGCAAATACTCCAAATCACTTTTGTATGGGATGTTCTTCATCACCACGTGAACCGCTACTACCGAAAACTTTGGTTTATGAATGCGTGAACGCTTTCCCAACAGCTCAATGAGTGCCAATGAATCTTTACCACCCGAAAGTCCAATTAGAATTTTATCTCCATCCTCAATCAAACCATATTGAACCACTCCCTTATTAAAACGTTTTTCGATTCGACGGAGTGTTATCTCTTCTTGTGTAAACTTTGCCATAATCTTAAAAATCGACTGCAAAATTAATGGAAAAGAATGATTTAAAGAAGAATTAACATAATAGAAAAGGGCAAAAACCATATATTACCGATTAATTTGTATTTTTGACCTTCAGAATAATTTAAAACAATGGTTTTTCAGATGAAAAAAATACATATACTGCTGGTCTTTTTTTGTTTTTATATCGGCTCGCTTTCTGCACAAACTTTAGAAGAAGCAAGGGCTTGGTATAATGCAGGAAAATATGAAAAAGCAAAATCCGTTTTAAAAAAACAAGTGAAGGCTCAGCCTGGCAACGGAAACTATAATTTGTGGTATGGTGTCTGCTGTTTGGAAACTGGCAACCCACAAGAAGCATTAAAGTATTTGAAGGTAGCCTATCAAAAAAGAGTACCCTCGGGACAATTGTATCTTGCTAAAAATTACAATGCGCTTTATATGTTTGAAGAGGCAATTAAAAATTACGAAGCCTACATCACCGATTTATCAAAACGTAAACGTTCTACTGAAGAGGCTGAGAAATTGCTGGATCAGTGCAAAGCTAATTTACGGATGCTTAAAAATGTAGAAGATGTATGTGTAATTGATAGTTTTGTCGTGGACAAATCTCAGTTTCTATCGGCCTACAAATTAAGCGAAGAGACAGGTAGGCTTTATACCTTTAATGAATATTTCAAAACTGAAGGTAATCATCCCGGAACGGTATATGAAACGGAATTGGGCAATAAGATTTATTTTTCGGAAGCGAATGGAGATAGCATTCTTAATATTTTTTCAAAAAACAAACTGGGCAATGAATGGAGTGAAAAGTATGAACTGCCAGGCAGAATAAATGGTTCGGGCGATACAAACTACCCTTTTATGATGAACGATGGAGTGACCATCTATTTTGGTGCAACGGGCAACAATTCAATTGGAGGATATGATATATTTGTGACCCGATACAATTCGTCGACTGATATTTATATGACACCCGAAAATCTTGGTATGCCTTATAACTCTCCCTTTAACGATTATATGTATGTGATTGATGAATATAATAACTTGGGGTGGTTTGCTTCCGATCGCTATCAACCCGAAGATAAGGTGTGTGTTTATGTTTTTATTCCTAATGACGCAAGACACACATACAATTTCGAGGCTTTAGATAAGAAAGAGATTATTTCGTTGGCTCAGATACACTCTATTCAAGCCACGTGGAAAAATGAGCAGCTTGTAATTGAGGCACAAAAACGTTTAGAAGCAGCCATACATCATAAACCTAAAGAGCACAATCGTATCGATTTTGATTTTATCATCAACGACCAGCATACTTATTATCACTACTCCGATTTTAAATCGAGCAAAGCAAAAGAACTGTATCGGAAATATCAGCAAAAGGAGAAAGATCAACAAACACAACAAACTCGATTGGATGATAACAGGCTGCTATATATACGGGCAAATGATGATAAGAAGAAAACAATGGCTCCTTCTATCATCGACTTAGAAAAGCGAATAGACAAGATGAAGGAGGAGTTGGAAAATTTGGCAATTGAAATTAGAAATACAGAAATACAGGCTTTGAAAAAATAACAATACATCCAAAAACACTATGGAAATACTCATTATTGCGATTCTCATTGTAGTGGCTATCCTCTTTATGTTGATAGAGTTTTTCGTAATCCCAGGTATCAGCTTTGCTGGTATTGCCGCATTTGGATGTTTTATTTATGCCACCTATTATGCTTTCACCACCATTGGTGTAGTGGCGGGTTTTATCACATTGATTGTTTCGGTGATATTGGGAAGTGCAGCTCTTATATGGTTTATGCGCTCCAAAACACTCGATAAATTGGCATTAAAGAAAAACATCACATCCACGGTCGACAAGGGATTTGATACAAAAAACGTGAAAGTGGGCGACAAAGGCGTTTGCATCACTCGATTGGCGCAAATTGGCAATGCTGAGATAAATGGCGAGATAATGGAAGTGAAAACGATAGAGGGATTGCTTGACGAGAAAACTCCGATAGTTGTTGTTCGCATCACCGATAAAACTATTTATGTAGAAAAACAAAAACATTAATATTCACTATAATACCTACTACGTATGGATCCTTTTTTTCTTACTCTTTTGATGATAGCAGGAGCGATTATTCTTTTGGTCATCTTCTTTCATTACGTGCCTTTCTTTCTTTGGCTGTCCGCCAAGGTCTCGGGAGTAAACATCTCGTTGGTACAGTTGTTTTTGATGCGCATTCGCAATGTGCCCCCTTACATTATTGTGCCAGCAATGATTGAGGCTCACAAAGCAGGACTAAGCTCTATCACTCGTGACGAGCTCGAAGCTCACTATTTGGCTGGTGGGCACGTAGAAAAAGTAATTCACGCTTTGGTTTCGGCATCAAAGGCTAATATCGAACTCTCTTTTCAAGATGCTACCGCCATTGATTTGGCCGGGCGCGACGTGTTTGAGGCGGTGCAGATGTCGGTAAACCCTAAAGTGATAGACACTCCTCCAGTTACTGCCGTGGCCAAAGATGGCATTCAGCTGATAGCCAAAGCTCGTGTGACGGTGCGTGCCAACATCCGCCAGCTGGTGGGTGGAGCAGGTGAAGACACCATACTTGCACGTGTAGGCGAAGGAATTGTATCTTCTATTGGATCATCCGAAAATCATAAAACAGTGTTGGAAAACCCCGATTCCATTTCGAAACTCGTGCTTCGCAAAGGACTCGACGCAGGAACCGCATTCGAGATTCTTTCGATTGACATTGCCGACATCGATATAGGTAAAAACATCGGTGCAGCACTTCAGATAGACCAGGCCAATGCCGATAAGAACATTGCGCAAGCCAAAGCCGAAGAGCGTCGTGCTATGGCTGTGGCACTCGATCAAGAGATGAAAGCCAAGGCACAAGAAGCACGCGCAAAGGTGATTGAAGCAGAAGCAGAAGTACCTAAAGCGATGGCAGAAGCATTCAAGAGTGGCAACCTCGGCATTATGGACTACTACCGAATGAAGAATTTGGAAGCCGATACTTCAATGCGCGAGAACATTGCTAAACCAATGGGTGGAAACTCTTCGCAGCCACTTTCTAAATAAAATTAAACTACACCAGCAGCAAGGCGTGTGTTGTTGAACATTCACTTTGCTGCTGGTGTTTTCTTTTTCTATATTATATACTAAACATTTGATTTGTATGAAAAAGTATTTTCCTTCATCCGAACTGATTATAAACGAAGATGGCACTATTTTTCATCTTCACGTAAAACCGGAGTGGCTTGCTGATAAAGTGATTCTTGTAGGCGACCCAGGAAGAGTGGCGATGGTTGCCTCTCACTTTGACAATAGGGAGTGTGAGGTAGAAAGCAGAGAATTTAAAACCATAACGGGCACCTACAAAGGCAAGCGCATCACGGTGCTTTCTACAGGCATCGGTTGCGACAATATAGACATTGTGGTGAATGAGTTGGATGCCCTGGCAAACATAGACTTTGAGACTCGTGAAGAAAAAGAACAGTTGCGCTCGCTCGAATTAGTACGCATTGGCACTTGTGGCGGTCTGCAGCCCAACACGCCAGTGGGAACCTTCGTTTGCTCAGAAAAATCAATAGGTTTCGATGGACTACTCAACTTTTATGCTGGGCGCAACGCTGTGTGCGATTTGCCTTTCGAGCGTGCTTTTATCCACGAGATGGGCTGGACAGGCAATATGTGTATTCCTTATCCTTACGTGATAGATAGTGATAGCGAATTGCTAAACCGTATAGCACAAAATGATATGGTGCGAGGAGTTACCATTGCCGCAGGTGGATTCTTTGGTCCTCAAGGCCGTGAGCTACGTGTGCCACTTGCCGATCCGCATCAAAATGAAAAGATTGAAGCTTTCGAATACAAAGGATATAAAATCACCAATTTCGAAATGGAGAGTTCGGCACTTGCGGGGCTTGCCAAGTTGATGGGTCATAAAGCTGTGACCGTGTGTATGGTTATCGCCAACCGTTTGATAAAAGAAGCCAACACGGGCTACAAAAATTCCATTGATATGCTGATAAAAACCGTGTTAGACCGCATTTAGATGGTAACCATCGATTTTAAAACCACTACTGGTTATCGTGTGACAGTGCTTGCGCCGTGGGCATTGTCACGATAGCCATCACGAAATCCTATCCGACGCGCGTGCCTGCGCTTTACTTTATCTCCGTTATTTGAATAGACTTTTAAACATCTATCTATCAAGAAAAGCCTATCTTTGCAACTCAAAAAACAAAAGAAAACCTGTAAGATGAACCAAGATACAATTTGCGCCATTGCCACCGCACAAGGAGGAGCCATCGGAACTGTTCGCGTGTCGGGAGTCGATGCTATTGCCATTACCGAACGAATATTCAAACCGGCCAAAGCCGACAAGAAGCTATCAGACCAAAAAGCCTATTCGTTGACATTTGGCAGAATAATGGATGATGACGAAATTGTAGACGAGGTTTTGGTAGGTGTGTTCAAAGCACCTCATTCGTATACGGGCGAAAACTCCACCGAGATAGCCTGCCACGGATCGGCTTATATCTTGCAACAAGTGATGCAACTCCTTATTGCACAAGGATGCCGACTGGCCACACCCGGTGAATTTACGCAACGCGCTTTTCTGAATGGCAAAATGGATTTGAGCCAAGCGGAAGCGGTTGCAGACCTGATAGCCTCTTCGTCGGCTGCCACACACCGCTTGGCTATGAGCCAAATGCGTGGTGGGTTCAGCAAAGAGCTAACCTCTTTGCAAGAACAGCTACTCACCTTCACCTCTATGATTGAGTTGGAACTCGATTTTAGCGAAGAAGATGTGGAGTTTGCCGACCGTGCCGCTTTGCGCAACCTGGCCAACAACATTGAAACCACGCTGTCAAAGCTAATCCAATCATTTCAAGTGGGGAATGCCATCAAAAACGGTGTGCCCGTAGCCATCATTGGTGAGACCAATGCGGGCAAATCTACCTTACTCAACCTGTTGCTCAACGAAGAAAAAGCCATCGTGAGCGACATTCACGGCACTACTCGCGACGTGATAGAAGATACGGCAAACATTGGTGGCATCACCTTCCGCTTTATAGACACGGCAGGCATCCGCGAAACCACCGACACCATCGAAACCATCGGTATAGAACGTACTTTTCAGAAGTTGGCACAAGCCGAAATCGTGCTTTGGGTGGTCGACGCATCCAATGCAAATCATCAAATAGAGACGGTAGCAAAGCGTGTGTTGCCCTACTGCGAAAACAAGCAGCTCATCATCGTGTTCAACAAAGCCGATATCATCACCACCCAGCAGCAAGCTGAACTTGCCACCACGGCCACCAAATTGCTGCAAAGTGCTTCGGGGAGTTATCTGTTTATCTCCGCCAAAGAACATCAGCACACCGATAAACTCGAAAAAACACTCACCGAAGCGGCCCATCTGCCCACCGTCACCCAAAACGATGTGATTGTGACCAATGTGCGCCACTACGAGGCACTCACCCACGCCCTCGAAGCCATCCACCGAGTACAACAAGGATTGGATATGCACATCTCTGGCGATTTCCTCGCACAAGACATTCGCGAATGTATCTTTCATCTATCCGATATAGCGGGCAATGTGACCAATGATATGGTGTTGCAGAATATATTCAAGAACTTCTGCATCGGGAAATAATATTTACAAACAATATATAAACAAATCGATAAATATAATGGAACGTTCTGATTTTCAGAGCGTTTTTTTATTAGCTGAGACCGTTGCAAAACCATTCAACTCTAAAATTATTCATCTTTTGTACGTTTTT
>CAMTPA010000057.1 GCA_947074275.1 uncultured Bacteroides sp.
CACCCTTCTTACCATAAGATTTTTGGATGAATTTCTTCATTTGTTCTACAGCTTGGTCTACTGGAATCACGCCAGTGATGCGGAAGAATGCAGATTGAAGAATCGTGTTGGTGCGGTTACCCAAACCAATTTCTTGAGCAATTTGAGTAGCGTTGATGTAATAAACGCTGATATTTTTTTGTGCAAGATATTTCTTCACACGTGCTGGCAAGTTGTTAGCCAATTCTTCGCCTTCCCAAATAGTATTCAAAAGGAAAGTACCGTTTTCGCGCAAACCACGAGTTACATCATACATTTGAAGGTATGCTTGAACGTGACAAGCTACGAAGTTTGGAGTGTTCACCAAATAAGTAGAACGAATTGGATCGTCGCCGAAACGAAGGTGAGAACAAGTGAAACCTCCCGATTTCTTAGAGTCGTAAGAGAAGTATGCTTGGCAATATTTATCTGTGTTGTCACCGATAATCTTCACTGAGTTCTTGTTAGCACCTACTGTACCATCTGCACCCAAACCGAAGAATTTAGCTTCGAACATGCCGTCACCACCAAGAGCGATTTCTTCTTTCTTAGGAAGTGAAGTAAATGTTACGTCGTCTTCGATACCAATAGTGAATTGATTTTTAGGCATTGGCAATGCCAAGTTTTCGAATACAGAAATAATTTGAGCAGGAGTAGTGTCTTTAGAACCTAAACCATAACGACCACCTACGATAACAGGAGCATCAGCAGCACCATAGAAGCAATCTTTAACGTCAAGATACAATGGTTCGCCAGTAGCACCTGGTTCTTTAGTACGATCAAGAACAGCAATTCTTTTTGCAGTTTTAGGTACGCAAGCCAAGAAGTGTTTAGCAGAGAATGGACGGTACAAGTGTACAGATACCAAACCTACTTTCTCGCCATTAGCCACCATATAATCGATAGCTTCGCGAGCAGCTTCAGTTACAGAACCCATTGCGATAACAATGCGGTCTGCATCTTCAGCACCATAATAATCGAACAAACCGTATTTACGACCTGTCAATTTAGTGATTTCGTTCATGTATTCTTCAACGATTGCAGGAACTGCTTCGTAGTAGTTGTTGCACGATTCACGGTGTTGGAAGAAGTGGTCAGGGTTTTCGGCCATACCACGAGCCACAGGAGCCATTGGGTTCAATGCGCGAGCACGGAATTCAGCCAAAGCCTCTTGGTCTACAAGTGGAGCCAAATCTTCGTTCTCCAATGTTTCAATTTTTTGGATTTCGTGTGAAGTACGGAAACCGTCGAAGAAGTTAACGAACGGAACGCGAGATTTAAGAGTTGCTAAGTGAGCAACACCCGACAAATCCATAACTTCTTGTACAGAACCTTCGGCCAACATAGCGAAACCTGTTTGGCGAGTAGACATAACGTCTTGGTGGTCGCCGAAGATACACAATGCGTGGCTTGCCAAAGTACGAGCTGATACGTGGAATACGCAAGGTAAGAACTCACCGGCAATTTTGTACATATTAGGAATCATCAACAACAAACCTTGAGAAGCTGTATAAGTTGATGTTAAAGCACCTGCTTGCAACGAACCGTGAACAGCACCTGCTGCACCTGCTTCCGATTGCATTTCTTGTACCAAAACTGTTTCGCCAAAGATGTTTTTACGTCCTGCGGCAGCCCATTCGTCTACGTACTCAGCCATAGTCGAAGAAGGAGTGATAGGATAAATCGCAGCTACTTCAGAGAACATATACGAGATATGTGCTGCTGCTTGATTACCATCACAAGTGATGAATTTCTTCTGTTTAGTCATAACGATTAAATAATATATTTAAGTAAATAATTAACTCTCATTTTTAATATAAAAACCCAAACATCCAAAGTGGTATTTGATTTCCTCTGCCTATCTCCGCCTTTTGCAGCGCATACGTCACATTGGGGTTGTTTTTTATCTTCACTCCTTCGCAGCAAATCTTGAAAGGCATTACCTCGTCTACCATATACGAGACGTATTTGTCGCCCTTGTGTACTTTGTGGTCTTTCCACAATGAGTTCACAAAGAACGTTTCTATCACATCTTGCTCTTCCACCTTTACGGGGTAGAACGAATACATTAAGTTGGAGTTGTGCATCATAATTTTAGAAGGCTTCTTTGGGAAGTCTTCTCCATCGGGATACACCAAATTAATCATTCGCGCATCTGCCAAGTATTTGATGTAGTTCATCACCGTGGCGCGCGAGGTTTGTATTTCGGTGGCAAGTTGGCTCACGTTTGGGGCTTTGGGGCCTTCAACAGCCAGCATATATAAAAGTTTTTTAATCTTCGGAAGATACTTCAACTCTATCTGTTTGATGAGCAGAATGTCTACCTCTACCATCATATTCATTGTTTTAAGCAGATTCTCCGAAAAGTTGCGCTTTTCTAAGAAGAAAGGATAAAACCCGTGATGTAGATAGTCTTGAAAGTGATCGAGTGGACGCACTTTGGATAAGATGCCTTTGGCAAGTTGTTCGTGGTTGCTCAGGATTTCTTCGAGCGAATAGGCTCTAAACTTCATTCCGGTTTGCAGGTTCAAAAACTCACGAAATGAGAAGCCGCGGAGGTTGTAGCTTTTTACAATGTTGTTCAGCTCTAAGTTTTCTTCTTTCAATCGCATCACCGACGAACCGGTAAACACAATTTTCAAGGTGGGGAAGCGGTCGTAGCAGATACGCAACTCTTCGCTCCAATTGGGATATTTGAAAACTTGGTCTATCAGCAACACCTTGCCGCCACGTTGATAAAACTTCTCGGCAAAGTCTACGATGCTATGCCCCGAAAAATAAAAATGGTTCATGTTGATGAACAGGCACGAACGGTCTGTTCCAAACTTTTCTTTGGCATATTGCAACAAAAAAGTTGTTTTACCCACTCCGCGTGTACCTTTGATACCAATTAAGCGATCGTTCCAGTCTATCTCGTCCATCAAGTCACGGCGAACTGGGGCATTGGTATGCTCTACAAGGTATGCGTGTGTGCGGTAGAATGATTCCATTTTCTATATTATTTCTCTGTTTTATCGGGTGGCAAATATACCACAATTTCTGATATTTGCAAAGTAGAGATTACAAAATTATGAATTTGTTTATGGTAGTTGGTTGTTTTTTTGTTTTCACTTTCAATGTGTTAGGTCAAAGGCCTATCTTTGAACGATTAATAAGGTAAGTTTTGCAAACATTGTAGCGAATGTGCTTGTGCAAAAAGGTTGGTGCTGACAATTGGTTTGGTGGGTAGGCCTACCTACCGACCTGGCAAGGCCTGTCTACCGACCTGGCAAGGCCTATCTACCAAGCTGGCAAGGCCTTGCTGATAGGCAGTTTGTTAGTGTGCTGGAAGTTAGTGTTTTAGCCTTTGGGGCTTGTTGACGTATTTGCAAAATTGAAGTGTGTGATAAATATTGACAATGAAGTGTGATGAAAAAAGTTTGGATTTTTAATCCCGAGCACGATATGGCGTTGGCCGATGGTGGAAAAAACTATATGCCGCCTGCACTGATAAAGCGTATGGTAGACGAATTGGCCATTTTGCCAATGTGGTATGCTGCTCAGGGCGATTTTGTGTTGGCGGCCTCTGCATACAATCTCTCTTTTCTGAAAGAGATGAAATCGCTGCTGGGTATGGAAGTGGATTTGATGACCTACCCCGAATTAGAAGAGGAACCACACGTGGCCATACACCCGTGGGGATGGGACGAATCTCTTTGCGCCACTTTGCGCCGCTGGAGAGTGGATGCTAAGTGGCTGCCCGGCCCTGCACACATTGTGGCTCTGCGTGAACTTTCGCACCGAAAGCAGGCGGTTGTTATGTTGCCCCAGTTGAGGATGAACGAACACTATTGTGGTGAATCGCATTGCTTTAGCTCGATGGAAGCTTGTGCGGATTTTGTGAGTGGCTGTCGAAAATGTGTGTTGAAAGCTCCTTTATCGGGTAGTGGCAAAGGGCTAAACTGGTGTAAAGGGAAGTTTACACCATTGATAGCAAATTGGTGCAATCGCACCCTCGGCAAGCAGGGCTGTGTGGTGGGTGAACCCGTGTATGACAAAGTGCTCGATTTTGCAATGGAATTTCACGTCGACGATGACGAAAAGGTCGAGTTTATAGGCTATTCTGCATTTTCTACTTCGGCAAGTGGAGCCTATGAATCGAATTTGCTGATGTCCGACGAGCAGATAGAAGAACTTCTGACCAAATACATTGACGTAAATGAGATAAAACGTTTGCGCGAAGTGTTGTTGATAGAGATTAAAGCACGTTTTGCCGATAGTTATTGTGGGTGTTTGGGGGTGGATATGATGATATGCAAATTTGAACAATCGCCCAACTACCGGATACATCCTTGTGTTGAAATCAACGTGAGAATGAATATGGGCATTCTGACCCACACTTTTTATCAGCGTTTTGTGCAAGTGGGAGCAAAAGGATGTTTTAAGGTTGAATATTATCCACACGAAGGCGAAGTGTTGAGGCTGCATCAACAGATGCGCCTCGACAATCCGCTTGTTTTATCTCAACAACGCATTTTGTCGGGCTACCTTTCGCTCATCCCCGTCAGTGCGCGCAGCCATTACCACGTGTTTGTCTCGATTGGGTAGCACGGCTCTCGTTTCCGTATCTATCGGTGGCAGTCACCGCAAAGTGGTCGAAACTTTCCCACGGATAGATAGGTGTGTAGGTGAATGTAGTGCCACGCACTCCTTGTGCAACAATATTTTTGGGGTTGTTCGTATCCACAGGATACTCGTCCGATGCGTATATCACATACCGAGGTGCATTGCGTGGGTCGTTGTCTTTGGATGCCTTCCAAGTGAGTGTGGTAATTCCGTTGCTATCTGTTGTTGTTTTGACTGATGCGGGTGGTGTAGGAACAATTTTGTCGAGCCAAGGCATTGGTGGTTGCAAAGCAGGATACCTGTAAAAGGTCTCAGTCAGGTCGTCATACAGTTCTTGTGTGTTGTTCATCAAAAACTCCACACGGTAGTGTCCTTCTCCTGCCATTCCTTGCGAACGGATGAAGTGCATTTGTCGCTCTATTTCGTCTCTGCTCCACTCTCCTTCACTGGGATGCAAAAAATAGATGCCCAGTCCTGGTATCACCTGCCTGCCGTTGCTCTGCTCTTGCCAGTCGAGTGCGAAGGGGTAGAAGTGGTTTCCCCTGAAATACATCATAGGGTAAATTTGGTCTTGTATGCCTTCACTCATCCATCCCTGTGGGTCTTGATACACAGCATCAAAAGCATTCCATCCGCGCGATGGGTAGCGCGAGGTATCTTTGTATTTACCCACGGGGCAAGTGCTCACCTTTACCCAGGGTTTTATCTCTTTTACACCTTTATATATATAGCGCACAATGTCTGTGAGGTTATCTCTTCGCCATTGTGCCAGCGAACGTCCTTTGCCATATCGTTTGAAATCATAGCTGTCGGGGAAATTCTTAGCGTATTCGGGGTATCGAAGATAGTCGTAATGCACACCATCTACATCATATCTGCTCACCACCTCTCTTGTGAGCTTCATCAGATACTCTTTGGTGGCTGGATGCCCCGGGTTAAGAAAATATTCGTTTTTATAAGGCACGCATATATCCTTCATCTTTTGGGTGACAGAGCGGCTTCCCAAGCTTGCCACTTGTCGCTTGCTGCCCAGCGGAATAGCCACCATCCAAGCGTGACATTCCATCCCTCGCTTGTGGCACTCGCTTATGGCAAATGCTAATGGGTCGTATCCGGGAGATTGGCCCACTGTACCTGTAAATATAGAGCTGTAAGGCTCTATTTCCGAACGATAAGATACATCGCCCCGCATACGGGTTTGAAACAATACGGTGTTGAAGTTGGCCGCTTTTAGCTTATCCAATATTTTTATAAGCTCCTCCTTTTGGCGTTGGATGGAGGTAGGGGTGGTAGCTTTGTTTTTAGGCCAGTCCAGTCCATAAGCTGTGGTAATCCACGCAGCTCGAACCTCGTGTTTGGGTTGAGCTTTGGCTACAATGGGAAGTAAAAACAATAGCAAGGCAAAAAGATAGAAGCGCATAGATAAACACGAAAATTGTTATATAAGGCAGCAAAGTTAGTAAAAGTGTCGGTATTCTTTTCGTTTTCATTACTTTATACTACATTTGTGTATGTTAAACTAATTAGCACGTCATGATTACTTTTACAATCTGCCTTTTGGTGCTTATTATAGGCTATTTCACTTACGGACGATTTGCAGAACGGGTGTTTGGACCCGACAATCGTAAAACACCGGCTACTCTCTTGGCCGATGGAGTAGATTACCTTCCGCTTCCAAGATGGAAGATTTTTATGATTCAGTTTCTCAATATCGCTGGCTTAGGCCCTATTTTCGGAGCTATTATGGGTGCTAAGTTTGGTGTAGCTTCTTATCTATGGATTGTGATAGGTACTGTTTTTGCCGGTGCAGTTCACGACTACTTTGCTGGTATGCTATCCATTCGTCACAATGGCGAAACGCTGCCCGAAATAATAGGGCGTTATTTGGGAGTCACTGTAAAGAAGTTGATGTTGGTGCTGACGGTGGTGCTGATGATTTTGGTAGGAGCGGTATTTGTGGCTGGCCCAGCGGGGCTTTTGGCCAATCTCAGCCCCAGCCGCTTCGATGATATGTTTTGGATATCCGTAGTTTTCATATATTATATTCTTGCCACCCTTCTTCCCATTGACAAGGTGATAGGAAAAATCTATCCTGTTTTTGCTGCTGCTTTGCTTTTTATGGCCTTGGGCATCTTAGTGATGCTCTATGTGAATTGTCCTGTGCTACCTGAATTGTGGGATGGCATACACAACACTCATCCTGCCGCCAGCACGTTGCCCATCTTTCCTATTATGTTTGTGAGCATAGCTTGTGGAGCAATATCGGGTTTTCACGCCACACAAAGCCCTATGATGGCTCGGTGTATGACCTCTGAGCATTCTGGTCGCCCCATTTTTTACGGAGCTATGATAACCGAGGGTGTTGTAGCGTTGATATGGGCTGCCGCTGCTACCTATTTCTTTCATCAAAACGGAATGGCAGAAAACAACGCTTCTGTCATTGTCGACTCCATCACGCGCAATTGGCTGGGGACCGTTGGAGGGTTTCTTGCTATCTTAGGTGTAATTGCTGCACCCATCACTTCGGGAGATACAGCTTTCCGTTCTGCTCGATTGATAATAGCAGATTTTTTTCGCATCGAACAAAAGAAGATATTGTATCGACTTTACATCTGCATCGTTCTGTTTTCTGCATCTATTTGTTTGCTTGTGTATAGCTTGCACGATGTAAATGGTTTCAATATGATATGGCGTTATTTCGCTTGGATCAACCAGTTGCTCTCTGTTTTTACTTTGTGGGCTATCACGATTTATTTGGTGAAATCGCACAAAATTTATTGGCTCACTTTAATTCCAGCTCTTTTTATGACGGCCGTTTGCGCTACCTATATTTGCATAGCCCCCGAAGGATTGGGAATGTCTTACTTTGCATCTTATGCCGTTGGAACGATATGCGTGCTGATAGGTATTGGCTGGTTTATGGTGTGGAAACGAAAAGCGATAACTATTGATAAAAACGAATAACTATATTAAGATTTATGAAACGAATTAGAAAGTCTACTTGGATAACTTTGGCTTTGCTTGTATATGTGACAGGTACTGCTATCTACTTAGTGCCACGCAACAATGAAATAAGCACCACCGAAAAAGCGTTGACGGTGATTGCATCCTACATTATTGTACTGACGCTTTGGATTGTGCTAAGGCACAAAGAGGTCATTCAGCAACGCAGAAAAGATGAAGATGAGCGTTTGAAGCAACAACAAAATCAACAATCTGATAAATAATTAATTCAATGAAAAAATTAATGTTTCTTTCCGTGTGTCTCTTCTTATTTTCCTTGAGCGCACACGCACAGTTTGAAAAAGGTACTTGGATTATCAACCCATCTATCACGGGGGTAGGCTTTTCGGTGAGCAAAGCCGAGAAAGCACAATTTGGTTTAGGAGTGAAAGCGGGTAACTTCTTGGCAGATGGTATTGCTTTGATGCTCGAAGGTGGTGCCGATTGGAGTAAGCCTCGTAGCGTATATGCCCTTGGGGTAGGTGGCCGTTATTATTTCAATAAAACAGGTGTTTATTTGGGGGCAGGCTTGCGTTTAGACCGTGCGCGTTATAAAGGAGGTGATCATCACACAGAATTTGGATTAGGGATAGATGCAGGCTATGCGTTTTTTATCTCTAAAACAGTCACTCTCGAACCAGCAGTTTATTACAACTGGTGCTTCAATCAAGGCGATATGTCGAAGTTTGGCATCAAACTCGGTTTTGGTATTTATCTGTAACGCACCGTTCAACAGAAATAAGAAAAGGGGAAAGCTTTCAAATAAGCTTTCCCCTTTTTAGTAAATGTTATCGGTTGGTTATTATTGCAACTCAATCACCAATGATTCTCTTGGCGACATTGTAAGTTCCTCTTGCAGCACAATGGTTTTTCCACTCAACACATCTTTGCCTTGTGCATCACCTTTCAATATCTCTTGGTAATACTTCAAAGGCACTGTGGTTGGGCTATCTGTGCCGTTCAGCATCACAAATACCGTTTTGCCATTATACTCTCTGGCATAAGCATATACTCCATTTTGCACCATAAACTGCACCATTCCCCCTTTGCCAATCACATCATTTCCTTTTCTCCAGTTGAGTATGGTTTTAAAGAAGTTGTAGCACTCGTTTTGTATTGCGTTGCGTTCTTGTGCTGTGAAGGCATTGGCGGCATCTCCTTGCCATCCTCCTGGGAAGTCTTTGCGCACATAACCATCACTTTGATGTTTCACACCGTTCATCATAATCTCTGTGCCGTAATACAATTGAGGAATGCGTCGAGTGGTCAGCAGCAAAGTAGCCGCTTGTTTCAGCATAGGCAAATTGTCACCCTCGCCCAAAAAACGGTCGGTATCGTGATTTTCGATAAATGCCAATACTGATGCTGGGTCGGTATAAAGAAAATCGTAGCAGAAGTTATTGTAGATAAGATCCAGTCCTTTAAACCACGTTTCGGTTTGCTCATTCTTCGCTTTGTTGATTTTATCGAAGAAGCTAAAATCCATCACGGTTTTTAGGTTGCTGTTTTTTGGTGCAGATAGTCTTGAATCTTTTTGCCACCAAGCGGTGTAAGCGGGTTCAGTTACCCAAGTTTCGCCCACCGTGTTGTAATTGGGATATTCTTCGTTCAACTCTTTCATCCAGTTGCTCATAGCATCGTAGTCGGCATACGGATAAGTGTCCATACGGATACCGTCAATATCCGAATATTCAATCCACCACATACTATTTTGCAATAGATATTTGTACACGTGCGAGTTCTTTTGGTTCAAGTCGGGCATAGCAGGCACAAACCAGCCATTCTCCATTTCATTGGTGTCGAATTTTGAAGCGTATGGGTCAATCTGTGGAGTAAGTTTGTACGAGGTTTGCACATAGTTGTTCTCAAAATCGGGGTTGTTAAAGAAGTCCTTTGAGGGCATATCTTTTATCCAAGGATGCTCTACACCAGCGTGATTAAAAATCATATCCATCACCACTTTGATACCTTTTTCGTGTGCTTTGGCTATGAGTTGTTTATACTCTTCATTGGTTCCAAAGCGTGGGTCTACTTTGTAATAATCGGTAGTGGCATATCCGTGATACGATCCCCCCTCCATATTGTTTTCCAATACGGGTGTAAACCAAAGAGCCGTAACGCCTAAGTCTACAAAATAATCTAAGTGCTTTTCTATACCAGCCAAGTCACCACCGTGGCGAGCGTTGGGGTCGTTGCGGTCTACTTTGTAGGGCGACATACCTGCAATCATATCATTGTCGGGGTTGCCATTGGCAAAGCGGTCGGGCATAAGTAGGTACAACGCATCCGAAGCATCAAAGCCATAGTGTTCGCTACCAGCTTTGCTGCGTGCTTTTAGTTCGTAGTTTTCTACGATTTTCTTTTTACCAACGCTAAACGTGATAGGAAATGTACAAGGCTTCACCGATGGGTCGATGTTGAGGTACACAACTAAGTAGTTGTTGCTTTCGAGGCGAACGGCACTGTTGAGTGTGATGCCTGGATAATCTACCGACACCTTTGCATCGCCAATGTCGTTGCCATACACAAAGAGTTGCAATTCGCTGTTGCCCATGCCTGAATACCAAAACGGTGGGTCTATTTTTGTGACGTTCATAGCGCAAATGCTAAAGATAGAAATCAGCCAACTGCTGATAAAAAACAAGAATCTTTTCATGATATTAGTTTATTAAGTAATCAATGATGCTAATATATAATAAATCTCTCACTTGTTTGGTTTAGATAGCTTTACCCTTTTTTATATATTTATGCAAACGTTTTCGGGTATGAGGCTTTTTCACTCCTGTTTATATAAAATGTATCAGGTGCTTGGTTGTTATCGCCTGTTCACTATTGCTCTTTCATCCTTTTTGTTTTATCTGTGAAGTGTTTGTAATTGGCTATCGTATATAATAGATGTATTAGCGAAAATTCAATTAATCTTTTATTATTTTAATAGATTGTAATCCTTGTGTAGCCACTTTGAAACATTGCGCGTCTACTTTTGCGGCATCAAATTATAACAAGGTTTTGTATGAAAGCAAATGGTGTGATTTATCTGTTATTGACAATTTCGTTGTCTTTTTTGGTGTGCAACTTTACTTATGCTGTGCAAGCCAATGGTGAGGGGAATGAGAATCTACCTATTCGTTGGGAGTTTATGTTGGCGTTGAATGCAGACAAGAAAGAGTTTTCCAACAACAACTTCTTTTTTGGCAAAGAATCTTCTTGGTTGAAGGATGTGATTAAAGATGAATTTATCACCCGTGAAGTGGTAGTTCCTGGCGACCCAACCACACGTAGTGTCATCCGAAAGCCGTCTATCTACCAGTCGGTCAATACCCTTGAGAAATATCTAAAGAAGCAGGTGAACGATAAGCGTATGGATAAAGAGCAAGCCACTGCAACGTTTTTAAATGTGCAGCGCATTGCTTTGGCGGCACTTACCTCTGATGATACCAATTCTTTTGAGGATGCGTTGCAAGCCGACCGTAAGAATCCAGATAAGCTTCTTTTGCTTTTTGAACAGGTGAGCTTAATATCAATTTATGCCGATAATTGATAACGTCTTTTCTGTAAACATCTCAATCTGAACTAAGCTTGATAAGTAACTAAACAAGCTGTATCTATAACTACAAACTACAAATTTTAATCAACGTGATGAAGAAAAAGTATTTTTTTTCACTGCTACTCGTGTGCCTATGCGTGGCTAATACGTGGGCGCAGCAGATTCGGTTGCGAGGCATTGTGACCGATACTAAAAAAGAACCTCTGATGGGTGCTACTGTCAAAGTTGTCGATTCGGGCGATGGCACAATTACAAACTTGGATGGCGAGTTTGATATTGCAGTCGAAATAGGAGATAAGCTGGATGTTTCCTATGTGGGGTTTGCAAGCCAAGTACTCCCTGTGAAAAACAGCGATAGAATGGTTGTTGTTTTGAAAGATGATAATTTGACTATCGACGAAATTGTTGTGACTGCCGTAGGCATTAAGCAACAAAAAAAGAAACTGGGATATTCCACGCAGCAAATCAACTCGGAAACCTTAGAGCAAGCACGTGCAATGAATGTGGGTAATGCTCTTTCGGGGCAAGTGGCAGGTTTGAATGTGACCAACCCTACGGGGCTTTTTCAAGCGCCCAGTTTTTCGCTTCGTGGCAAAACACCCCTTATTGTGGTTGATGGTATTCCAACAGAAACCGATATGTTCGACCTCCCAAGCGAAGATATAGAGAGCGTGAATGTGCTTAAAGGCACGGCGGCATCTGTGCTTTATGGCTCGCGCGGAAAGAATGGTGCTATTTTGTTCACCACTAAAAAAGCTCAGAAAGAGGGCTTAGAGGTCACGGTCAATCTCTCTACAATGGCTTCGGCTGGCTTTACCGTTTATCCAGAAACACAAAATCAATACGGTTCGGGTTCGGAAGGACAATATGAGTTTTGGGATGGTGCCGATGGTGGTATCTCGGATGGGGATATGACTTGGGGACCTAAGTTTGTGCCGGGGTTGATGGTGAAACAATGGAACAGCCCCATACGCAACAAGCTCACGGGCGAAACAATTCCTTGGTGGGGCGATGTGAGCGGCTCTATCTACGACGACCGATCGCTTTATGAGCGTGTGGCCACTCCTTTTGTGCAGCACGACAATCTCAAGGAGTTCTTGGGCACAGGTGTCGTGGCAAAGGGTAGTTTCTCGATAGCATCTAAAACCAAACGTGCCAACACCTTTGTAAGTGGTAATTATGCCTATCAAAAAGGGCAAGTGCCCAACACCAGTGTCAACACGGGTGGGTTGATATTCAACAACGATTATGCGATTCTTGATAACTTGCATTTCTCGCTCAACTTGTCGTACAACAAGGTTTACTCTCCCAACTATCCACGCTATGGGTATGGGCCAAAGAATCATATGTACACCATTATGCTTTGGATGAGCGATGACGTAGATATTCGTGACCTGAAAAATCATATGTATCGTCCCGATATGGAGGGTTATCGCCAAGCCAACTACAATTATGCTTGGTACAACAACCCCTATTTTATGACCTATGAGCTAACTCAGATTCATAATCGCGATGTGCTAAGCGGACAGACTAAGTTGTTGTGGGAAATCACCCCCGAACTCTCTTTGCAAGGACGTGCGTCGGCTCGTCAAACTACCTTGTTTGAAGATATGAAAGTGCCAAAATCGTATATGAACTACGGTGATTCGCGCAATGGAGATTTTAAGAATTGGAACACGAGGCAGTTGAACGTGGATGCCGATGTGCTTGCTTCTTACTCGCGTGCTTTCAATCGCAACTTCTCTACCACCATCAATGCTGGTGCTGCTATCTTTTATCGCACCTACGAAAATCAATTTCAGTCTACCGATGGTTTGATTATCCCCAATGTGTATAGTATGGCAAACAGTCAAGGGCCTGTAATTGCAACCAACTCATTGAATAAAAAGCAAATCAACAGTGTGTATGGTTCGGTAAACTTGGATATGTACAATGCGGTGTTTCTTAATCTATCGGGGCGAAATGACTGGTCGTCTACACTGCCTGCCGGAAACAACTCCTACTTTTACCCTTCAGTAGGACTTAGCACGATGGTATCGGAGTATATTAAGCTACCTGCCGGATGGGATTACTTGAAGTTGATGGGGTCGTGGGCTACCGTTTCGAGCGATTTAGATCCTTATAGCATACTTGCTACCTATCAGCGCAGCACATTGTATGGCTCTACACCATCGGTAGAATATGGCTCGGACTTGGTGAATGCCAACATCAAACCGCAAAAAACCACTTCGTGGGAAGCAGGTTTGAGCACATCGTTTATGCAAGGGCGTGTTGGTTTAGACGTGACTTACTACCGCACAAAAGATGAAAATCAAATTATAAACTTGCCTATATCCGAAACGTCGGGTTTTACAAGTCGCAAGGTCAATGGCAACGTATATACCACCAATGGGCTGGAAGCTGTGCTCAATGTGGCTGTGGTGCGCAAAGCAAACTTTAGCTACGACATATCTACCAACTGGACTTACAGTGTGACACGATTGAGTAGCATTTACAACGATATGGAGCGGTATGGAAACCTGAAAAAAGGTGATCGTGCCGACGCTATTTACTCTACGGTGTGGATGAAGAGTGCCGATGGACAATTGATATTGGATGCCAACGGAATGCCTACTCGCGATAGTTATGTGGCCAATGTGGGCAATCGTAACCCCGATGTGATGTATGGGTTGCAAAATCGTTTCCGCATCAAAGATTTTTATATAAACATCGATTTGGATGGCGTGATTGGTGGTAAACTAATCTCTACTACGCACCAAAAAATGTGGTGGGCAGGAAAACACCCGAAATCGGTGACTTGGCGTGATGCCGAATATGAAGCTGGAAAGCCTGTATATGTGCCCAATGGAGTGGTGGTGACTGGCGGAGAGTTGAAACGCGACACCTATGGTAATGTAATTTCGGATACACGCACTTACGCTGCCAACACCACGGCGGTGAGCTGGCAAACTTGGTGTCAGAATTATCCTTACCGAGCTGTTGTTACCACAAGCGAAAGCAAAGAATTTGCCAACACCTTTAGCCGCTCTTACTTAAAGTTAAGACGAGTAGGCATCACCTACGATTTGGCGAAAGCGGTCAACCTTTCTTCTTTTTGCAAGAGTCTCAACTTGTCGCTCTTTGGCGAAAACCTATTTGTGCTAAAGAAGATGCCATACCTTGATCCTGACTTCGGTTCGAGCGATGGTGATTTGCAAGACCCTTCTTCGCGCTACATTGGCGCAAGTGCCACAATCAGATTTTAATACGTTTAAACTATCAAATTGAGGAATGAAAACTTATAATATTATCAAGCTTCTATCAATTCTGCTTCTGCTTAGCAGTTGTACAAATGGCTTTGAAGAGCTAAACCGAAACCCCAATGACCCTGAAGAAACTCACCCACAGCTGCTTCTCACTAATATTTGCTGGAGTGTGTTTTCCGAGAACTCGAAAAGTGCGCTTTATGCCTCTCGTATGTTGGTACAATCCGACGGGGAGAACTCCGAACAGTTTTACAAATGGACACGTGGCTCTTTTTCGTACTACTCCACTATGCGCAATGTGACTAAGATGAAAGAGGAAGCCGAAAAACAATCGCTTGCTGGCTATGTGGCTTTGGCTCACTTCTTTAGAGCACACTGTTTTTTCAATTTGGCTCTTACTTTTGGCGATGTGCCCTATGAAGAGGCATTGCAAGGCGAGAGTTCTGCACTCTACACACCTCGCTACGACACACAAGAGGAAGTGCTAAAAGGGGTGATACAAGAATTGGAAATGGCAGAGAATATGTTGGCCTCTGAGGTCAATGCGATTGATGGAGATATTATCTTTGGTGGAAAACCAGCGTCGTGGCGCAAAGCGGTCAACGCTTATCGATTGAAGGTGTTGATGACCCTATCGGCGAAAGCTGAAACAAGCCACGCGCAATGGAAAAATGTCTTTGCTACTGTTGCTGCCCAACCATTGATGGAGTCGGTAGATGAAAGTGCTCAACTGGTGTTTCTCGACCAGCAAGGCAATCGCTACCCTCGCTTCAATGATAGCGATTTTGGTTCGGGGATGTATATGGACTCTACGTTTGTGCAGCGGATGGTAGATAGAAAAGATGCGCGTCTCATCACTTTTGTGACGCAAACCAAAGAGGCGCAAGATGCTGGTAAGGCTTTGGACGACTTTACAGGGTATGAGGGCGGCGACCCTACTGCTCCTTACAACACGGTGAACGCCAAGGCTGTGGCTGGAAAGATATCGAAACCCAACGCACGGTTTTATGCACACCCCACCAACGAACCGCTTGTACTCATAGGCTATGCCGAGCAAGAGTTGATATTGGCTGAGGCTGTGGTGCGTGGCTGGATTGCGGGCGATGCAAAGAACCATTACGAAAATGGGGTTAAAGCTTCGTTTAAGTTTTACGAAACTTACGCTACCGACTACGCTCACTATCTAAACACTGCTGCCGCAGAGCAATACTTGCAAGGCGATTTGGTGACGTTGAGCAATGAACTGACAACCGAGCAGAAGCTGAACCGAATTATGATGCAACGCTACATCGCATCTTATTTTCAAGGAGGATGGACTGCCTATTTCCAAAACTTACGCACGGGCTATCCCGGCTTTATGATTCCCGATGGACGTGCATTGCCCTACCGATGGATGTATCCGCAAGCGGAATACACCAACAACCCAGATAATGTGGAAGCGGCCATCAACCGACAGTTTGGACAACAAGAAACCACTACCGACAAAACGTGGTGGTTGAAATAATTAATAGATAGACTGATACAAAAATGAAATCAAAGCAACAATTAATGTGTGCGCTACTATGCACCGCAACAGCCTCGGCTATGGCACAAAGTAACTCGATAAACAACATACAGCTGCCCGAAGTGCTGAGAAACCGAGACCGAAAAGAGATTGCCATCCCCAACATACCGGGTTATCAAACTTTGAAGTGCGATTTCCACATCCACACCATCTTTTCCGATGGGTCGGTGTGGCCTACGGTGCGCGTTGAAGAGGCTTGGACAGAAGGGTTGGATGCTATCTCCATCACCGAACATTTGGAGTATAGTCCTAAAGAGAAGTATGTGAGTACCGATAAGAATGCCTCTTACGAAATAGCAAAACCCGTGGCCGACCAATGTGGTATTCTGTTGATTCATGGCGGAGAGATAACACGCTCAATGCCTCCCGGCCATTTGAACGCACTCTTTATTGACGATGCCAACAAGATGAACCAACCCGACCCAATGAATGCCATACGAGAAGCCAAAGCGCAAGACGCTTTTATTCTTTGGAATCACCCCGGATGGAAAGCCCAGCAACCCGACACTTGCTTGTGGATGCCTATGCACGAAGAGATTTTTGAAGGTGGAATGATGCACGGCATCGAGGTGTTCAACGAAAAAGAGTGGTATCCCATTGCGCTCGACTGGTGTTTGGATAAAGGACTTGCTCCAATCTCCAACTCCGATATTCACGGTGTTGCCGAGTATTTTTACGACTACTCGCACGCACTGCGTCCGATGACACTTGTTTTTGCTGCCAATCGTTCGGAATCAGCCTTGAAAGAGGCTCTGATGAATGCTCGCACGGTGGCTTTGTTCAACAATCAGCTTGCAGGGAAATCTACCTACTTGTCGCAACTGTTTGATGCCTCTATCGAGGTGGTGGCCACTGGCATTGCAGGCAAAGAGGGGGCTATGCGCTACCTACTGGTCAATCATTCCGATATTCCGTATGTGTTGTCGGGAGGAGTCAACGTGCGTGTGCCTGCTAAGGCTACGGTCGCTATTTTTCACAAGCCAGGCAGTGTAGAGGTAGATGTGCTGAATATGTGGGTGGGTTCGCAAAAGAACCTGAAAACAACACTCCAACTGAAGTAGATTCTTATCCTATTTCTCTATATTTCGTTCTTTCTTAGGCCAGCCTGCCACCACAGTCGTGCGATTGTGTGTTGGTAGGCTGGCTTTGTTTTGGCCAATTCGGATTGTTCAATTTAATCTGCTTTTTCCAAAATTTTCTCATCCCCTTGAGAAAAAAATTCCAACGGCGTGAAAAGATATTCTCAGTGCGGTGGTAAAAACTTCTCAAAGGGGTGAGAAAAAGCGAAGTGTGTGATGCTGGTTTTGCACCAAAGGATATGTGGTACAATAAAAAAAACGGGCTAAAGTGAACGCTGTGTCACTTTAGCCCGATTTGTATAAGATGTTTCTCTTCTTGTTTTAGTATTTTCCAGCTTTGGCTATACGCTTAGGCACATCGGTGTTGTCCATCACACCGTTAAAGAGCTGTGCTCCTGCACCAATGGCATACACAGGCACGTAGCCTGCGGTGTGGCTGCCGTGTGCCCAATTCACCATTGCTATTTCGTTCATCACCTCTTTGGCACGAGTAGCCAACGGTTCGGTTTTAGAATACAAGCTCTCTTCAAAAACAGCATTGTTTTCTACAAACGAATGCTCATACTCATCGCGAAGCTTCTTTTCTTGCTCCCACGTGATAGGTAGCTTTGTCCAAAATCCCATCTCTTCGCCCAATAAAGCTTTAATTTCCTCCCAAGTCACTTTGTTTTGTTGCTTCTCGCGCAGACTGGTGATGCGGTATGAAAGTTCATCTATCGACGTGTTTTGGTGCTGCAATGCTTGTAGGTTCATCTCGTAACGACTGTTGCCCAAGGTGATACCACCTGTTTCGTGATCGGCAGTCACCACTATAAGCGTTTCTTTGGGGTGCTTTTTGTAAAACTCGTAAGCCACTTTGATGGCTTCGTCCAAATCCTCTACTTCGGCAAAGGTAGTAGCAGCATCGTTGCCGTGACAGCTCCAGTCTATCTTGCCACCTTCTACCATCAAGAAAAATCCTTTCTTGTTGTCTTTCATCAAGAAGTCAATGGCGCTTTCGGTAATTTGCGCCAAAGACAAATCGCTTTCGTTGCGGTCGATGGCATAAGGCAAGCTATACACATCCGCACCCTCCTCTTGAATCAAAATCATCTTTTTGGCTTGCGTTGCCTTGCTCTTATAGTCGTTGTATCCTTTGGCAAGTGTGTATCCTGCTTCGGTAAAAATGGGGTAGATGCTTGGAGCTTCTTGTTTGTCGAAGGTCGTGTTGGGCTTCAAGAATCCTGAACCTGCATAGAAATCGAAGTTAGACCGAGTCAAGTCGTTGGCTATTTCGTAATACATATTGCGTTTGGGCTGGTGTGCATAAAAAGCTGCTGGTGTGGCGTGGTCCACACTTACACTGGTAGTCACTCCCACCTTTCGGCCTGCTTTTTTGGCTAAGTGCGCCACCGATGGAATCACGTTTTTGTTATCGTCCATACCAATGGCTCCGTTGTAGGTTTTGTATCCGCTGGCAAGGGCTGTGCCGCCTGCTGCCGAATCGGTCACGGGGTTGGTTGCCGAAAAAGTGTACACCATTCCTGCTGCCGGAAACTGGGTGAACAGCAAAGGTTCACGTCCTATTCTGTTGTCGTCCAGTGCGGCACGATACATCTCGGTTCCATTCACTTGGTTCACTCCCATACCGTCGCCGATAAAGTAGAACACGTATTTGGCTTGTCCGTGAGCTATCACGGCTAAGAGTACAAAACAAATAAAATGCAATGCTCTTTTCATAACAATTGTGTTGGTTTAATAATGATTTGAACCACAAAGTTAGTCAAATTGCTTTCTAAACAAAAGAAAGAGCGGCAAACAATCGCATCGTCTGCGTTTGCTTGCCGCTCTTTTAATATAAATGTAATAAGCTTGTTATGCTTTCACACGACCCACGTACGAACCGTCGCGAGTATCGATTTCGATAGTTTCGCCTTCTGTGATAAACAAAGGAACGCGAACTGTTGTGCCCGATTCAACCGTAGCTGGTTTCAGGGTGTTGGTTGCTGTGTCACCTTTCAAACCCGGTTCGGTATATGTTACCTTCATCTTTACTTTGGTAGGCATATCAGCGTAAAGCACGGTTTCAGTCGAAGCATCCGATACAACTTCGAGCACCATACCTTCTAAAAGAAAGTCCACGCCGTTTATTAAGTCGTGAGCGATAGGATGTTGGTCGAAAGTCTCTTGGTTCATAAAGATGAAATCTTCTCCTTCTTTATATAAGAATTGGTAAGGGCGACGCTCTACACGCACGTCTTCCAACTTTTCGCCAATGTTGAAACGACGTTCGATAACACCGCCGTTTACTACGTCTTTCAGTTTTGTACGCATAAAAGTGTTTCCTTTACCCGGCTTCACGTGAAGAAATTCGATGCAGAAATAGAGTTTTCCGTCCATACGGATGCAAGTTCCGTTTTTAATGTCTTGAGCATTAATCATACTTAATGTCTTTGTTGATTTATAATGTTAATTCTATATTTATCAATAGTTTCGGCTGCAAAAGTAATCCAATTCGACAAAAAATACAAAATGTTTTGACTAAAAAAGAGTTATCTCTTGGTTTATTTAAAAAAAGTGCCTATTTTTGCACCCCGATTAGGTAGAATAATAACAATAAAACATATATAAAAATGAAAAGAACCTATCAACCCTCTAACAGAAAGAGAAAGAACAAGCACGGTTTCCGTGAGAGAATGGCAACAGCTAATGGTCGTAGAGTATTGGCAAGTCGTCGTGCAAAAGGTCGTAAGAAACTTACAGTATCTGACGAATACAACGGAGTGAAAGCATAAGCTTGTCTCTGAGGTAACAGAAATAAGAAAGCCCGCAAAACATACTTATGTTTTGCGGGCTTTCTTGTGTATATGCCCAGCACGGGTATATTCTAAAAGGTGTAAGTTCCTAAAATGTCCTAACGGTGGGAGGGGGTTGTTGTTCCATTGTTCGTTCAAAGCCTGTCAATCACCTCCATCTCCAACTTTGTAGTTTTCTGTATCATTTCGGCAGATACACCGAGCTGCTTCATAGAACGAGCTATCTCTATGCGCTCTTCTTCACGTCCTTCTTCACGTCCTTCCTCACGACCTATTTCAAGACCCTCTGCACGCCCTTCCTGAATGGCTGCTTCCATTACCGACAAACTGGTACGGTAGGTATTCAGGCTGTTGTTGTAACGCACACGGTCGTCGGGCGATAGTGCCTGCACGTCGACTATATCTTCGAGCTTCTCGAACACCGCTTTCTGCGCCTTGAAAGGCATACGTTTCAAAGTTTCCATATTCTTGAGTATAAAAATCCAACGTTCAAAATTTGTCTCACACTCCTCCTCTGTTTTGGTGAACTGGGGCAGGGTGATGAAGATGGGGCGAAGCTTGTCCGAAAACTGCTCACCCGTGTCACGGTCTGCCAATATAACATCGGTGCGGAGCTTCTGGTTTTCGGTGGCGAGCAGGAAGTTCATCAGAAACACGCCGTATACCGCCTTGATGCCAAACTGCCACTCCTTGCCTTTCTCGCCCTGCCGTGTGATGGCGTTGGAGAGGTAGAACAACGCCCGCTCCTTGAAGTGTACCTGCGAACGGTTCTGCATCTCCACGATAATCTGCTCGTCCGTGTCGGTGGTGCAATAGATGTCGTATATCACCACTCGCTCTTCGGGATAAAAGGGCATCTGCTCGCTGTTGAGGAAAGTAAGATCCGTTATCACCCGCTCGCCTTCGAGCAATGCGTTCAAAAAGTCGATTAGCAACTCCTTTGTCACCTCTTGGCCGAATATTTTTTTAAACCCGTAGTCGGTAAACGGGTTGATGAATC
>CAMTPA010000058.1 GCA_947074275.1 uncultured Bacteroides sp.
GTCCGTTCATGAGAAATAATAGCTCTGCCTCAGGATTATTGAAACGAGATTCCCAATCGGACAAAGCGTATATACGCATTAGCTCATTTATCTGCTTTATATCGAGTTTGGCACTAACCATTTTTTCACTTATACCAGCATGGGTAAATAAGTTTTTGCCCATTCGCTCTATATAATTGCGCGTAGATAGCCACTCTCCAAGAATCCACTCATTTGTCCAAAAGTCAGAGTATTTCATATTTAAAGAATCCGCTAAAGACGTGTATTTAGAAGATGTGTAGCGAAAATCATCATTTAACACCATATCTTCGTGGTTACCTTTCAGAAGATGAACTACTCCCCCTACTTCTTTCGCTTCTGATGATAGTTTGTATATAAGCCAAAAAATCGGTAATACCTCATCACCTCTATCAAACACATCACCTAATATAAATAGATGGTTATTGCCATAACACCACGAATATTCGTTATTTATAATAGCGGATGATTGTAAGATAGAAACAAAAGAATCTAAATCCCCATGAGGGTCTGATAAGATTGTAACCTCATCTGCCATTGCATAATCTGATATCGGTATTTCAATGTCGGTTAGCTCAACATCAAAACGATGGTTACCATTGCTGGATGATACTTGCAATTTATTATTTTTAAGGTTCTCACATTCCGGCTTTCCATTGATAACTGTAATTACATCAAACCCTGAATCTGTTTTCTTCACATAAGGGCCATCAGAATATATAATATTCTGACCATATGCAACAACCGATGCCAATAGTAGCATTATTGAAACTAAAAGACTATGCAAGTATTCTTTCATATCTAAATTCAATTTAATTGCACAAATAAAGTTCTCCCTATCCAAGTTAATCAAATTTACGCTTAAAGATAATGCGAGTTTTATCTATCGTAATAATCCGAGGTAGTAGTTGGCTATTGCTACTTTTCGATGACCATCAACCCAATTGGCGATAGGCTCAAGAGAGGTAGGGTCGGTAACATCTACCCACGTACCTGTCCATCGTGGTAAGTCGATTTTCTTGAAAGATTTAGTATCGGTCTGAATGATTCTAATCATCGCTAAATTCTTTCCGCCATACGTAAAGCGGTCAATAATGAGCAGTTGTTTATCTCTTTTGTTAATCTCTATATTAGAATACAACTCATCTGGTTTGCGCTCCCAATTCTCATCATCATCATAGCGTACCCACCCGGTGTAGGGTTTTTCGTCTGTCATATTGGTTGTTTGCGACTGTGGTTTCCAAGGTTCGGATTCAGTAATGCAAACTAACAATGTGCCATAAGAGGGAGCATAAAATAAGATACTATCACACTCTACTTTCAACTGACTACACACCTTATTGAGGTATCGCGGAAGATTATTATAATATGAAGTCGTAATATCGTTGTCAATCAACGGTATCTCGCGATCAATTTGACCCGTGCAAAAGGTGAAACGCAGGGTTGAATCTGCGTTTTGCACATATCCTGTCTTTGCGCTCACGTGAAAACGGTCTTCCGAAAAGGGTATGTTTTTGACTCCGGCACAACTTGTGAGGATAAAGGCCACGGATAGTATGTAGAAATGTATTGGTTTCATTAGTGCTTAGTTGTTGTCTGTCAACTTAAACATCACCGGCAGTGTGAACTTTACATTTACAGGTTCACCTTTTTGAAGTCCGGGAGTCCAAGTAGGCATTGCTTTTACAATTCTGATGGCTTCATCATCGAGGCTGGCGTCTACACTTCTAGCCACAGCCACATCGGTCACACCACCATCTTTGTTTACAATAAATTGCACGATAACTCTACCTTGCGTACCAGCCTCTTGAGCTTGTACGGGATATTTAATGCTCTTGGCTAGATATTGCATTAAAGCTTGCATACCACCGGGAAATTCGGGCATTATTTCTACTGTGTCAAACACAGGTATTCCATCAAGGGTGGTAGGCATTTTGGCTTCTGTTTTTTCACCTTCTTTCACTATCTTCCATCCGTTGCCATAGCCCACCACTACAAGTTCGTCCATCTCTGCGCCATCTGTTGTATTTTCTTCTACTTTAGAGGTGCAGTTCACTACCAACAATGATAGTGCTATCATGGGTAAGAAGAGCAGGTATTTTCCTATCTTGCTCTGCTCAGTACGTTTTTTGTTTAACATCATAATTCGTTTTTTTAAGGGTAATACATTGAAACTGTTATATAAATTTGCTGCAGCCAATTTGGGGTAGGTAGTATTTATCAATAGGTACTGATAACTCTTTTTGTCGGCACCATGGTGTATCACGGCTTCGTCTGCCTGATACTCGTGATTGATACGTATTTCACGACGCATAAGCCACGCGATGGGGTTCAGCCAGTTGAGGTTGATGAATAGCTGAAACAACACCACATCGATAGAGTGCAGATGCTTGATGTGCGCCTGCTCGTGGATAAGGATGTCGCTTTGCTGCTCGTCGGTTAGCCCTTCGGCAGGTAAGCATATCCATTTGAAGAACGAGAATGGGGGAGTATCGTTACTCATTAGACACACCGATGTGCCTTGCACAGTAGCTCTACGGGCACGCATCAACCTAATGGTGAGGCTTGTCAATGAGTATAAGGTGCGCAACATCAGCAATGCCGTAATGAATAGATAAACGATTTTGCAAGCCATCACCCACGATAAAGAGTAAGATTCGGTATGAGAGTTAGTGCTCAATTCGGGCAATGCAAAGGTGGCTATGAACTCATCCACCGGTTGCGCTATGGGTGTAGCGAAGGATATCTGTGGGATAAGTGGCAACACCAAAGCTGCTACCGCTATGCCCAGCAAGGTGAAGCGTCGCCATCCAAAGAAGGTGTCTTTATCGAACAATAGCTTGTAAAATATAAACAGGATGGTGAGGGTGACATTAACTTGTAGCAAGTACGCGAAAATGCTGTTTAGGGTTTGAAAGATGGTCATGACTTACCTCCTTCCTCGTTGTCACCGTTTTCAATCAAGTCGATGAGGTCTTTCAGCTCCTCTTTGGATATCTTGCGGTCTTTCACAAAAAACGAAACAAGCTCCTTGTACGAACCTGTGAAGTAGTTGCTCACCACATTGCCCATAAACTGACGCTTATAATCGGTTTGTGGAATGAGAATGTGAAACATGGTACTGTTTCCCACCTTTTGCGATTGCAAGTACCCTTTTTTCTCTAGGTTCTTCACGATAGAGGCTACGGTTGTATAGGGTGGGCGTGGCTCTGGCATGGCATCAATTATGTCTCTGATAAACGATGCGTCCATCTTCCAAAAGTAAAGCATTACTTCTTCTTCTTGTACGGTCAACTTTTCCATATACACTTTATATATTTAAGATTATCAATCTACTAACTATTCGCAAAACTACGAAACATTCGTAATTGGTAATTTAATATCTATATAAACAATGTTAACAAAGTGGATTTATTATAAGGAGAATACTTTCACGACTACGGGATACAGCATTCAGGTTGGTACACCTCTTATATTGCCGGGATTCCATTTGGGTATGTTCTCTACTGGACTTGCCAAACAATTATGGACAATAAGTTAAGCTACCTTTAATAATTTCTCATTTTTATTATCCTGCTCTTTCCAGAACTTCTCAATAGTGAGGTTGCTTAGGAAAGAACACTTTCTTTTTCGGCGTTATACCAAGCAATGCAATAATAGAAAACATTTAGGGCTGACACCTTTTGCAGGTATCAGCCCTTTTATGTAGTTGGCTAAAATATTTAGCGAAAACTTATACGCTATTTAATTACAGTTCCAAAGTCACAATAGAGTGTGCTGGTACTTTCACAATCAGCTGATCTTTTTTCACTTTTGCACCGTCGAAAGGTTTAAGAACTACCTTGTTGGGGTTTTCAAAAGAGTTGTAATCATCTATATTTTTAGCAGTAATAATTTCACCTGTTACTTTCTTCGCATTCAAACCAGGGAGGTTGATTACTACTTCTTGATCTTTCTTAATGTCTACATTCGACATAGAGATGTGAATTTTACCGTTTTTATCTTTAGAAGCAGTAGCACTAATCAATGGCAATTTACGTCCGTCTCTTACCTCGATTGTGTCGCAAGCAATATCCAAAGGAATGTGAGTAGCATCTTGGTGTACATTGTACATTTTGAATACATAGTAAGAAGGAGTCAACACCATTTTGTCACCATCCGTAAGAATCATCGATTGCAATACGTTTGCAATTTGAGCAATGTTTGCCATCTTCAAACGATCGGTGTATTTATGGAAAATATCGAAACTCAAAGAGGCTACAAACGCATCGCGAAGTGTGTTTTGTTGGTATAAGTGTCCGGGAACTGTACCTGGAGCTTCATCCCACCAAGTGCCCCACTCGTCGAGCAACAAAGCGATGTTTTTGTTTTTGTCATATTCGTCCATAATGTCGCAATGTTTTTTCAGTACATCTTCTACTTCGCGACATTTGCCTAAAGTCCAATAATAATCATCGTTGTCGAAGTCGGTAGCCGAACCTTTGCTGCCTTCCCATCCTGCTACGGTGTAGTAGTGAAGTGACAAGCCATCCATTTGTCTGCCTACTCTGTCCATCAACACTTTTGTCCAGTTGTAATCGTAATCGCTTGCACCACTCGCAATTTTAAACAAACGGTTGCCGCTGAAGTTTCTGCAATATGTAGCATATCTTCTATAAAGGTCGGCATAATATTCGGGGCGCATATTACCACCGCATCCCCAGCTTTCGTTGCCCACACCAAGGTATTTCACATCCCAAGCTTTTTCTCTACCATTTTGACGACGTAAGTCTGCCATAGGCGATTGGTCATTGCTGGTCATATACTCCACCCATTTTGCAAGTTCTTCTACTGTGCCACTACCTACATTACCACTAATGTAAGGCTCACATTCTAAAATCTCACAAAGGTTTAAAAACTCGTGCGTACCAAAGCTATTATCTTCTACCGTGCCACCCCAGTTGTTGTTGATCATTGTAGGGCGATTTTCTTTAGGACCGATACCATCCATCCAATGGTATTCATCGGCAAAACAGCCACCAGGCCATCTTAACACAGGAATATTCAAATCTTTCAGAGCATTGAGCACGTCGAGACGATAACCATCTTGATTGGCGATGCTCGACTCTGGGCCTACCCACAGACCACCATAGATACAAGTACCCAAATGCTCGGCAAATTGACCGTAAATTTCTTTTGGAATGACCTGAGTAGCCTGATCCGTTTGAACTGTGATAACATTGTTGTTTTGCGAAAAGCAAGATAAAGAGGAAAGCATCACGAAACTTCCCGTTAAAAGAATGTTTTTCATACTTTAATACACGTAGTTTATAAATAGTTAATCTAAGATTCTAAAGGATTACACCATCCGAAAGCCAATAGCGGTGATTGTTTTTCTGATTGATGTGTGAGCAAAGTTAAATATATTATTTTAACCACAAAGGTTTTACAGCTAAATAAATGTATTTTTTACACTCTTTCTATATTAATCACACTTTTACAATCTATTTTTATTTCAGAACTCAATGAGCCGTTTAGTTGTTACCATATTATATATAGAAGTCTAATTCATTAAAACAAAGATAGAGTATGGTATTTATGAAAATCATTATATTCTTAGTTATCGCTATTGCAGTAATAGCACTGGTAGCTGTGGCACTAAAGAAAAACAAAAGCCAAAAAGAAGAGGTAGACGACTTGTCGCCTACGAAGTGCAAACCCGATAAGAAAAAAAGCGATGAAGCCAATTGAACTAATAGCCGGCGATGGATTAAAATTGTCGGTAACTCTTTTTGAAGCTGAGCACCCCAAAGGGCTGGTGCAAATCATTCACGGATCGGTAGAACACAAAGAGCGATATTATGATTTCTGCAACTATCTGATGCAAAACGGTTTCACGGTCATCATTTCAGATAATCGAGGACACGGAGCATCGGTAAATGCCTCATACCCATTGGGCTATATGGATAGTTGGCAAAAGATTGTGGACGACCAATATGAAATCACACAATATATTCGTACACTACACCCCAATTTACCATTGTCGTTGTTTGGGCATTCATTGGGTTCGGTGTTTGCTCGCTGCTACTTAGAGAAGCACGACAATGAGTTGCAGAAATTAATACTAAGTGGCACGGTGAATTATCATTTCTTCACCCCGATGGGCATTGCACTGGCGCATTTGTTTATTGCTATTGCTGGCAACAAGGGGTATAGCTACATATTGCGCAAAGCAGCTATGAATTGCAAAAACATCAGCTGGGTGAGTTATAGCCAAACCAACATAGCCCAATACAAAGCAGACCCACTGTGTTACTACCCTTACCCAAACCGATCGATTCTCACCATTTTTGAAGCCACAAGAGAGCTAAAAGAGATTGGTCACTACCAATGCAAGAATCCCGACTTGCCCATTATGAGCATATCGGGAAAGGACGACCCTGTAACGGGAGGCACACGCGGGTTGCAAGAAAGCTTCCGACTGCTGCACGAGATTGGTTATCACAACTTCACCAACAAAGTATATCCCCACATGAAGCACGAGGTGATTCACGAAAAAGATTACGAATTGGTATATAAAGATGTGTTGGATTTTTTATCGGACACCAAAAAGTAGCAGCTTATAAAAGTGACAATCAGATAAAAACCATTATCTTTGCAACGTTTTTATCTGAAAAATAACAATAATATAAGATATGATAGCTAAGATTAAGCAACTCCTTGAAGAGGTTGAAACACTAAAAGCTTCCAATGCGGAAGAGCTTGAAGCCTTGCGTATTAAATATTTAAGCAAAAAGGGAGCCATCAATGATTTAATGGCAGATTTTCGCAACGTGGCAGCCGACCAAAAGAAAGAGGTGGGTATGAGATTGAATGAATTGAAAACCAAAGCACAAGATAGAATCAATGCTTTGAAAGAACAATTTGGAAATCAAGACAACACAGCTTGCGACTTGGACTTGACCCGTTCGGCCTATCCTGTGCAGCTCGGCACTCGTCATCCACTTACCATCGTAAAGAATGAAATCATCGATATATTTTCTCGTTTAGGATTTAGCATTGCAGAGGGTCCTGAGATAGAAGACGACTGGCACGTGTTTTCGGCGTTGAACTTTGCACCCGAACACCCTGCGCGCGATATGCAAGATACATTTTTTATTGAAGCCAACCCCGATGTGGTGCTTCGCACACATACATCGTCGGTGCAAAGCCGCGTGATGGAGGTGTCTCAACCACCTATCCGAATCATTTGTCCGGGACGTGTGTATCGCAACGAGGCTATCAGCTATCGTGCTCACTGCTTCTTCCACCAAGTAGAGGCATTGTATATCGATAAGGATGTTTCGTTTACCGACTTGAAACAAGTGTTGCTCTTGTTTGCTAAAGAGATGTTTGGTGCCGACACAAAGATTCGCCTTCGCCCCTCTTACTTCCCATTTACTGAGCCAAGTGCCGAGATGGACATAAGCTGCAACATCTGTGGCGGCAAAGGTTGCCCATTCTGCAAGCACACGGGTTGGGTAGAGATTTTGGGTTGCGGCATGGTAGACCCGAACGTGCTCGAACTAAACGGAATTGACAGCAAGGTGTATAGCGGATATGCTCTTGGTATGGGTATAGAGCGCATCACCAACTTAAAATATCAAGTAAAAGACTTGCGTATGTTTTCTGAAAACGATATGCGTTTCTTAAAAGAATTTGAAGCGGCCTACTAAAAGCGGCCTTCTCGTACAAACAAGATTTGGGAGTTGAGTATCAGACCGTTTTGCGGTTGTAGTCAGCTCCCTTTTTTTATATCCACACGCTTATGAAGGATAGATTAGCTACTCCCTATTACTTCTATATGCTCACCGCCAACTTCCTGCTCTATTTTGGTTTTTGGCTTCTCATCCCCGTGCTTCCATTTTATCTGAATGAAGTATTTCAGGTAAGCCACCTTAGCGTGGGAGTCATTTTATCGTGCTACACGATAGCCGCCTTGTGCATCCGTCCTTTTTCGGGCTACCTGCTCGACACCTTTGCTCGAAAACCACTTTATTTGATGGCCTACTTCATATTCACTTTCATTTTTATAGGCTACATATTCGCTACTTCGCTCACGCTATTCATCATTTTCCGCATTGTACACGGATTGTCTTTTGGCACGGTGACTGTAAGCGGAAATACGGTGGTGATTGACATTATGCCCTCCTCGCGCCGTGGCGAGGGGCTGGGCTACTACGGACTGACCAACAATATGGCAATGTCGTTCGGCCCAATGACCGGATTGTTTATGCACGATGCAGGTTTTAGCTTCACCACCATCTTTGTTTGCGCCCTGTGCGCTTGCTTTGTGGGGTTGATATTTGCAAGCTTCGTAAAAACGCCCTATAAGCCACCCGTAAAGAGAGAACCCATCTCTCTCGACCGCTTTATATTGGTCAAAGGGCTGCCAGCAGGCTTCAGCTTGCTACTACTCTCCATCCCCTACGGAATGACAACCAACTACGTAGCAATCTATGCGCAAGAACTGGGGCTTGAAGCACCGACCGGCTTTTTCTTCACGCTAATGGCAGTGGGAATGGCTATATCACGCATATTCTCGGGAAGGATAGTGGACAAAGGAAAAATCACCCAAGTTATTTCGGGGGGATTGTACATTGTTGTTTTTGCTTTTTTCTTGCTATCGTGTTGCCCCTATGCTATGACTTTGCATCCGGCACTGTGTACGGGAGCGTTTTTTTTAGTATCATTTCTATTGGGAGTGGGTTTTGGCGTGATGTTTCCGGCATACAACACCTTGTTTGTCAACTTGGCTCCCAACAACCTGCGCGGCACGGCCACTTCAACCTACCTCACCTCGTGGGATGTAGGTATCGGCATCGGGATGCTTGCTGGCGGTTTTATCGCCGAGGTCAGCAATTTTCACATCGCCTACTTGTTTGGTGCTTGTCTCACAGTTGTGTCACTCCTCTTTTTCAACAAAAAAGTATCGGTTCATTATCATAAAAACAAATTGCGATGAGAAAAAAAGAGCGTTACGAACAAACGATAGCGTGGTTTCAAGAAAATATGCCTGTGGCCGAAACCGAGCTGTACTACTCCAATCCTTTTGAATTGCTGATTGCAGTAATCCTTTCGGCACAATGCACCGATAAGCGGGTCAACATCATCACCCCTCCCCTTTTCCGTGATTTCCCTACCCCCGAAGCGTTGGCAGCCACCACCGCCGAGGTGGTGTTCGAGTACATACGCAGCGTTTCTTACCCCAACAACAAAGCCAAGCATTTGGTGGGTATGGCACGGATGCTGGTAGATGAGTTTGGCAGTGAAGTGCCAAGCACCCTCGAAGAGCTGACAAAACTACCGGGAGTAGGCAGAAAAACGGCAAACGTCATTCAGTCGGTCGTGTTCAACAAAGCGGCTATGGCGGTAGACACTCACGTGTTTCGGGTAAGCCATCGCATCGGGCTGGTGAGCAAAACCGATACAACACCACTCAGTGTAGAAAAACAACTGGTGAAACACATCCCCGAAAGCTTGCTTCCCATCGCTCATCATTGGCTCATATTGCACGGACGCTATGTGTGCCAAGCACGCACGCCCAAATGCGACAAGTGCGGACTACAAACCACCTGCAAACATTTTGTAGAGCTACACAAAGTGAGCAAAACCAAATAGAATCATTGCTTTTCGATGAAAACCTACGACTTCTTGAATTTCAACTGTGAACAGATATGATTCTGACTGTTAACAAGTGAGGCGTGGTTTATTAACAACTAAAGTACAGAATATACACATTCCAAACCCACGCTTTTAAAACCCTAAGAAACAGACCGTTGCACATAGCTTACTGGCAAGGCCTTTCCAGGTCGGTAGGTAGGCCTTGCCACCGCGGTAGATAGGCCTTGCCAGCAAACCAAACAGGCATACTTATTACATCTTTTATAGAATCGCCCACTGTGGCTTGCAAACTCAAATTAATTTCAAAAATATAGCAATAAATAGAAATAAATACTAACTTTGCGGACATCGAAAATACGAATAAACACTTTATAAATAAATTGAATGTTATGACTATTGACAATTTTAACTTTGCCGGTAAAAAGGCTTTCGTTCGTGTAGATTTCAATGTTCCATTGGATGAAAACTTCAACATTACAGACGATACTCGTATGCGTGCAGCTCTTCCTACGCTGAAAAAGATTTTGGCTGATGGCGGTAGCATTATCATCGGTTCACACTTGGGTCGCCCCAAAGGTGCATCAGATAAATTTTCGTTGAAACACATCACAGGTCATTTGGCTGAACTTTTAGGTGTAGATGTTCAATTCGCCAACGACTGTATGGGCGAAGAGGCTGCCGTAAAAGCTGCTGCTTTGCAACCAGGCGAAGTGTTGGTACTCGAAAACCTTCGTTTCTACGCTGAAGAAGAGGGCAAACCAAGAGGATTGGCCGAAGATGCAACAGACGAAGAAAAAGCTGCTGCAAAAGCTGCTATCAAAGAGAGCCAAAAAGAATTTACTAAAAAATTGGCTTCTTATGCAGATTGCTACGTAAACGACGCATTCGGTACTGCTCACCGTGCTCACGCTTCAACTGCATTGATAGCTAAATACTTTGACAAAGACCACAAAATGTTTGGCTACTTGATGGAAAAAGAAGTGGCTGCCGTAGATAAAGTTTTGAAAGACATCAAACGTCCTTTCACAGCTATTATGGGTGGTTCTAAGGTTTCATCAAAAATCGACATCATCGAAAACTTGCTTGGCAAAGTAGACAACTTGATTCTTACAGGCGGTATGACATATACTTTTGTTAAAGCTCAAGGTGGCCAAATCGGTAACTCAATCGTAGAAAACGACAAGTTGGATTTAGCTTTGGACATTATTGAGAAAGCAAAAGAAAAAGGTGTGAACCTTGTGCTTGCCGTAGATGACAAGATTGCAGACAAATTTGCCAACGATGCAAATACCAAATATTGCCCTGTAAACAACGTGCCCGAAGGCTGGATGGGTATGGATATAGGCCCCGAAACAATGGCTATCTTTACTAAAGTTATCCTCGACTCGAAAACAATCCTTTGGAATGGCCCAACAGGTGTATTCGAATTCGACAACTTCTCTACTGGCTCGCGCGTGGTAGGCGAAGCTATCGGCGAAGCTACTGGAAAGGGTGCTTTCTCGCTTGTAGGCGGTGGCGACTCGGTAGCTTGCGTAAACAAGTTTGGCTTGGCTGACAACGTATCTTACGTATCTACTGGTGGTGGCGCATTGCTTGAGGCTATCGAAGGAAAGGTTCTTCCAGGTATCGCAGCAATCAATGAGTAATTCCTAACCGAATGAAATAAGACTTTAAAGGCGACTTTTTCAAGTCGCCTTTATTTTTTCTCTATAAATGCCTTTCACATAGCTATCTTTCTGAAAAATGGCACTATTTTTGTATATTCTAAAATAGAAATCTAACGTCCTTTTTTATGAACGAAAAAGCTGTAAACGAACAATATCAACATATCTGCCATTTAGTAAAACAAAAAAGACTAAAAGAAGCTTTGGTGCAATTAGAGTCTTATTTGTGGCAATGCAATAAATACGATTTGCAAACTCGCTTGGAGCAAGTGCAGTCTTCCTATCAATATATGCTTCAATATATGAAAGAGGGAGTGAACGACCCCGACCGTAAGAAGCTACACGCCAAACTACTAACCGACACATTGGAAATTACCGATCAGGTGCGCCTATCCGTACTGGACGAGGTGTCCAACGAGTATTACCACAAGCTCAGAAAAAGATATGCCACAGAATCAGCCACCCCTTTGCACAAGATTCAAAATAGATTGGAGTCTTTTCAAGACGACCTTGCCATTGGCAACTTAATATCGTTAGATAAAAAAACAGAGGTGATACGTAGCAATGAAGAGATTTTGAGAAAAATGTTTCTCGAAACTTACTGCAATAGCCATTGGAGCACCGAAGAGGCCTCTGAAGCAACAACGCTGATTCAATCGGAATTGATACCAACCAATGCGCTAAGCATTTTCGTGAGTGCAGTGACACTTAGCCTTATGAAGTGTTTCGACATACGAAAACTAATCTGGCTACTTCAAGCTTATCAATCGGTCGCAACGCTCGTGTCGCAACGCTCCTTAGTAGGCATTGCGTTTATATTCCACCTCTATCCCGATCGCATTCAACTATATCCCGAAGTAAACAGCATCTTATCGATGCTGAACGAAAACACCTCTTTGGCCACCGACTTGCTACGTGTGTACAAACAATTGCTTTTGGCACAAGAGACCGAGAAGATAGATAAAAAAATGCGTGAAGAGATTATCCCCGAAATGATGAAGAACGCATCTTCAATAAAAAATATAAAGTTGGGGATTGAGGAAATGGATGAAGAGAAAGATGGTGTAAACCCCGACTGGCAAAATATGTTCGACCAAACAGGGCTGGGTGATAAACTACGCGAAATGAGCGAACTACAAATGGAGGGTGCCGATGTGCAAATGAGCACATTTGCAAGCCTGAAAGGGTTTTCGTTTTTCCGCGAATTGCATCATTGGTTCTACCCCTTCGACAAGCAACAAGAGGAAGTGGAGCGGGTAATGTCTAAAGAGGCACAAGAGAGCAAACTATTCAACCTGATTCTCGATTCTGGTATTTTTTGCAACAGCGACAAATATTCGTTATTCTTCATTATGCAGCAATTCCCCCAATCGCAACGTGATATGGTGTTCAGCCAGCTCACCGAGCAACAGTTGGACGAATTTATGAACGATGAAAAAACGCAAGCTTTCAAAGGCTTGACAGAGCAGCCCCACTTCGTGAGCAATCAGTACATTCAAGATTTATATCGCTTTTTCAAGCTCAATATGTATAGACACGAGTTTCGCAACCCTTTCACAGAAAAAATGGAGCTGCATAAGATAAATGATTTAAAATCACTGCTATACAATGAACAATCTTTGGCAGCAATCGTCGATTTTCAGATGAAGAAAGAACATTGGCTGGAAACCGCCGAGCTATGCCAAGACATCATATCACTAAATGATTCGCTTAGCACAAAAGCCGAGCTTTATCAAAAATGGGGCTATGCGCTGCAAAAAACAAAGCAAATAGACAAAGCGATTGAAGCGTATCTGAAGGCCGATACCATTAAGCCCGATCATCTTTGGACACTTCGCCATCTGGCTACCTGCTACCGTATGAATCACGATTGTGCCATAGCACTCGATTATTATCGCAAAGTAGAGGTAATCACACCCGAAAATCACAACGTTGTTTATTTCATCGCAAGCTGTCTTGCCGAAATGAATAATTACGAAGAAGCATTAAACGGATTCTTCAAACTCGATTTCTTAGAATCTAACTCGGTGCGTGCGTGGAGAGGAATTGCTTGGTGCTCGTTTGTGATAGATAAATACGAACAAGCCTTGAAGCATTACTTAAAAATCATAGAAGTGGAACCCAAAGCTGTTGATTATCTCAATGCAGGCCACGTGGCATGGGCTATGAATGACATAAAAAAAGCGGCTGCATTCTATGAAGAAGCAGCCGGTATGTTTGATAGCAAAGATACTTTCGTTGATATGTTTTATAAAGACAAAGATTATCTGGCAAACAAAGGAATAGAAGAAGACGAATTATCGTTGATGATTGACTTATTATAAATTCTTCAACTCCCCGTACAATCGCTGTATGGGGAGACCCATCACGTTAAAGTAGCTACCCGAAATAGACTCAACACCAATAAAACCAATCCACTCTTGCACACCATAAGCTCCCGCTTTGTCCATTGGCGCATACTTATCTACATAATACACAATCTCTTCATCAGTCAGCATAGCAAATGTAACATCGGTGGTCGCAGTAAAGCTATTTTGCCATTCAAGCGTAGTAAGACAAACACTTGTTATCACCTGATGCGACCGTCCTGATAGTTTTTTCAGCATTTCAATTGCATCATCTCTATCATTTGGTTTTCCCAACACCTGTTCGTCAATCCACACAATGGTATCTGCTGTAATTATCAATTCATCATTACCCATTGTTTGTTTATAGGCATTTGCCTTTTCTTTGGCTATAAAAGCAGGTATCTCTTGGGCTTTCAGCTCAGAAGGGAATGACTCATCAATATCGGGCATTGTTTTTACTTTATACTCTATTCCCAGTCCGCTCAGCAACTCTTTACGGCGAGGCGAATTGGAAGCAAGCACTACATTGTATTTTTTCAGATTATCTAACATCCTACATTTACATTTCTATTGTTTATGAACTTAAATTCTACCAGCCGAAAGCTTCATCCGACATCCATCGACCTTGTGCCTTCAACACCTGCTCTATCACATCTCTGCCACACCCAGCACCTCCGTTTGCGTATGATATGTATTTTGCAACGTTCTTTATCTCACTAACAGCATCACGCGGACAGCAAGGCAAACCACATTCATACATCACCTGCATATCTGGAATATCATCACCCATATACAATATTTCTTCATTTTTAAGCCCGTATTTATCACGAAAATGACGATAATCGTGAATTTTGACGGAAGCTCCCATATAAATATCTTTCACGCCCAAAGCTTCAAACCGGAGTCTCACCGCTTCGGTGCGTCCACCTGTAATAATGCCAATAATCAAACCTTGCTTCACGGCAAGCTGAATGGAGTAGCCATCTTTAATATTAACCGTTCGCATTGGTTCGCCCGATGGATGAAGTGGAATCATATCACCGCTCAACACCCCATCTACATCAAATGCTAATGCCTTTATTTTCTTTAGATCATAATTTATTGTACTCATCTTTTATATCATTTTGCACGTTCGTGGATACTTTTACTCATCAACTCATAAACCTGTTGCTTTCGTTCGTCATCAGCCAGCATTTGTAGATGCTTGCTAATGACCTGCTCATCGTATCGAATAGCTGGGCCAGTCTGCGCTTCTTTAGGTGTCAGTTCGTGTACTTTGCGTGCAGTTTCGTCAATCAAAGGCAACATTGCTTCGAATGGTAAGTTATATTTCTGCAACAATTCGGCAGCAAGTGCATATAGATGATTGGTGAAATTGCAAGTGAAAACAGCCGCTAAATGCAAACTCTTACGTTGTTCAGAAGTGGCTTCATAGACTTTATCGGATATGTTGCTGGCTATCTCTCTTAGGAGTTCTGCATTTTGTGAAGTAGACGCTTCAATAAAGAATGGAATCTCTTTAAAATCAATTTCACGCTGTTTACTAAAAGTCTGTAATGGATAAAACACACCGTATTGCTTTGCATAACCCTCCCATATCGACATAGGGATGCTACCAGCAGTGTGTACAAACAGAGCTTCTTCGTTCTTATTTTTGCAAATCTCTCCTATCAATTCCACAAAAGCACTGTCTTTGAGCGATATTATATAAAGGTCGGCATTGCTTTGTATTTCATCAAGTTTATTTGTGTAGGCTGCTTTCACCTCATCTGCCAACACACGAGCCGAATCTATTGTGCGACTGTATATTTGAGTGATATGAAACCCGTGCAGATGAAGTGCCTTAGCTACATTAGTAGCCAAATTTCCTGCTCCAACAAATACTATCGAAAGTTCTTTGATATTTTTCATCATCGTGTGGAAAGTAAATAGAGAATACCACCTATCAGCAAGAGCGCAAGGGGGAGCAAGTAGGCCGACATCGCACCAAGCAATGAGATTATGAGGCCAATGTTCATCACCAGCCACAAACCAATCAACACCAATCCTACAGATTTATCGCGCTTGAAGATGAGAAAGATAATTGCTGTATAAAGTAGAAAATTATCTTTGTTCATCACCCACGGAAGTCCAATAGAAGAAAAATGAATTAGTTTATCAATGAGATAGAGCACGCCTAAGACAATAAGCGTCATAGCAGTGGCCTTGTAAGTATCACGATTGTTGTTTGCTTTTACAGCCGCCACTTTTATTGTCCTCCGAATTTATTGATATGCACTTTCTCCCATTGCAGATGTTCTTCATCAAAAGGTTTGCGTTCCATCCCTTTGTGGCCAATGGTTATGATAGATAGAACTTGAAGTTGTAATGGAATATCAAGCACTCCGTGTACAAATTCATCCGATGCCATGCCCGAAGCCGTAAAACGTTCGCGTACCTGAATCCAGCAACTGCCCAATCCCATATCTTCTGCTTGAAGCTGTATCATTATCGAAGCTATTGAGGCATCTTCTATCCACACATCACTCGCCAATGGATCGGCGGTGACCACAATGGCAAGAGGTGCATCGGCCAAAAAAGAGGCGCCGTGCTCTTTGCAATGCGAAAGTGTTTTTAAAGTATCTTTATCGTCTACCACAACAAACTGCCACGCATTGCTACGCTTGGAAGTGGGCGACATCAAAGCTGCTTTCATCAGCATCACTACTTCATCTTGTGTCAAAGGCTGATCGGTAAACTTGCGCATACTGCGACGCTTTGTTATCAATTCGCTAAAATTCCCCATTTGTCTTTCAATATTATCGTTGTTTTTATATTGCAAACTTAGCTAAAAAATGGGATAATAACAAAAAGAAATTACAATTTCACACCTTTACATATCTCACAAACCAATCATAAAAATTTCTGATTCCAACACCAATCGTTGTGGAAGGCTTGTAGCCAAAATCGTTTTGCAGGCGAGTGGTATCGGCATAGGTAACCATCACATCGCCCGGTTGCATTTCCATCATTTGCAGTGTGGCCTTACAACCAGAGACACTCTCTATCTCGGATATAAAATCCATCAATTCTACTGGGCTGGAATTGCCTATGTTATAGATGCTAAACGGAATATCGCTAATTGGAGCACGTGCAGTGGTTTTTGTAATTCCTTCTACTATATCGTCTATGTAGGTAAAATCACGTTTCATTTTCCCGTGGTTGAACACCTTGATAGGATCGCCTTTGAGAATGGCATTCATAAACAAGAAAGGAGCCATATCGGGTCTGCCCCACGGCCCATAAACCGTAAAGAAACGCAATCCCGTAGTTGGGATTTTATACAGTTTACTGTAAGCGTGCGCCATCAGTTCATTCGATTTTTTGGTAGCCGCATACAAGCTTACAGGTTCATCGGTTTTGTCTTCTTCCGAGTAGGGCACTTTCTCGTTCATACCATAAATGCTGCTGGAGCTGGCATACACCAGGTGCTTTACTGGATAGTGTCGACAGTTTTCGAGCAGGTTCAAAAAACCCAATAAGTTGGACTGAGCATAAGCATAGGGATTCTCGATGGAGTAGCGCACTCCTGCCTGCCCAGCCAAGTTGACCACAACATCAAAACACTCGGCTGCAAATAGGGCGGTGAGCCTTGTCTGATCCACCAAATTCATCTTTACAAACCGGTAGCCGCTGTGGGTAGCACTTTGCAACATCTCTCCTTCTTGCCAATGGCTGCAAGCGATGCCACCTTGCGCCAATCGGTCATACTTCAATTGTATGGTGTAATAATCGTTCAAACTGTCTAACCCCACCACCTGATAGCCTTCTTTAAGCAACGCCTCCACGGTGTACATTCCTATAAATCCTGCTGCGCCTGTTACCAAAGCTTTCATCGCAATTCTTGTTTTAAGTTTTATAAAACCACTACAATGTATTGTCCCACTTCACGGGTTGTTTTATCGGACAGATAGAGTTGCAACGCTTCGTTGCCCAACAATCGCCGCTGTGTAATAATCAAAATTGCACCAACACATTCATTGTTCAGTATATTTTCGGGCTCCACCTTTTGCACATCGTGATGCAAAAACACATCCATACTATCGGGACGACGAATGCCATAGGAGTAAAAAGTTGTGGTTTCGGCCTCTTCTGCCATCTGCGAAGCTTGTTCACAAACGGCTTCAAAACCTATTTCGTGATTGATGGAGGGGAAAGCCCATCCTGCAAAAAACACCGTGAAGAATACTCCCATTGCTAACGCATTGATTGCATTGTTCAGATGCTTGTATCGATACAAAAACCACAGAGTGACAATGCCACTCAAACTAAGCAGAGCCACACCTACATAGATGCTCCAATACATAGGAAAAGGAAAATCGATGATATAGGGAAGCACAATAAGTGCGATGAACGAGCAGCTAAAGATGAAAGCTGGCAGTGCAATGGTGAATGCTACCCAACGATTCCACTTGATATGCGAAAGTAGCAGCACTGTCCAATAGACGAAAAAAGCAAATGTGGGAGCCAAATAGACTGCGATTTTTGAACTAATGATAGAGAGCATCACCAAGGTAGTGATAGACACCACACCAAAAAAACGTTCCAAATCGGTAGTTGCCAGCTTTCGGCCAATGCCATAACATACCACACCTATAATAAGCAGCGACCACGGAGCAAGACAATACCAAATGGCAATGCCATAGTAGTAAAAAGGCTCTTTATGATGAAACGAATCGACTGCACGATTGACCGTTTGATTGAAAAGCAGATTGTCGAGATAAGACTGTCCGCCCTCTACATATACCGCTGCGAACCAAAGAGCACAAAGTGCCAACAGCACGCCCCACGTTTTCCACCCCCAATAGCGACCGAAACTGCGAAACTCGCCCGAAATGGCCAGAAACACAAATATGGAGAGTAGCGGAACGAGAATACCAACAGGGCCTTTGGAAAACACCGCCAAGAAAACGTAAATGGGGAAGAGCCACGAATTGAGCTGCCGATTGCCCATCTGTTTGCGAAGCTTATAAAAGGTGTATAGAGCCAAAGTAATAAACATACACATCAGCATATCCATACGCAGCGTGAGTGCCAAGCCAAAAAACAGACCAGTAGTCATCAACATCATACGTGCCGTGCGACGGCTTTCATCCGATATTTGACGCTCTACCCAGCGGTTCATCACCCTCACAATGACCAAAGCAGGGATAAACGAAAAGAGCGATAAAAACCACATATAATGATTGCCCAATATCACCTTGCCCAGCATCACAATCCACAGATACAAAGGTGGTTTATCGGCATAGGGCACTCCTTGATTGAAGAATGCGAAAAGATGACCATCTCTCAGAGCCTCGTCGGCAATGCTAAGATAGCGCAACTCATTGTCGGGCGTATAGTCCCGAAAAATCATAGCGGGCAATGCCGCAATCAGAAAACCAATCCACCAGTAACTACTTTTCATCTCTCAATGTTTTAGCGTGTCGATGACCAATTATTAAATTGCGCGAATAGGCAATGAACCCTACCGACTGGCCAAGTATCAATACTGGGTCGTGACGGATGATGCCATAAGCGATTATAATGAAAGAACCTATCAAGCTAATAACCCAAAAGCCTGCTGGAAGTAGCGACTCATTGCGGTGATACGAATAATACCACTGATAGATAAACCGAAGCGTGAAAATAACCTGTCCGGCAGAGCCAAATATCAACAACCAAATAGGCACCTCTTCGTTTCGGAAAAAGCTATTGACAAAGTTGGGTAAATCGTTGAGCGCAAAGCCTCCTGCCGCAATGGGCGTAAGTATCAAAAATGCCTTGAGCAGCAAGGGAACCTTTGTCCAAATGCCTTTCTCTTTCAAATTCCACAAATAAATATAATAGGATATGAATTGCCCCAAAATAATGGCAAAGTCATTTCGCATCCATCCATAAAGGCAAAGCAAGTATGAACCCGCAATGCTCAATATCCAAAAAATGGCAGGAGAAACCACCTGCTTAGCACGCTCGGACAAAATCCACTGAAACAAGATGCGCGCCGAAAAGAAAATCTGAGCCAAAAAGCCCACTACATATATCAGAAAACTTCCGCTCGCCATCAATCGCTTATATTATGATTGCCAATGCGGTAGTTGATGTAACGCTTTCTCATCCATCGATAAGCAAAACAGTCGACAAAGGGGGCTACCAACCGATTCCACAAATGATATTTGGACACACCTGCCACACGTGGAAAATGACGCACAGGTATTTGCTTTATCTCACCATCCTGAAGCATCACCAACGCAGGCATAAAACGGTGCATCCCCGTAAAGAATGGTATTTTTTTGGCACAATCCGTGTGTAGCACTTTCAAAGGGCACCCTGTATCTTGCACATTGTCGCCTGTCATCATCCGACGAAAGCCATTGGCTATCTTCGATTGCATTTTTTTGAAAGCAGTATCTTTGCGCTTGGCACGAATACCCATCACCATCTCATACTTGTCTATATCTTGCAGCAACAAATTAAAATCTTCGGGAGTAGTTTGTAAATCGGCATCCATATAGCCCACATAGAGCGACTGAGCCGTGTCTATACCGGCTTTCATCGCTGCACTCAGCCCTGAATTTTGAGCTAAATCGATGTAAAAGAAATCTTTGTTGCGTTGGCAAATCTCAACGATTCGTTCACGGCTTTTATCGGTAGAGCCATCGTTGACAAAAAGCACGCAGGTTTTATAAATAGATTGAGGCAGAAAAGCACTCAGCTTCTCTTCCAAAGCATATATGTTATCCTCTTCATTGTAGACGGGCACTACAATGGTAAATTGATAGTTACTTGTTTTATTCATTTTTACTCGTTAATAAAAAGACACACCACGTCAAATCTAATGTGTACAAACTGCAAAAATAGAAAGTAATTGTTACTATAGGCAAATTATTGTCCATTTTCATTGCTACACCACCATATAAAGTCCTTTCGATGCTGCATTCGACGCCACATCTTGTTGCCAGGTTGTTAGTACGGCCTGTCCAGCTTGGTAGCAATGCCTATCTACCACGCTGGACAGGCCTTGCGACC
>CAMTPA010000059.1 GCA_947074275.1 uncultured Bacteroides sp.
ACAGCCAATCTTTTGTTAACCTTAAATCTAATACTATGAAAAACACAGTACAAAGGTACGACTTTCGGACAAATATCCAAATTATACAATTATTTCACGGCAAATTACAATACTATTTAACGCCGTTATAGTGCCGTTAACCAAACTATTGCTCTTTGCAACATTCATTAGCAATTCCACACCCTTAAAAGCTATTAATCAGATATTTTTCTATACTTTTGCGTCTATAAAAACAATTTATAAAGCAACAGTTCTTATTTAATATCATTATGGCAAAAGAATTTAAGCCCGAAACGCTATGCGTGCAAGCAGGATGGAAACCCAGAAAGGGAGATCCACGCGTGTTACCTATCTACCAAAGCACAACTTTCAAATATGATACCAGCGAACAAATGGCACGCCTATTCGATTTAGAGGATAGTGGCTATTTTTATACTCGTCTTCAAAACCCCACCAATGATGCGGTAGCAGCCAAAATAGCCGCACTCGAAGGAGGTGTGGCAGCTATGCTCACATCAAGTGGTCAGGCGGCCAACTTCTATGCTATTTTCAATATCTGTCAGGCAGGCGATCATTTTGTTTGTTCATCGGCCATTTATGGCGGCACGTTCAACCTGTTTGCTGTGACAATGAAAAAGCTTGGCATAGAGGTAACTTTTGTCAATCCCGATGCGTCGGAAGAGGATATAGCAAGCGCATTTCGTTCAAATACAAAGTGTTTATTCGGTGAAACCATATCAAATCCATCGTTGGAAGTGCTCGATATTGAGAAGTTTGCTCGGATAGCACACAACCACGGAGTGCCTTTGATTGTAGACAACACCTTCCCTACTCCCATCAACTGCCGCCCGTTTGAGTGGGGAGCAGACATTGTAGTGCATTCTACCACTAAATATATGGATGGACACGCCACTTGCGTAGGAGGTTGCATCGTGGATAGTGGCAACTTCGACTGGGATAAGTATGCCGATAAATTCCCAGGATTATGTACGCCCGATGAGTCGTATCACGGACTTACCTATACAACTTCGTTTGGCAAAGGAGCCTACATCACCAAGGCAACAGCACAGTTGATGCGCGATTTAGGAAGCATACCAAGTCCGCAAAACTCTTTTTTGCTCAACATTGGTTTGGAAACACTGCACCTACGTATGCCGCAACACTGCCGCAATGCACAAAAAGTAGCGGAATACCTGAAAAACAATGAAAAAGTGGCGTGGGTAAATTATTGTGGCCTTCCTGGAAATAAATATTATGAACTTGCCAAAAAATATATGCCCAATGGTTCTTGCGGCGTAATCTCGTTTGGGCTGAAAGGCGGTAGAGAAACTTCCATTCAATTTATGGACTCATTGGAATTGGTGGCTATTGTGACTCACGTGGCAGATGCTCGCACCTGCGTGCTACATCCAGCCAGCCATACCCACCGACAGCTCACCGACGAACAGCTAATAGAAGCCGGCGTGCGCCCCGACTTGATTCGTCTATCAATAGGTATCGAAAACGCCGATGACATCATTGCCGATATTGAGCAAGCATTGAATAAATAAGAGTTTGCAGGGCGGCATCACAAACAAAGCCACTCACAAATCTGTTGAATAGTCAATAAAACATTCACTTGAAAAAAATTCAGATTATGAAAAGAATCAAATGGGGTGTTTTGTTGGCTATTTTTTTAATTGCCACTACACCCGCTTTCGCTGGATGGGCACCTGCCATTGTGCAAGACTCACTCCAAAAACTATATCCAAAGGTCGATATGAATGCCGTTGCTTGGTCGCAAGACCAAGGTTATTATGTAGCCAACTTCAATTACAACGAATTGAATGTGAAGGCTTTTTTCAACAATCAAGGACAATGTATGATGGCAGAAACAGATATAGGGACGTTGGACGATGTTCCATCGGCCATATACAACTCTTTTTCTATGAGCGATTTCGCATCTTACAGCGTACAAGATGTTACTTTGGTAGACTTCCCCAAATGGCAACCCATATACGTCATATTAGTGGGACAGCCCAATTTGGAAGGAACTATACAGCTCTTCTACAATCCATATGGGCAATTGCTACGCCAGCGTAGCACCGTTGGGTTAGATGATATTTTAGGGCCAAGTACTTTTTTATAAGCATAAAAAAAAGCGATGCTGAAAACCTTTAAAAGGTCTCCAGCATCGCTCCCCAATTTAAAATACAAGAAAAATTATGCTTTGAACAGTTCGTTTTCTGTAAACTGTCCTATCGCTTTGTATTTAGCATAAAGCGATTGATATACTTTGTGATTTTCGGCATTAGGGAAATACTCTTTCGCAAAACCTGAGTTCATTTTTGCAATAGCATCTTCTACTTTAGGATATACTCCCGCAGCAGTAGCGGCAAACATAGCAGCCCCCAACGCGCAAGCCTGATCGGTATTACAAACCTTGATAGGCATATTGAGCACATCGCTCATCGTTTGCATCACAAATGGAGATTTCAATGCGATGCCACCAATACCGATTACATTATCTATCTTCACACCTTCGCTCACAAAGCGGTCTACAATGGCTTTTGTGCCAAATGCAGTAGCTTCTACCAACGCACGGAAGATATGAGGAGCAGTAGTTCCCAATGTCAAGCCCGCAATGGTGCCTTTAAGCAATTGATTTGCATCGGGCGTGCGACGACCATTCATCCAATCGGTAGCCACGGCTGCGCTTTCGCTTACTGGTATTTTCTCAGCTTCTTTAGTCAGCTCAATAAGTATTCTATCAGCAGCCTCTTCAATCAGTTTCGCCTTAGTAGCCTCATCGATAAGCGTAGAGTGTGCAATCACGTTTTTCAACGGAAACTCCAACACACGCTTAAACCAAGCATAAATATCGCCAAACGCAGACTGACCCGCTTCTAAACCAATCATTCCTGGAATAACCGAACCATCTACCTGACCGCAGATACCTTTAATCAAGTTATCGCCAATCTCCTCGTGACTTGCCACCATTACGTCGCAAGTAGAAGTACCGATAACACGTACCAATGTGTTTGGAGTGACACCTGCCCCTACTGCACCCATATGGCAGTCGTAAGCACCACCAGCCACTACTACGTTGGTAGTCAATCCCAAGCGTTCGGCCCATTCGGGGGTTAATTTACCTACTGATTTCTCGGCAGTTTCGGTGTCGCAGAACAAGCGTTCTCTAAAACCACCCAACAATGGGTCGAGCGTAGTCAAAAATTCTTCCGATGGTAGTCCATTCCATTTGGGATGCCACATTGCTTTATGTCCGTTGGCACAACGGCTACGAACCACATCTTTAGAAGCAGCCACTCCAGTAAGTATAGCAGGAAGCCATTCGCAATACTCTACGATAGAATACGCTTTTTCGCGTACTTTTTCATCTTCGCGAAGCACGTGAAGAGCTTTTGCCCAAAACCACTCTGATGAATAAATACCACCCTCGTAAGAGGTATAATCAGTCTCCCACTCTTTGCTTAGTTTATTAATCTCAGCAGCCTCTTTGATAGCCGTGTGGTCTTTCCAAAGAATAAACATCGCATTAGGGTTTTCGGCAAATTCAGGAAGCATAGCAAGCGGAGTGCCTGTCTCATCTGTGAATGCAGGAGTACTTCCTGTTGTATCGAATGCCATACCTACTACATTTTCGGCAGTGCCAGCAGGACATTTCGCCAAAGCTTCTTTTACAATTGCTTCGAGTACATCAATATAATCTTGTGGGTGCTGACGATATTGATTTTCAGTTGGCTTGCAATATTTTCCTTCCATCCAACGTGGATAGTTTTTCACAGCAGTAGCCAAAGTTTCACCAGTCAAAGCATTCACAACAATGGCGCGACCTGAGTCGCTACCATAGTCTAATCCGATTACAAATTTTGAATCCATATATCTTAGCAAAGAGCTTTGTTCAACATATAATAGATTTCATTCATACGCAGCTCTTTCTTGAACTCGCTGATGGTTGTGTTTTCGTCAATCACCACCATCTCGATACCAAGCATTTCAGCGTAGTCTTCCATATGCTCTACGGTCAAATCGAACGAGAAGCTTGTGTGGTGAGTTCCACCGGCAAGAATCCAAGCAGCAGCACCTACTTCAAGGTTAGGCATCGGAATCCACAATGCCGAAGCCACAGGAAGTTTAGGCAATTCCTTGCTCTTAATACATTCTACCTTGTTTACAATCAGACGGAAACGGTTGCCTAAATCTACAATTGTAGCAGCCACACCTTCGCCTTGCTTGCTTGTGAACACAATACGAGCAGTTTCTGCATCGATACCAATGCTCAAACGGTGAACTTCCAATTTTGGTTTATGCTCTGCGATAAGTGGACAAACTTCCAACATATGCGCTTGAAGAATAGAGCTGTTAGCTCCATCAAAATTCAAGGTATAGTCTTCGAGGAAAGAACATCCTTTGGGCATTCCTTGTCCCATAAACCACATTGTGCGATAAAGAGCGGCAGTCTTCCAGTCGCCTTCAGCACCAAATCCATAACCCTCGGCCATCAAACGTTGTGATGCCAATCCAGGAATTTGATCCAACACACCAAGGTCGTTGAAGTTGGTAGTAAATGCCTTAGCACCTTTATCTTTCAACAAACGACGGAGAGCAACCTCAGCTTTTGCAGCATTCCAAACAGTAGTAAATGCTTCTGATTTTTCATCTTCCAACTCTGCCGCATGCTCGTATTCATTGAAATAAGTATTTACCATTGCACGTGCGTCTTCGTCGTTTACTGCGTTGTAATACTCCATCAAGTCGTTTACTGGACAATAATCTACGTGATAACCCAAAACTTGCTCGGCAGCCACTTTGTCACCATCGGTCACAGCCACATTGTTCATCTGATCGCCAAAACGAAGAATCAACATATCTTGTGAATCGGCCAAACCAGCAGCTACACGCATCCAAGCAGCAATCTTAGCGTGCGCGGCAGCATCTTGCCAATGCCCTACAACCACTTTGCGATTTTTACGCATACGAGTCACCATATGTCCAAATTCACGGTCGCCGTGCGCACTTTGGTTCAAGTTCATAAAATCCATATTCATTGTATCCCAAGGAATTTCTTTATTGAACTGAGTGTGGAAGTGAAGCAATGGCTTACGAAGCTCTTGCAAACCGTGAATCCACATTTTAGCTGGCGAGAATGTATGCATCCAAGTGATAACACCAATACATTTATCATCGTTGTTTGCAGCCTTAAATGCAGCAGTTACCTCTTTTGAAGAGTTTACAGTACCTTTATATACTACTTTCACTGGCAAATTGCCACTTGCATTCAAACCAGCTACCATTTCGTTACTATGAGCATCTACAGATACTACAGCATCACCTCCATAAAGAAGCTGAGCACCTGTCACAAACCATACTTCGTATTGTTCAAATCCTTTTTCCATAATTTTCGATTTTTATATCTGTTATAAATTTATTTCTTGTTCCAATTATTTTTGTCCGTAATAAGCGTTTGGACCGTGCTTACGACTGAAGTGCTTCTCTATCAAAAGCGGATTCATTGTCAAATGTGGATTGACGGTATAAGCGATAGAAGCCATTTTAGCTACCTGTTCCATTACCACCGCATTGTGTACAGCATCATCAGCATTTTTTCCCCACGAAAACGGGCCGTGATTCTTCACCAACACCCCGGATGTATGAACTGGATTCAAACCAACAAAACGTTTTACTATTACATTACCAGTTTCTTCCTCATAGCCACCTTCTACCTCTGCAGCAGTCATATCGGCCGTACAAGGAATTGCATCGTGGAAATAATCAGCATGAGTAGTACCAATATTTGGCAAATCAACGCCTGCCTGAGCCCAAGCAGTAGCATAGGTAGAGTGTGTGTGTACTACACCACCTATCTCAGGAAAAGCTTTGTATAGCACCAAGTGAGTAGCTGTGTCGCTCGATGGTTTCAAGTGCCCTTCTACAATCTTGCCTTCCAAATCGATTACTACCATATCCGAAGCTTTCATATCATCGTAGCTCACTCCCGAAGGTTTGATTACCACCAACCCACTTTCACGGTCGATAGCTGATACATTTCCCCAAGTGAAGATAACCAATCCGTGTTTCACCAAATCAAGATTGGCACGAAACACCTTTTCTTTCAATTCTTCTAACATAGATTTCTATATTTTGAATTTTTTGTTTTTACAATAAACTTTATTATTAAAACGATAGAGCACAGCACCACGTTTTGAAGTAGACTTATCTATCTTATCCGTTTTTTCAATATACTTCATTTCGGCAATGCGCTTACGGAAGTTACGCTTGTCGATGGTATCTCCATAAATCGCTTCGTATAATTTTTGCAACTGTGTCAAAGTAAATGACTTCGGCAAAAGTTCAAAGCAAATAGGAGCATTAGAAGCTTTGATGCGCATTAAATTTCGAGCTTGCCCTATCATCTGCGAATGGTCGAAAATCAATTCGGGCAAATCATTGATATTTACCCAAAAGGCATTGTAGCGTTCTACCAATTCCTTGTCCGATTCGTTGATATTGAGCAACGCATAGTAAGCCACCGATATTACCCGTTCGCCCGGATCACGGCTCACTTGCCCAAATGTGCCAACTTGCTCCATATAGACATTGGTCAATCCTGTAAGTTCAGAAAGAACTCGTTTGGCAGCATCGTCTACACTTTCATTCTCTTGAACAAAACCACCCATCAAAGACCATTCACCTTGAGCAGGCTGAAAGTTTCGTTTTAAAAGAAGAAGATCCAATTCTCCTTCATTGAACCCGAAGATGATGCAGTCTACTGCTACATAAAACTTCGGATTCTGAAGATAATAATTATATGATGTCATAAATTAATGATGCGATTTACCAGAAATACCAGTAGAACAAACCTGTAATCAACAAGATGCAGCAAGAGTGTACTACATCCCATACGCCCCAACTTGCACGAGTTTGTGCTTTTTGTTCTGGAGTAGAGGTGCCAAATACAAGCCCTTGGATTTTTTCATCTTTGGGAGCTTCAGTACATAAGCTAACCACAATTACCACTACGATACAGAACAACAACATCCATCCGCAGAAGAACAACCAGTTCATATCATAGAATAAGTATTTGAACCAAGTTTCATTGGGAGTTTCGATGTTGCTATAAAACACCTTTGCACCAAGACGAGTCAAACCGATAATCATACCCGAAATCAAACCCCACATACCACCTTGAGCCGATGTGCGTTTCCAGCAAATACCCAGTAAGAATGCAGAAGCAATACCCGGAGCAAGCACCGACTGAACATCTTGCAGGTAAGTATAAAGAACGTCGCCGATAGAGCGCATAATAGGAATCCAAAGAATACCTAAAATCACGATAACAACTGTTGCAGCTTGCCCGATGCGAACCAATGATTTTTCTGAAGTATCGGGTTTAAAGCGTTTGTAAAAGTCGATAGTAAACAGGGCAGCCGAAGAGTTGAATAATGAAGCCAACGAACTCATCAAGGCAGCAAGAATACCACAAACCACCAAACCTTTCACACCAGCAGGAAGCAACTTAGCCACTAACACAGGAAATGCAGCATCGGCATTTGGATTACCATTGCTCAAAAGAGGAAGAAAACCTTCGCCTCCAGCAGCCACACTTTGTTGGTGAAGCGCAAAAGCAATCATACCAGGAATCAAGAATAAGAATACAGGAAGCAGTTTCAAATATGCACCAAAAATAGTACCACGACGAGCTTCTTTTTCATCTTTACCCGAAAGCACACGTTGCACAATAAACTGGTCGGTACACCAATACCAAAAACCAATCACACTTGAGCCTATGATAGCTCCCAACCAAGGAAAATCAGGATCGGCATTATTACGAATCAAACTTGTCATCGAATCGCCATAATCATTTACCACAACCGCACTACACGTAGCCATCATTTCGTCCCAACCACCAAGTTCTTTAAATCCCAACACAAGAATAATGAGTGAACCCAAGAGCAAAATAGGAGTTTGAAGAACCGAAGTATAAAGCACTGATTTCATACCACCAAAAATAGTATAAACAGCTGTAAGCAACACCAAACCAATAGCAGCAATCCAGAAGAAATCGATTCCCCACAACTCTTTAATACCAAAGATTTGTTGGAACACCAATCCACCCGCATAAACTGTAACCGCCACCTTAGTAAGCACGTAGCTAATCAATGAAATCGTAGAAAGAATTACACGCGATTCGCGATTGTATCGTCTTTCCAGAAACTCAGGCATTGTATACACCATACTACGCATATAGAAAGGCACAAAAACCCAACCTAAAATCAAGATCATCCAACCTTGAATTTCCCAATGAGCCATAGCCATACCACTTGACGCACCTGCACCCGCAAGTCCAATAAGGTGTTCCGAACCAATGTTTGAAGCAAAAATAGAGGCACCAATGGCCAACCACGTAGCGTCGCGTCCTCCTAAGAAGTAATCTGCCGAGCTATTTTGTTTTTGTCTGACTACCCAAACAATAACTCCAATAAGGGCGATAAAGAAAAGCCCAATAACTAACCAATCTAAGAATTGCATATTATACCAATTTAATGTTAACGAATATTCTTCTATATATTAATAAGAGGAGTGACACGTCAAACCACTTATGTTTTTCACAGATGAATTCTTGTGTTGTTTTAATGGTGTAAAAGTAACACTTTATACATTACTACCTTAACACAACCAATATGTTATAAAGCATAAAAGCTAAAATAACTGTAAATTATACACTTTAAACGCATATACAAGCATTCATAGAGATTCACCTATCTATTTTCACCCTGAATATTCATACAGATATTTCTGGTAAAACTTAATTGTGCATAATATAATGAAAATCCTAAAACAAGATGAATTATTAATTTGTAAATACACATATTACAAATTAATAGAATCAAATAATTATGGAAAAATACAACGTTGTATTCTTAATTTCAGATGAGAATAAATGGGATCATTTGATACTACAAATCGGACATTTGCAACAAAACAAGGAGTTAATAGGCAGAATAGCCATTGTGGTTGTTAACACAGCAATCTTGTCTTGTTTAAAAAGTAGCAAATTAAAAGAGTTCCAAAACAAAATCAGCGCATTGCAAACACAAGAAGTTGAGTTCTACCTGTGCAACAATACGTGCAAACGTTATGGGATTGCTTCCGAATTAATATTACCCGAATTTAGCATAGTCAACGAAGGGGGACTTATCAAAGCCATAGTACTTGAAGCAACAGGTTACCATCTGTTTTCACTAGGGTGATTTTCAACTATCAGAATCCGAGTATTTGGTAAATATAAAGAAAATCATACCTTTGTATATTCATTCATTTTATAAATAGATATATTAAGGAGATGCTAATTATCGGTATAGCTGGCGGAACAGGTTCAGGAAAAACCACCGTCGTAAAAAAAATCATCGAAAGTTTGCCTGCAAGCGAAGTTGTATTACTTCCTCAAGATTCATACTACAAAGACAGCAGCCACGTACCTGTTGAAGAACGTCAAAACATAAACTTCGACCATCCCGATGCTTTTGAATGGAGTTTACTTTCAAAACACGTAGCAATGTTGAAAGAAGGAAAGAGCATTGAACAACCCACCTATTCATATCTTACTTGTACTCGTCAACCAGAAACCATCCACATCGAGCCCAAAGAGGTAATAATCATCGAAGGAATATTGGCATTGTGCGACAAGAAGTTACGCAATATGATGGACTTAAAAATCTTTGTAGATGCCGATCCAGACGAGCGTTTGATACGAGTTATCCAACGCGATATCATAGAACGCGGACGAACAGCCGCAGCGGTGATGGAACGCTATACAAGGGTGTTGAAACCTATGCACCAACAATTTATAGAACCCTGCAAGCGATATGCCGACTTGATAGTGCCCGAAGGAGGCAACAACAAAGTGGCCATCGATATATTGACAATGTACATTAAAAAGCATCTTTAAATTATTGGTATGGCAAACCAACGTTCACTTTTGCTTTTAATCTTATCTATTACTCTTCTTTTCTCAATCATCTCTTGCGAAAACAAGAGGGGTGATGAGAAGAGTATTGCTTTCAGCGAATTAGAACAGATTAAAGACAGTGGCGTTATCACCGTACTAACAATGTATGGCTCTACTTCCTATTTCATTTATCGTGGACAAGATATGGGGTTTCAATACGAACTGAGCGAGCAGTTTGCAAAAAGTTTAGGCGTAAAACTTCATATCAAAGTAGCCCAAAACATCCCTGACCTCATAGAGAAGCTACTCAATAAAGAGGGCGATATGATAGCTTACTATATACCCATTACCAAAGAATGGAAAGACAGCTTGCTATATTGTGGCGAAGAAATTATCACTCACCAAGTAATCGTGCAAAGAAGCTCTGCAACCATACGTCCATTAAGAGATGTAACCGAACTAATAGGAAAGGATATATATGTGAAACCCGGTAAATATTATGACCGATTGGTCAACCTCAACGATGAGCTGGGAGGTGGCATACTGATTCACAAAGTAACCAATGATAGCATCACAACAGAAGACTTAATTACACAAGTAGCCGAAGGAAAGATTCCATTTACCGTAGCCGACAATGATTTAGCACAGCTCAACACGACCTATTATCCTAACTTGAACGTAAAACTTTCGATAAGCTTCGACCAACGTGCATCGTGGGCCGTACGAAAAGACTGTAAACATTTAGCAGAAGCAGCTAACAAGTGGCACGACGAGAATATGACTTCGCCGGCTTACACAGCAAGCAACAAACGCTATTTTGAAATAAGTAAAGCCATTACCCATCCTACCATACTTTCATTACGCGAGAAAAAAATTTCGCATTACGACACCTTGTTCAAAAAATATGCAAAAGAGATTGATTGGGATTGGAGACTACTTGCTTCGCTGGCGTATACCGAATCAAACTTTGATACAACAGTAGTGTCTTGGGCGGGTGCCAGAGGGCTAATGCAGCTAATGCCGCGCACCGCCTATGCGATGGGAATGCCAGCAGGAATGGAGCACAACCCCGAAGAGAGCGTGAAAGCAGCAGCTAAATACATCGCATCAGTAAATAGAAGCTTAAGAATGATTCCCGACAAAAAAGAAAGAACCTATTTTATATTAGCAGCCTATAACGCAGGACTTGGACACATTTACGACGCCATCGCTTTGGCCAATAAATATGGTAAAAACGGAAGCAAATGGTACGACAACGCAGAAAACTTTATTCTATTAAAAAGCAATGAAGAGTATTATACCGACTCAGTATGCCGCAATGGTTACTTTCGGGGCGTAGAAACCTATAACTTTGTACGCAACATTATGAATCGATATGATATATATAAACAAAAAATTCCTGCCGATAAATAAGTCTGTTAATAGAAATCAATATTTTTCCCAATGAATTTTTGAGGTGTCGTATTTATCCTTTGCCTGTTCATCACCGTTGGGATAGCCCACAGGAATTACACAAAGTGGCAATACATTTTCGGGTAAACTCACAAACTCTTTTATCGCAGCCATTCTATCTTCATAAGGAAAGGCCGCCGTCCACACTGCACCAAGTTCCAAACTCTCGGCAGCAAGAAGTAAGTTCTGAGCTGCCGTAGAACAATCTAAATACCAATATGAAGAGCGGTTCACATCGCCACACACAATGATAGCCATTGGAACATCGGCCAACATTGCAGCATAAGGCAGAACTTTAGCAAGAGCATCAAGTGATTCACGATTCTTAATCACCACAAACTCCCAAGGGCGATTGTCCATTCCACTGGGGGCAGCCATTGCCGCTTTCAACATCCAATACACCTTTTCATCTTCCACTTCTTTATCAGCAAATGTTCTCACACTTTTGCGAGCCAATATATTGTCTATTGCTGCATTGGGCGATTTTGCACCATCAGTCAAAGACGATGTGGAGGAACAAGACATACTTGCTAAAGAAAATAAAGCCAAAAAGAGTGTTTTACCGTATGCTTTCATATTGTTCATATTAAAATAGATTGAGTTTATTTTTCTGTGCTTCTTCAAGCGAAGTCACACTTTCTTTCTTAGTATTGTTTTTGGTACGAAGCTCATCGTATTCTTTACTAAGCTCTTGCTTCAAAATTTTGCGTGCATCGTCATTGAGCAAACGCGCAGCCACACCCGCATTTTGCGAAGCATCTTTTAAGTGAATAACAGGCGCACTGTAAACAGGCGCAATTTTCAGTGCTGTATGTAGTTTCGAGGTAGTAGCTCCACCTATCAGCAAAGGTATATCCATTCCCGATTTTTCCAGTTCGAGTGCCACGTGTACCATTTCTTCAAGAGAGGGCGTAATCAAACCACTCAAGCCTATCATATCTATCTCTTCCTCTTTGGCACGCTGCACAATAGTTTCGGCTGGCACCATCACTCCCAAATCGATAATCTCGTATCCATTGCAAGCCATTACCACTGCCACGATGTTTTTACCTATATCGTGAACATCGCCTTTTACCGTAGCGAGCAGCACTTTGCCTGCCGATTTAACACCGTCTTGTTTTTCCGATTCAATGATGGGTTGTAGTATAGCCACCGCCTTTTTCATCGTACGAGCCGTTTTCACGACTTGCGGCAAAAACATTTTTCCTGCACCAAACAGTTCGCCTACATAGTTCATACCATCCATTAGTGGGCCTTCTATTATGTCAACCGCTTTGTTGTAGAGCGGTAGAGCTTCGGCCAAGTCCACTTCCAAGTAGTCGCCAATACCTTTCACAAGGGCATATTGCAATCGTTCTTGCACAGTGCTATCGCGCCAAACATCGTGCCGGGTTGTAGAGTTGTTGGCAGCACCCAAAACGTTATTTTTCAAGTCCTCAGCCAACTCTATTAATCGCTCTGCCGCATCAGGTCTGCGATTCAACACCACGTCTTCTATTTTTTCGAGCACATCGGTTGGAATGTCGGTATAGAGCACACTTGTTGTCGGATTAACAATACCCATATCCATACCAGCCTGAATAGCATAGTAAAGAAACACGGCGTGCATCGCTTCACGAATGTAATTATTTCCACGAAAAGAGAAAGACAAATTACTCACTCCACCACTCACGTGAGCACCCGGCAGGTTTTCACGAATCCATCGAGTAGCTTCTATAAAGTCGACAGCGTAATTATTATGTTCTTCGATGCCCGTCGCAATAGCCAATACATTGGGGTCGAATATAATATCTTGCGGAAGAAAACCCACTTCATTTACCAGCAAATGATATGCACGACTACACACCTCTATTTTGCGTGCTGCCGTATCGGCTTGTCCTTTTTCATCGAAAGCCATCACCACCGCCGCTGCTCCGTATTGACGAATTTGTCGTGCGTGTTCAATGAATAACTCTTCACCTTCTTTTAAAGAGATTGAGTTCACAATCGTTTTTCCTTGCAAACATTTCAATCCCGCTTCTATCACCTCCCATTTAGAGGAGTCGATCATAATAGGTACTCGGGCTATTTCGGGTTCGGAAGCAATTAGGTTTAAGAAAGTCACCATCTCTTCGCGTGCATCAAGCAAGCCGTCATCCATATTCACATCTACAATCAGCGCTCCATCCTCTACTTGTTGGCGAGCAATGGACAAAGCCTCCTCGTATTTTTTCTCATTAATCAATCGCAAAAATTTGCGAGAACCCGCCACATTACACCGTTCGCCAATGTTCACAAAGTTGTTTTCGGGTTTCACTTCGAGCAGTTCCAAACCCGACAACCATAGGTTTTGCGGTTTCAATGCTGGTATATGCGACTGAGCATCCTTTATCAATGCTGGATACTCGGCTATGTATTCGTTGGTTGTACCACAGCAGCCACCGATAATATTTATCAATCCTTCGGCAATGTATTCTTTCACCTCTTCGGCCATATCGGTAGGTGATTGGTCGTATTTTCCCAAACTATTGGGAAGTCCGGCATTGGGGTATGCGCTGATGTAATAAGGTGCGCGTTGAGCCAATTGCTCTAAAAACGGTTTAAGTTGGCGAGCACCAAAAGAGCAGTTCAAACCAATTGAAAAGATATTTGCGTGCTGCACAGAAGCCAAAAAAGCATCTAATGTTTGTCCTGACAATGTTCGTCCGCCAATATCCGATACAGTTATGGAAAGCATAATAGGCACTTTCAGCCCAGTCTCCTCCATCGCTTGTTCGGCTGCATAGATGGCAGCTTTTGCATTAAGCGTATCGAATATTGTTTCGATGAGCAAACCATCTACTCCTCCTTCGAGCAAAGCCACCATTTGCTGCTTGTATGCCGCAGCAAGTTCGTCGTAGCTCAAGGCACGATAAGCAGGGTTGTTCACATCGGGACTCATAGAACAAGTTTTGTTGGTAGGGCCAATAGAGCCTACCACAAAGCGGGGTTTACCAGGAGTTTTTGCTGTATATTCATCGGCCACCTCACGAGCCAAGCGCACCGCTTCCGAGTTGATTTCACGTACAAACTCTTCCACGTGATAATCGGCCATAGACACAGTAGTAGAACTGAACGTATTAGTTTCGATAATATCTGCACCAGCTTCCAAGTATTTGCGATGAATGTCTTGAATTACATCGGGGCGAGTAAGACACAGCAAATCGTTATTACCTTTCATCTGACCGGGGATGTGAGCAAAACGTTCGTTGCGAAAATCCTCTTCTTGCAGGTTGTATTGTTGAATCATTGTGCCCATAGCACCATCCAAAATCAAGATGCGCTCTGGAGCTATCTGAGAAATGCTCTTTTTATCCATTTGTAAAATCTTAAATCGGGAAAAATAATTTAGAGTCAACTATCGCTTGAACATTCTGTCCATATCACGACGATCATCTTTTTCGCGCAAAGATTGACGTTTGTCATATTGCTTTTTACCTTTTGCCAAAGCCACCACCACCTTAGCCAAGCCTTTTTCGTTGACAAACATACGCACGGGAACAATGGTAAAACCAGTGTCTTTTATAGCACGTTCAAGTTTGCTAAGTTCTTTCCTGTTCAACAGAAGTTTGCGATCGCGACGCGCAGTGTGGTTGTTGTACGAGCCATAAAAGTATTCGGCTATATACATATTCTTCACCCACAACTCATTTTTCACAAAATAGCAGTAAGTGTCTACCAAACTCGCTTTGCCCATTCGGATAGATTTAATTTCTGTACCCGTGAGCACGATGCCTGCCGTATAGGTGTCTACCAACTCATAGTCAAATGTAGCACGTTTATTCTTTATATTTACAGGAGCCAATTTCATAATCGATTTTTTAGTGTAATACCATCGTCAGTTTATTGAATACAAATTCTATCAACGCCGGACAAACTAATAACAACAATGAGGATAGTATGGTAAATTGAAAACGTTTTTTTTCGTCTATGTGCATCATCACAGAAGCTCCTTCCCAAACAATGTAAATGGTATAAAACTGAAATATCCAGCCAAAAACAGCAAAATCGGAGAATACCCCTTTCACTATCCACACCAAAAAAGTGACAACAAGTGCATAACCTGCAAATTGCTGGCAAAGCAGCGGATCGCTGTCATCTCCACATAATTTCACACGCAATTCGTTGATGAAATATGCCGCTAAATAATAGCCACCAAACAAAGCCACAGCCACCGAGCAACAGCGTGTCATCGCTATCTGAAAGCTTTCAGGCCCTCCCCATCCATTAGCAATCAAAGAGCCAATAAAGAAAGACAACCCGCATAAACCAATCATAGGATAGACAAAGTTCATAAAGATCTTTCGCCTATCCTCTTCTACACGGATTTCCTCCCAAGCTTTCGCCGGAGAGGAAATCAATGATAATACTATGTTAAATAGATTCTTATAATTCAATTTTAATTCGACGCTTTAGTGCTCACAGAGTAAATTTTATCTGTGGCATTTTCCAATTTATTATCACTCAAGTTCACTTTGGTGTGAATCTCAACTTGTTGCTCTCCAGTAGTCAGATATGGATAGAGGTCAAAAGACTTCATATACACATAAGGGAAACCCCAGTTGAAACCATCCAATGATGTGCTGTACACATTTGCAGCTTCTGGTTCGCCCGAATGACGCAAATGGAAAGTCAATTTACCATCTTCCGTTTCATCAGCATATTGTACCAATGTAAAATAGTGGTTTTTATTGTTTCCGAAATTATTTAAACTACCGTAATATTCGATACCAGTAAGCAAATAACGACCATTGAACAAATAAAGTTCTTTGCCGTCGCCCTCGCCCATCACACTATTGATACGGCGAATAGGAGCAGTCGAGATTGAATCGTTCGACGAGCCTCTTTCATGCACCTCCTCAAATTTCTGATCCAACGACATCGCATAAGCTAAGTTCGCATTCTTTATCTCTTTCGAGGTGGTAATATCTTCGTTGCCCTCTTCGGGGTAAGTAAATCGGATATAAGCTACTTTGGTTTCAGAAGGCTTAAACTTATTTTGAGTTTCTACAACAGACAATGAAGTAGCAGTTGGAATAATTTTATTGCCAAAAACATCAATAAAATAGGTTCCCATCCACGAATATTTCACTTCTACTACACCACCGCCCGATGGAGTATAATCGCCATCCGAATTCATACAAGAAGTAAGGCCGATGCCCACCATTACCAAAAGCGCAAGCATCCATGTTTTCATTTGTTTCATAATTTTTTTTTAGCGTTTGCAAAGATATAAATTTTCTATTTCAAACAGATAAATGCAGCAGTTCAAAAAATACTGCACGCATCAAGAAACTATTTTTGCAAAAAGCTCAATATGCTCATCCACATATCTTGCCACACGGTCGGTCACTTCCTCTTCCATTTCAAAATACTCTTCTTCCAAATCATCAAAAGCTTCATATTGTTCATACATAGCCATAAACTCGTCTTCATCGCGTTCTCGCTCTAAATCGGCACGATGCACATCGTATATTTTTTTGGCTTTGTATATTAGCTTATAAAAAGAATCAAGCCCCCATTCACGCATCACTCGTGCAAAAGGATTATCGAAAATGTAGCCACCATAGCCATTTTGAATCAGCTGAATGAAACCACCTACCATTATTTCGTCACGAAACAACTGATAAGCAAGCAAAGAGTGCTGCTCACCAGTCAGCCGCCCCATTGTTTCAGCCGTTAGCTCACCACCAATGGTTTCTTTGTACTTATCGGTAAACACCTGAATAAATTCATCCATACCTTCACCAGCAGCTTTTTGAAGAGCCGCATCTTTCACCTCTATCATAATGAGTTATATTTTGATTGACGCAAAGATAATCATAATTAACCGTTAATGAAGCGTGCAACCGTTATTTACACTTAAACAAAAGAGAAAACACAGATAGCAAACTTTCATTGCGCACGTTGAAAAAAGTATAGAAACCGCAGAATAATAATTTTCCTACGCATCACCAGCACCACACATAGCAATAATACATTGGAATGTGAAGTAATTATTCAAAGCACTATAAAAGCCTACTTTTCAGCGTAAAAGCTAAAACTTACACCTTATTGAAGAATATTTGCACATACAAGCGACGAAACTGATGTAGATTTGCTACAATTTATTTAATACCATCAAAAAAAATGAAAAAGCTTATCACGCTTTTCGTAGCGGCACTGTGTGCCATAGCGGTTACGAATGCGCAAACTCCAGCTTTCCCAGGCGCGGAGGGTTTTGCACGCTACACCACCGGAGGTAGAGGTGGCGACGTATATCACGTGACAAACCTAAACGATAGCGGCGAAGGATCGCTACGCGAAGGATTGAAAAAAGGAAATCGTACCATCGTCTTTGATGTATCGGGCACCATCGAACTAAACAGCAAATTAAGTATCAGCAACAGCAATATCACAATTGCCGGACAAACAGCACCGGGCGATGGTATCTGTATCAAAAACTACACGATGCAGATTTCAGCGAAAAACATCATCATTCGTTTCATTCGTTTCCGTATGGGCGATGAAAAACAAACTGAAGACGATGCACTTTGGGGACGCAACCAAAGCAACATCATCATAGACCACTGCACAATGAGCTGGAGCACCGACGAATGTTCTTCGTTTTATGGCAACAAAAACTTCACAATGCAATGGTGCATACTTAGCGAAAGCCTCACCAACTCGGTACACGGCAAAGGAGCACACGGCTATGCAGGCATTTGGGGTGGCGAAAAGGCCTCTTTTCACCACAACCTATTGGCTCATCACAGCAGTCGTAACCCACGCCTTTGTGGTAGCCGCTACACTGGTCGGCCCGAAGACGAGCTGGTAGACCTGCGCAACAACGTGTTTTACAACTGGGGACCAGGCAACAGTGGCTATGCTGGCGAAGGCGGTAGCTACAATTTCATCAACAACTACTACAAACCAGGCCCTTCCACCGCCACCAAGTCGAGCATCACATACCGCATATTCGAACCGTATGCTGATGATGGAAAAAACACCAATGCAAAAGGTGTATGGGGAGCGTTTTACGTAGATGGCAACTATTTTGACAATACCTGCTCGGCACTGTCAAGCAGCTCAAAAAGCCTCATCGCACAAACCAACGCTGACAATTGGGTAGGTATTCACCCCAACACGAAGAATGCAGCTTTGCCTGGTGGCAACAAAGAGGGACTAAAAAGCAACACCGAATTTGAAGTGATTGCACCTACTACCCATTCTGCCGAAATGGCTTTCCAAAAAGTGTTGGCTTATGCCGGTGCCAGCCTTAAGCGCGATGCGATAGACGAAAGAATTGTAGGCGAAGCTGAAAGAGGAGATTATACCTATACAGGATCTAACGGTTCTAAAAATGGATTGATTGACACACAAAGCGACGTGGAAGATTACATTCTATACGAAAGCACCACCAAACCAACCGATACAAACAACGATGGAATAGCCGACGAATGGGCTGCACAATATATGCCTACGGATGCGGTGTACAACGACATAGACCCCGAAACAGGATATAGCTATTTGGAGCTTTACACCAACAGCTTGGTAAATCACATTATGAAAGCAGGTTGCGAAGATGCGGAAGAGTCACCAAGTAAAAACGATTTCGACCTGACAGGTACATCTACTGGATTAAATGATTATTTAGATAGCACCAAAGCCCCTATCCTATTCAATCAGAATGGAGCTATCCAATTGTCGAACATTGAAGCAGGAAGTGCTATATATATATATGGTATAAACGGACAGCTTATTTCGACAACCACCACACAAGACAACAGTTTGCAACTGGACATTCGCCAACCAAGCATTGTGAGAGTTGTAGGCAAAAGCCTTACTACTACATTCAAAGTAATGTAATCACGAAGCGATAGGGAGGCTCAAATACATCTCGAAAAAATATGGAACCAACCAGAGGCACCACAGGAAAATACTAAATCGGTTATAGAATGTGCGTGCCCCTGGTGTTTTTACGGTAAGCACCCACACGCCCCACATAGCGTGTGCCATCATCAAAAAAATGGTAATTACGCCCACCACAGTGTGTAGTTCATTGTTCACACCACTAAATTGAGCTATACTCTTCATCAACCCCGTTCCTACGGCATCGCACACCAGCCCTGCAAGAATCAGTGCCACGTGCCAAAATTTAACTTTTCCCTTCACGTGCTCCACCCACACTCCTATGCTATACAATAGCAAAGCAGCCGTTATTACACAAGTGGCAGCAATCAGATAGCGTGCTTCGATGATATGTAGATCCATAATCTGTATTTTTTAAAAAAAACAAACTTTCACAAAAATAGTTCAAGCAACCAAATGCTATCTCTACATTACAATAAAGAAAGATATACATCTTTATTTTGAAATATTCATAAAAAAGTAAGATACCCCTTTTGGCGCAAAGCAATAAAACAGCTAAATTTGTGGTCGATTTGAGAATCAAGACTACGTATTATTAATTATATCACTTTAAAAAAGAGCTAATTATGACTTATTCACACGAAGTGGAACACATGTGTGTTGTAAAGAAAGGTCCTAACCACGGACCAGCTCCCATACCCGAAGAAGGCAAATGGGTAAAATCAAAAGAAATCGTTGACATTTCAGGTTTAACACACGGTGTAGGTTGGTGCGCTCCTCAACAAGGTGCTTGTAAGCTGACTTTGAACGTTAAGAATGGTATCATCCAAGAGGCTTTGATCGAAACAGTAGGTTGCTCGGGTATGACTCACTCTGCAGCTATGGCTTCAGAAATTCTTCCTGGAAAAACTGTATTGGAAGCATTGAACACTGACTTAGTTTGTGATGCTATCAACACAGCAATGCGCGAACTGTTCTTGCAAATCGTTTACGGACGTACTCAATCAGCTTTCTCTGAAGGCGGTTTGATTATCGGTGCTGGTTTGGAAGACTTGGGTAAAGGTTTGCGTAGCCAAGTAGGTACACTTTATGGTACTTTGGCAAAAGGTC
>CAMTPA010000060.1 GCA_947074275.1 uncultured Bacteroides sp.
GGGTTGATGAATCTGCTCATACGCTTCTCACAGTTTATTTTGTTTGTAATTAGTTATTTGCAAAGAAACGAAAAAAGGGTGAATTTATCTCTTTTTTTACCTCTGTTTTTTGTGCTCACAACATCAACAACACTTATTTTCACAATAAACAGTTGATAAGTTAGAATAAATAATAAAATACCTTACATTTGTGAGAGGATAATTCTAACTATATTTATTAACCCTTTAACTCTGTAATTGAATGAAACATTCTGTACTATTTAGATTCTCTTTGTTGAGTTTATTGTTTTCCATATTGGTAATAAACGTGCAAGGTCTTAAAGTTCACACTAAGAATGGCATCGCTTCCTATTACTCTCAGACCGATGTAGACGGCATTGTGTTTGTAGCTGCTGACACTGATATTGATGTACCTATTACGCCCACGTCAGGCACGGCCATTGATTTAGGTTTAAGCGTAAAATGGGCATCTTGCAACGTGGGTGCAACTGTTCCCGAAGAGTACGGAAGTTATTATGCTTGGGGCGATCTGGAGGAAAAGAACGATTATGGTAAGAGCACTTATTTGTATTGGAATAATCAGACGGATGATTATACAAATATCGGCGATAATATCAGTGGCACGCAATACGATATGGCTCGTGCCAAGTGGGGTGGTAGCTGGCGTTTGCCCACCTTGGAAGAGTTTTACGAGCTTGACAACAAATGCAAGTGGGAGTGGGCTACCTACAACGGTGTGCGTGGTAGATTGGTGACGGGTCCCAATGGCAACAGTGTTTTTCTTCCTGCTGCTGGCTACTGCCGCGAGGAAGAAGTGTACGACAGAGGCAGCGTCGGCAACTATTGGTCGGGGTCATTGAACACGGCCGAAAGCGACTGTGCGTACTGCCTCTACTTTCACAATGGCAGTCGCAATCCGGGCTACTACTTCAACTACCGCGACTACGGTGTGTCGGTGCGTCCCGTCTCAGATTAATAGGGGCGTATGCACTGCATCCGGTTTATTAACCAATACCCGTACGGAGATGTAGGTGATCGAAAACAATCGGGTAGGAGAAAACTGCTTACTTTCGTTTTCTCCTACCCGATTGTTCTTATATTAGGGCTTCTACCTCTTTAAAGTAATAACTGCGCTCTTTGCCTTGCTTATCTTTCAAGGTGAGCTTCCCGTCATCCGCTATATCGACTATCTCTCCCCGAAAAACACCTTCGGCATCTCGATAAAGGTAAAATCCCGACTTGCGGAAGAGTGCCTCCATGTAGCTATTTGCTATCATTGCCGAATGTCCCGTTTGGAGTAGCCGGTAGTTGTGGATGGTTTGGACGAGTATCTGTCGAAGCACTTCGAAGCGGTCGCTCTCTGTGCCCACAATTTGATAAAGCGAAATGGGGTTGGGCGCATCGCTGGTAAACTCCTTTTGGTTGATGTTGAGGCCAATGCCTGCGATGCTGCGGCTGATGGAGTGTCCTGCCAGGTCGTTCTCTATCAAGATGCCGCCTATTTTTTTATCCTTCCAATAGATGTCGTTGGGCCACTTGATGCGTATGTGGTCGGTGTATCTGCTCAATACCTCCTTTATAGAAAGTGCCACCACCTGCGAAATGCGAAATTGCTGTCGGGGCAGTAGAAAAGAAGGATACAACACAAAGCTAAACAGTAGATTGCAGTTGGGGGATGACTCCCACGTATTTCCCCGTTGTCCGCGTCCTGCAGTCTGATAGTTTGCCACCACGGTGCTCATCTCGGTGATAGGCTGGTTGGCGCATAGCTCGCTAAGATAGCTATTGGTAGAGTGGGTGCTCTCTATACAAAGTGTAGGGGCAGGAAAATCATTCAGGTAGTGCATCGTATTCGGCTCGTAGCTTTTTGGTAAACTTCTTGATAACCTCTTCGTAGGAGTGGTCGACAAGCTGAAGAATCAGTTTGTCGCTGGCATCACTATCAAACTTCACGCTGTTCCAATATTTCTTGTTGAAGTGATATGCGCCCTCTATGGAGTTGTATTTCTCTCTTAGCTCAATGGCATAAGTGGGGTCGCATTTCAGCGTGATGCTGTTGGCCGCCTCCAAGTCGATAAGTGCAAACATTTTATTCATCACTTTCATCACAAGCGATGTGTCATCAAAAGGAAAACACTCGATGGCTCCTTTTTTGCTCAGGCAATATTCGCGTATTAGCTCTACATTCATATTTGTTGTTCAAAATAAAGGTGGATAAAAAGCCTCCTCAATGTGGTCTATCTTGAAATTTCCCGTAGTGCCCACCACGGTGATAATATCAAAGCGCACAGGGCAGTCGAGTTGGAAAAACTTGATATATGTATCGGCGGCTCTCACCAACCGTTTTATTTTGGCGATATTTACCGCATCTTCGGGAGCTGCAAAATTGGTGTTACGGCGTGTTTTTACCTCTACTACTACCAACGTGTCATCTTTGGCTGCCACAATGTCAAGTTCTAAGTGTCCTTTGCGCCAATTCTGATGCCGTATCACATACCCTTTGTCTATCAGATAGGCAATGGCAGCCTTTTCGCCCTCTTTTCCTAACTCGTTGTGTAAAGCCATCTTTTTCGGCAAATATATATCTTTTTATTCTTTGAAATATCAAAAGTAAAACTAAATTTGCAGGAGTATTATGAAAAAGAAATGTTCTAAATATCGCACTTTGTCTTCCGACCTCATTAAACGTGAGCATCGTATGAGCATCTTGCTAAGCGATGAAGAACAATTGATGGTAGAACGTTATCTCGAAAAGTATAAAATAACGAATAAATCACGTTGGATTCGGGAGACGATTCTCTTTTTCATTCTAAAGAATATGGAAGAAGATTATCCTACTCTTTTTGGTGAGCACGATATGCGCCGCTAAAGAGCAATACTACACTTGGATGCTGAACGATACTTACTTTATGAAACAAGCCTTGATAGAGGCACAAAAGGCTGCCGATAGGGGGGAAATTCCTGTGGGAGCAGTTGTGGTGTGCAAAGAGCGCATTATAGCACGTGCCCACAACCTGACAGAGGCATTGAATGATGTGACGGCACACGCCGAGATGCAAGCTATTACAGCTGCTGCCAATGTGTTGGGGGGGAAGTATTTGAACGATTGTACGCTGTATGTCACGGTAGAGCCGTGCGTGATGTGTGCCGGTGCTATTGCTTGGGCACAAACAGGTAAGTTGGTTTTTGGTGCGGAAGATGAAAAGCGCGGTTATCAGCGATATGCGGCTAATGCCTTGCATCCCAAGACAGAAGTGGTGAAAGGTGTGTTGGCGGAAAAGTGTGCCACGCTGATGAAAGAATTCTTTGTGGCACGTCGTCGGTGAGTTTTAATCTTTAATTTCCTCAAACTCTATGTATTCTCCTTCGTCTTGCGAGAATACTTTTCCATTTTTAGGGTCGGTTTTAGATTCATCCTTATTATGCTGCGATTGGTTTTGTTGTTGAGAAGAAGATGTATACTGCCCCTGTCTCTTTGTCTGTTGTCTTGAGGTAGCATCTCTGCCAAGCCCAAATACAGCTCTTATGATGTTTCCAATAGCTGCTAAGCCCATAACGAAAACAGCAACTACGATGATAAGTAAAAATACCAGTATATGCATAAAATAATAGTTTTAAAAAGGTTGCTGAAACTGATATTACAACAATTGTTCCAAAAAGAATGTTTATTTACTTTTCCTTGTAAAAAGTGAAAGAATGATATACCACACAATGATAGCAGCAAATCCGCTGATGCGCAAGAAAATGAAAAGTGGAATGCAGCCCAATAAGAAGATATAAGTTGTTTTATTCTCTTTCCAACCTAAACTTTTGAATTTTAATGAGAACATCGGAACCTCCGACACCATAATCCAAGAAGATAAGCATATTAGTAAGAGAAGAGGCAATACACCGATGTGTTCAAGCAGAAAGCTATGGCCACCGACTATCAGCGATCCCCAAAATAGGGTGTTGGCAGGTGTTGGCAGACCGATAAACGAACTTGTTTGTCGTTCGTCTACATTGAACTTCGCCAAACGCAATGCCGAAAACACGGCAATGACAAAAGCAAAGTAAGGTATATAATTGCGAATATCGCCTGACAAAAATGCAGGATAGCAAAGCGAAGGTTCTTTCAAAAAGGAAAAAACAATTAAGGCAGGAGCCAATCCAAAACTTATATCATCTGCCAGCGAGTCGAACTCTTTGCCAATGGCCGAAGGTGCGTGAAGTAAGCGTGCAAGCATTCCATCGAAGAAATCGAATATAGCACTAAGTACGATAAATAGCATTGCCCATTCGTACTTCGCTTCAAATGCCATAACACAGGCTATACATCCCGAAAATAAATTGAAGCAAGTAACTGTATTGGGGATATGTTTAGTAAAGGCGTTTGCCATCTCAGCAATGTATTAAGTAGGGGAGTATTATTTAAGTTTAGCAATCACTGTTTGATTACCTGTGGTGAGTTGTCCCATTTCAACACAAACCTCTGTGCCGATGGGTAAATACACGTCCACGCGCGAACCGAATTTGATAAAGCCCATATGTTCATCAATGAAGCATTCTTCGCCCACTTCAGCATAGGTCACAATGCGTCGAGCCATTGCACCAGCTATTTGGCGTGCCATTACTTCAACGCCTTCGGGGGTTTCAATCACTACCATCGAGCGTTCGTTCTCGGTGCTGGCTTTTGGTAGCCACGCTTTCATAAACTTTCCATTCTCATGACCCACTTTCTTTACTGTTCCATCTACTGGATACCAATTGGCGTGTACGTTCAATACACTCATAAAAATAGAAATCATCAATCGGCGATCGTGAAAGTATTCGTGCTCGTCTACCTCTTCAATCACCACAATTTTACCGTCGGCAGGTGCTATCACAATTTTTTCAGTGTCTCCATCGTATAGTCTAATAGGACAGCGGAAGAAATTCACCATCAAACCATATACGATAACGCTGGTTATGGCTACAAGGTAGAATGGTATTTTACACTCTATTCCCCAGTACAGAGCAAGGTTGATAATCAATAGAATAAAGAAGCTACTCCACAAAAGTGTAGTCCCTTCGTGGTGAATACGTATTTTTTTAAGTTTTTTGAGTCGACTCATGTGTGTTATTTATATGATACTGTTTGCAAAAATAGCCTTAATTTAAAAAAACAACAAATAAATAGTGAGCGAAATGTTACTGTTGATAACTTTTTAGCTATTATTTTTGTTGCTAAACCTTTTGATAGTATTTTTATCGCTCAATTTTTTCAATCATTTTGTTATGCAGGATTTCGTTCACTTACACGTTCATACTCAATATTCTCTTTTAGATGGCCAGGCAAGTGTTAGTGCTTTGGTCGATAAAGCAATGAAAAATGGTATGAAGGGTATCGCCATTACCGATCATGGAAATATGTTTGGTGTAAAGGAGTTTACCAATGTTATTAATAAGAAGAACGGGCCTGTAAATGGTGAGATTAAAGCTCTAAAAAAGAAAATAAAAGCAATTCAATCGGGCAAGATAGAATGCGAAGACAAAGACGCAGAAATTGAGAACTGCAAAAAAGAGATGGCTAATGCGCAATTGCGATTGTTTAAGCCTATCATCGGATGCGAAATGTATGTGGCTCGTCGCTCTAAAGATAAGCGCGAAGGTAAGCCCGATCAAAGTGGTTATCACTTAATAGTGCTTGCTAAAAACTTGAAGGGCTATCACAACTTGATTAAATTGGTGTCGCGTTCGTGGGTGCAAGGTTACTATATGCGTCCTCGTACCGATCGTGCCGACTTAGAGAAATACTGCGAAGGTTTGATTGTTAGCTCAGCCTGCTTGGGAGGGGAAATCCCAAAGAAAATCACCAACGAACAGTTTGAAGAGGCAGAAGAGGCTATTCAGTGGTTCAAACGTGTGTTTCAAGATGATTTCTACTTGGAGTTGCAGCGACACAAAGCCTCTATCCCTCGTGCCAACCACGAGGCCTATCCATTGCAGGTTAATGTAAACAAGCATCTGATAGAGTATGCCAAGAAATTTGATGTGAAATTAATTTGCTCCAACGATGTACACTTTGTAAACCAAGAGCAAGCCGAAGCGCACGATAGACTTATCTGCTTGAGCACGGGCAAAGATTTAGACGACCCCAAGCGAATGCTCTACACCAAACAAGAGTGGATGAAGACACGCGAGGAGATGAACGAGCTTTTTGCTGATGTGCCCGAAGCTTTGAGCAATACACTCGAAATTCTAAATAAGGTCGATTTTTATTCAATCGATCATGCGCCGATTATGCCTACTTTTGCCATTCCCGAGGATTTTGGTACAGAAGAAGGCTATCGTGCTAAATACACCAACGAAGATTTATTCAATGAGTTTACTCGTGATGAGAATGGCAATGTGGTGCTCGATGAAGAAGCGGCCAATGAGAAAATTGAACGTATTGGCGGCTACGATAAGCTTTATCGTATCAAGTTAGAGGCGGATTACCTTGCTAAGTTGACTTTCGATGGTGCTAAAACATTTTATGGAGACCCACTGAGCGATGAAGTGAAGGAGCGTTTGAACTTCGAGCTTTACATTATGAAGACAATGGGTTTTCCCGGTTATTTCCTCATTGTGCAAGATTTTATCAATGTGGCTCGCAACGAATTGGGGGTGGCTGTGGGGCCAGGACGTGGTTCGGCTGCAGGATCGGCAGTAGCATATTGTCTTGGCATTACACGCATCGACCCCATTCAATACGACTTGCTTTTTGAACGCTTCTTGAACCCCGACCGTATCTCTCTTCCCGATATTGACGTTGATTTTGATGACGATGGACGTGGCGAGGTGCTTCGATGGGTAAAGAATAAGTATGGACACGAAAAAGTAGCGGCCATTATCACCTATGGCACTATGGCTACAAAGTTGGCCATCAAAGATGTGGCGCGTGTGCAGAAACTCTCTCTCTCCGAGTCCGATCGACTGACGAAGTTGATTCCTGATAAAATTCCCGATAAGAAACTGAACTTACGAAATGCTATCGACTATGTGCCCGAATTGCAACAAGCCGAAGCATCGCCCGACCCTTTGGTGCGCGACACATTGAAATATGCCTTGATGCTCGAAGGAAATGTGCGAGGCACGGGTGTACACGCTTGCGGAACGATTATTTGCCGCGACGACATCACCGATTGGGTGCCTGTGAGTACTGCCGACGATAAAGAAACGGGTGAGAAAATGCTCGTCACCCAATACGAAGGTTCGGTTATTGAAGATACAGGACTGATTAAGATGGACTTCTTGGGACTGAAAACCCTTTCTATTATAAAAGAGGCAGTAGAGAATGTTCGTTTGAGTAAAGGTGTTGAGATTGATATAGATAACATCTCCATAACAGACCCCACCACCTATAAGCTATACAGTGATGGGCGCACTATTGGTACTTTCCAGTTTGAATCGGCTGGTATGCAGAAGTATTTGCGTGAGCTTCAGCCCTCTACTTTCGAAGATTTGATTGCGATGAATGCGCTCTATCGTCCAGGGCCGATGGATTACATCCCCGACTTTATTGACCGTAAGCACGGGCGCAAACCGATAGAATATGATATTCCAGTAATGGAGAAATACCTTAAAGATACATACGGTATTACGGTGTATCAAGAGCAGGTGATGCTTTTATCTCGTTTGCTTGCCGACTTTACACGCGGTGAGTCCGATGCTCTGCGTAAGGCGATGGGTAAGAAGCTGCGTGATAAGCTCGACCATATGAAACCTAAATTTATTGAAGGCGGACGCAAGAATGGACACGACCCTAAGATTCTTGAAAAGATTTGGGGCGATTGGGAAAAATTCGCTTCGTATGCGTTCAATAAGTCACACGCTACTTGCTATTCGTGGGTAGCCTATCAAACAGCCTATTTGAAAGCCAATTATCCTTCGGAATATATGGCGGCTGTGATGAGCCGAAGCTTGTCCAACATTACCGATATTACTAAGCTGATGGATGAATGTAAGGCTATGGGAATCCAAACCAAAGGGCCTGACGTGAACGAGAGTAACCTTAAATTTACAGTCAACGCTGATGGCGATATTCGATTTGGCTTGGGAGCTGTGAAAGGGGTAGGCGAGGCAGCTGTGCAGAGTATTATCGATGAACGTCGTGCAAACGGGCCGTTTAAGGGAATATTCGATTTTGTGCAGCGTGTCAACCTGAATGCTTGCAACAAGAAAAATATGGAATGTTTAGCCTTGTCGGGTGGTTTGGATAGCTTCCCAGAACTGAAACGTGAACAATATTTTGCGGTCAATACCAAGGGAGAAACCTTTCTTGAAACATTGATGCGCTATGGCAACCGATACCAAACTGATCAGGCGGCTGCGGCCAACTCCTTGTTTGGTGGGGATAACGTGGTGGATATTGCTACTCCCGAAATACTTCCAGCCGAACGCTGGGGCGACTTGGAACGCTTGAATCGCGAACGCGACTTGGTGGGAATCTACCTATCAGCTCATCCGCTCGACCAATATGCCATTGTACTCGACCACGTGTGCAATACCCGTATGTCCGAATTGGATGACAAGCCATCTATCGCTGGCCGTGAAATCACGATGGGCGGCATTGTGACTGCTGTAAGACGTGGCACAAGCAAGAACGGAAACCCTTACGGCATTGCCAAGATAGAAGATTATTCGGGCTCGGCCGAAATCCCTTTTTGGGGAAATGACTGGGTGACTTATCAAGGTTACCTCACCGAGGGCACCTTTCTCTATATCAAGGCACGTTGTCAGGCACGTCAATGGAAACCCGATGAATTGGAACTAAAAATCACTTCCATGGAGCTGTTGCCCGATGTGAAAGAAGGTCTTATCGAGAAGATAACCATCTTGATACCATTGTCTGCCTTAGACTCAACTTTGGTGATGGAATTATCTTCGCTGATAAAAGACAATCCGGGAACAACCGAACTTTATTTCAAGGTGAGCGATGCCGAACAGAATATGTATGTAGACTTAATCTCTCGCCCAATCAAACTATCGGTAAGCAAAGATTTGGTTACGTTTATCAAAGAGAAGCCCGAACTTGACTTTCGTATCAATTAATTATACTTATATTTGCAACATAAAGACTACTCATTTGTTAGTCTAATATTCTCATATTAAAACATTTAATAATAAAAACTATGGCTTTTGAATTTAAAGACAGCAACTACCAAGAAATTATTGCCGAAGGCAAACCTGTTGTTGTAGACTTTTGGGCTCCTTGGTGTGGTCCGTGCAAGATGGTAGGCCCTATTATAGACGAACTTGCTCACGAGTATGAGGGAAAAGTAGTGATTGGCAAATGCGATGTAGATGACAACAGTGATATGGCTGCCGAGTTTGGCATTCGCAACATCCCTACCGTGCTTTTCTTTAAAGATGGCAAAGTGGTAGACAAACAGGTAGGTGCGGTAGCAAAACCTGTGTTCGAGGAAAAGATTAAGAATTTACTATAAAAAAGAAAGATTATGAGTTTGGAAGACGATTTCTTACTATCGGATGCCGATGACGAAAAGACCATCGAATTTATCAGAAACTATCTGCCACAAGAACTGAAGGATAAGTTTACTGATGATGAGTTCTACTACTTTCTCGACCTGATTGAAGAGTTTTATGTGGAAAGTGGTGTGCTTGATGGCGATGTAGATGAAGATGGCTACGTGGACATTGATTTGGACAAAGTAGTGGCATACATTGTAAAAGAGGCGAAAAAGGACGATATGGGCGAGTACGACCCAGAAGAGATTCTTTTTGTTGTGCAGGGCGAACTGGAATATGGAAGTACTCTTGGACAGGTAGATTAAGTATCGCTTCTTTCCATTTCTTGATTTTTTGGAAGATAAAGCAGATGTTGCACCGCGCAGCATCTGCTTTTTTTGTTATTCAGTTTTGTCCGTTCACATTCTATTGTCCAAATAATTGTGATTTTATGATAAATGCTCTACATTTGTTAATTGTTATCAAGATTCATTTATCACATTTACCAAGCAGATTAAATTATGGAATCAACACACCCCTTCATCGCTTTGTATAAAAAGCGTTCCTTTGGCGAAAAAATGAGTGCTACATTCGATTTGATTAAGTATGGCAGAAAACCACTTCTGAAATATCTGATTTACCTACTCTTGCCAGTTAGCATTGTGCAAGCCATTTGTATGATGCAACTTATGAATATAGAGAACTTTGATGTGAACGATTATGCCGATAGCATACAAATGCTTACGGCGATGGTGGGTAGCTATGGGCTAAGCTACTTTTTCTTGATGTTAACTTCGGTAGTGGGAGCATTGCTTCTTATGGCATTAGTGTATGCTTTGGTGAAGTGCTATACTCAGCCGCACGAGGCAGAAGCGGCTTGCCCAAACATTGGAAGCCTGCTGTCTAAAAACTTCAAACGGCTGGTGATACTCACACTCTTTAGTATTTTGGTAGGAGTGATTTACACCATCTTGCTTGCTATGTTGGTATATCTTTCATACTATACGTTGGCTCTTATTATTCCGCTCACGCTGGTGCTTTGCGTGCCCTTGGGTTTGTTTGTCCCTATCTACCTATTCGAAGAAATAGGAATTTGGCGTGCTTTCATAAAATCTTTCCGCATTGGTTTTCCTACGTGGGGTGGCACATTCTTGTTGGCATTCATAAACAGCATTATTGGCGGAATTATTTCTGTTGTGATAGGCTTACCCTACATCGTTATCTATATGGTGCGCTCGCTTCTGATAAACAGCAGTGAAGGTGGCAGTATGCCTTTGGGGATGAGCGTTGTGGTTTTTGTGCTTTGCCTGATATATCTTTTAGGAGCTTATTTTAGCCGCAGTTTGGTTTACATTAGTATGGGCTACCAATATGGTCACGCTGTGGAAGCTGAGGATGGCAGAAGAGTGGAAGACGAACCAGAGAAGTTTGATTAATTACGATAAGCTATAATGCTTTTAGTAGCTATGCTTACTCCGTTTGGTGGGTATAGCTGTCTACCGTGCTGGGTATAGCTATCCACCGCGGTAGATAGGCCTATCTACCAAATGCCTTTTTAAGAGGCTTGTAGAGGGGGTGATGCAAGATAATGATAATCGGGAAATGTTATAGCGTATTTCCCGATTATCATTATTTTCGTGTAAGTAACCGAAGTATTTCTTAAAATACAGGTCGAGGAGCTTTCAATGAAGGAGTGGCGTTTTGTGTATAAGGCCAACCCTCTTTGTCCCACATCACTTTTTCAAGCATCAGCACACGGCCATTGGGGCGTTGAAGGTCTACGCCGTGAAACAAAAACCAATCATCGCCAGCATTGTCCGTCACAATTTCAGAGTTGTGGCCATTGCCCACAAATCGGTTGTTTTTACCAATCAATATCTCGTGATGGTTGTCTGTCATCAGGTTTCCTTTTTTATCGGTGTAAGGGCCTTTAAGCTCTTTCGATCGCCCTACAACCGTGGTATAGGTGCTACGTTCACCCTCGCAGCAGCTACCTATCGAAGCAAATAGATAGTAATAACCGTTGCGCTTGTGTATGTAAGTCCCTTCGTAAGCTGTTCCAGCTATCACAAATTTTTCTGCTCCAGGTTTTACCGACAGTCCATCGTCAGTCAGCTCAATACCATATATACCCCTGAAACTTCCCCACATCAAATATTTCTTTCCATCCTCTTCGATATAAAATGGGTCGATGGAGTTTTGTACATCAATCTCGTTGCTACGAAACAACTTGCCGTGGTCGGTAAAAGGCCCTTCTGGTTTGCTGGCTGTTGCCACACCAATGCCACAAGTCCATTCTCCTCCCCACACCGACATAGAGTAATAGAGCACATACTGATTGTCGATATAATTTATATCGGGTGCCCATATACCTCCTTCGGGTTCAAAGTTTGGACGTGTTTCGTTGTTGAATGCTGTGCCTGTAAAGGTCCAGTCCACCAAGTTGCTTGAGCGCAATATGGGTACATTGCGCGTGTCTTCGGTGGCATATAGGTAAAAATTACCATCGGCAGCCTTGATAATTGTTGGGTCGGGCATACTTTTCGACAGCACAGGGTTCATATACGTATTTTTGTCGTCGGTTGGCGTTGAAGCCGAATCGACTGGCGAAGAACAAGCTGCAAGTAATAGCGTAAGTGCTATTGTAGTAGGTTTAAAAGTCATAATGTTATCTTCTGTAATTGGTTGTCAAATAGTTTTCGGCACGTTTGGGCGAAAGTAGTTCCCAAAGCGAAGCAACCGTCCATCCAGGAGCAAAAATATCATTGTAGAATCCTTTTCCATTTTTACCATAGTCCCAATTGGTGTGTTGCACAACTTCGGGGTAGTAGCCCACTTTACCAATATCATACATCGAGTTGCCCACAGGCATAAGCTGCAACATTGAGGTGCGTATTACTTCGGCAAACTGCGAGAAACGTGGCTCGTTGTACTCGGTAGCAAGCCACTCTATCACATCGCCAAATTCGAAGATAAACACATCTATGTGGTTGTTTTCTACCGATACGTTGCCCCAACCTCTCGATTTAAAATCTACGTCGCCCAGCATTTGACCTTTGGCAAACGGAACATCCCACATATAATACCACGACAATGCAAAATAACCAGCTTTCTTTGTCAAATCGGCATAATGTTTGCGCTCGGCTCCTTTGGTAGCCAACGCCAAATAGTAGGTAGCAGTTGCTGCATAGAGCGATGCTTCCTTATCTTCGCAATTGGCATCAAGTGTAGACGAGAAGTAGTCCGATTTAGAAATCAGTTCTTTCTCTAAGTAGCTACCCGTGCTTTTAGCTGCATCCAAGTATTTTTTATCTTTGAAGTAGGTATATGCCATCACCAAAGGCAAGGTGGCCGATGGTGTGCTACCACCCGAAACATCTACAATAGCATAGCTATCGTCGAATTTGCGTGGAAAGCTTCCATCTTCATTTTGTAGTTTCAAAATAGCATCAAGAATGTGTTTCATTTTGTTTTCCCACTCGGGGTGGCGACGCTTATTTTTGCGTTCATAGCCCAAATAGTGCATAATGGCAAACACACCTTCCGATTGGCGACGGATGCTTAGTTCGGTAGGCTCTACATTGTGTGTATAGTCGATAAACTCTCTGAAAAACCCGTTGGGGGTAAATCCGTGTTGCAAGTAACTGTCGAAAACAGCATTGGCTTTTTCTACTAAGTCGGCTCTTCCATTGGCTTCGCCATATTCGAGTGCATTGAAGGCATTGAGCAGCACACGACCCACAAAACCTACTTCTACCGATCCTGTGCTTGCACAGTCGTCGGTGCGCATGTGTACACCCGAAAAATAGTTGAGCTTATCGGTGTTTACGTAGCTTTCTACAAAGAAGTTCGACAGGATTTCTTTGGCTTTTTCTGCCGACATCATCTCTTCAATGACTTGTGGAGCAAACTTGTCGTAAGAGTAATTCCATACATCCTCTACAAATTCCGAGAAATCTTTGGCTTGTCCCGCCTTGATTTCCCATTTCAATACTTTGGTTTCGCCCGGAGCAAGATGCTGAAACATCATTACCTCAGGGTCGAGTGTGAGCTTACGCACATAGCTACGAGGAGCTTCGTGAGTGGGGAAACCAAAAACCAAAGTAGCTATTCCATTTTCGTTCTCAAAACCGGTGTAACCTATTGATGTTTCGCCTGTAAGTATTGCCTCTCCATATTTTAAACTATTCAAGGCATCTGTTTTGAAATCGTCTATACGCACCACTGTGTGGTAGTTTCCATCTTTTTCGTTGAATATACCAGTGAGTGGCACACTTAAGCGGTCTTCTCGTACACGCCAGCTATCGTTTGTATGAAACGATGGAGCTTCTTTGGGTGAACGCAAGTTTTTCCGATACCAAAATCCTGGCATATAAAACAGGCAGTCATTATGCATCTGCCCATTGAGTGCAAACGAGTTTTGAAGATTGAACCACACATCTTGTTGTGCTTCGAGGGTGGTAGTCACATACAGTGTACCATTTTCTTCACGGGTTTGCTGGTTGATGATAAGAGGCAATTGTCCTGTGGTGGAATAAAGTGCCCCGTCACTTCCTTTTCGCAATTGGTGTGTTTGCGAAAAGTTACCTGGAGTTTTCAGGTATATCTGATTGTTCAGACTTTGTTCCATCGTTCGAGCGTTTGCCTGAAACAGCAACGCCAAACTGCAAATAATAAGAGAAAGTTTCTTCATTACTGATAGTTTTATGTATGTTATATTCTTGTATTCTTAATTCTTGTAGTCTATACGTATCCATGTATTAGACGCTTGTTCGTCGGTATGTGGAAGCGATTCTTTGTATCCTACGTATTCGCTCTGATAAGCCGACAACGTTAAGTTGATACGCATAGCCGAGCGATTTTCTTTCTTGATAACATCGAATGGGATAAGCATATCTACGGTGTATCCATTGTTGGTTTCCACGGCTTTGTGCTCTATCCCGGTAGTTGGTATCGATTTCCAATGACCGCTATCACCTTGCTCCACGTAGCAGCGGTTGTAGTGTGTCACCGTAAAGCGATAGATCCCTTTAGCAGGCGTAGAGTAGCAATCGTTTTGGGAGTCAATGCTAACTGTAACAGCATCGCATTTGTCGCGTTGGGTGCCAAAACGTGATGCTCCATTCACATCCACTCGCACTTTGAGGCCCTTGTTGGTTTCGGCTACGTAGCCTTGTGCTTGTGTATTGCCTTGTTCGCCTACAAATAGCAAAGGCTGTGTGGTATAATTATTCTGTGGCAGTGTTATATCTTGTAGGATATATCCTTTTTTCATCCATACACCAATGTGAGGTGAGTTGAAATTGGTAGATGCAAGGGCTGCTACTTGATAATCGTTGAAAAGAGCCAATGAGTTCCATTTGGCCTCACAATTGAGAGGTACGTTGAAAGGGCGACTGAGTTTTGTAAACGAACGTGCTTCTTTATTGCCTACTGCTACCTCCATTGTAGATTTTTCCCAGTCGTTGGTACGTCCACCAGTAGTTTGGTAAGAAAGTAGTGTCTCGCCCGAGGGAAGCTTCAACAAATAGGGTGCTCCAGCATACACGTCATCCGATAACTTTTCTTGCAAAGCATACGCCCTAAATTCCGAGTCGGCCAATACCGGTGCGTCCCAAGGACGGTCTATATTGGTACGCACAGTATATGGCTTAAACTGAGAAATGTTGTTATCCTCTATCACTACCACAATTTTATTGTCTATTAATGTTGCCACTGGCATACCATCTCTTCTGTTGTTTCTGAAACATACTTTTTGGGTTTCTGTACTCCAATTTTCACCTTTGTCACTCGATACTAATACCGATATTTCTTGTTCGTCCGACTCTCTGTAAGGGCTTTCATTTGCAAAATAGAGATGAACATCGCCATTGGGTAACTCCAAAAAAGAAGGTTCCCAGCAGCCATCACCAAAAATAGTTCCAGCTTTGTAAAGTACTTGTGTTTCTTGCCAGCTATTACCATTGTCTTTACTTCTTTTTATGGCAATGGCATAGGGTACAATGCCATCTTGTGCTGGTCGATAATTGCAACCTACTATTAAGTCTCCATTGCTCAGCTGATAAATTTCGGCGTTTGCCATATTTACCTCGCAGCTTTCGCCTTTGTCATTTTCTTGTATGTGATGAGTGAAAATAGCTTGTGGTTGTGTCCAGGTTTTACCATCGTCATAACTTCTTCGCATCATCACATTGCGCTGTCCGTCATAAACCACTATTAGCGATTGGTCTTGTAGCCTTCTTAGGCGTGGATAGCCTCCTTGTTGAGCTATACATTCTGTTGAATTGTTGTCCCAAGCAATGCGGACACCATCAATTGGAGTTTGTTTTTGTGGAATAGACTCTTCATTGGTAACTTCTGCCTTACAACTGATAAGGCCTAAAACCAATAATGTTCCTATCCATACTCGTCTGTTCATAATGTTTGCTTATTTAATTACACAATTGATGATGGAGTTTTCGTCTACTTTCATAATTTCTTTTCCATCTTCTTCAACAAACACAAGGCGTGCTACGTGCATTGTACGCGGGTGAATCGATATTTTGTTTTGATGTGCGTGAAACACGATGCAAAGATTACCATCCTTGTCGATGAAATTTGCACTGTGTCCTACACCGGTCAGTTTACCCGGATTCTGTAAGATGGGATTCTTAGCATATTTTATCCAAGTACCTGTTGGAGATGTTGCGGTAGCAAACCCTACGCCATACATTTGGCTTTCGTAGCTATTGGCAGAATAGGTCATATAATACACTCCATTGTGTTTGATGATAAAGTTTCCTTCGTTTACACGTGGCCACACCTCTTCCCAGCTTTGCGACACATTGAGGCATTTTTTCATTGTTTCTTTTTTCAATGTCATAAGGTCGTCTTCCAGCTCTGCTATCCAAATGTTGTTACCATCATTAAAGCGTACAAAAGTGAGGTATGGAGTGCCGTCTTCATCAATAAACAATGAGTTGTCAATCGCCTTTTCACCTTCGAGCATCGGCTTTTTTTCAGTTTGCTTGAATGGGCCAAGCGGAGATTCGGAAGTTGCTACACAAATATGCTCGTCGGCAGAATAGTACATATAAAATTTACCATTGATAGCAAATACTTCGGGCGCCCAAAACCAGCGATCGGCATACGAGTTGGATTTGTGAAGAGCTAAATTTTTCTCTTTGGTCCACGTTTTCAAATCGTCCGATGTACACACTTCGATTCCATCCTCACCATTTGTGCCATAGGCATAGTATTTATTGTCATAATATAAGATGAATGGATCGCCAAAAGACACTGAAACTTCAGGAACAATAAAGTCGATGTTGCTATTTGTAGAGTTATCGCACGCATAAAGTGGAACGAAAAACAGGAAACATATTAATTGTGTAAAAATTCTCATAGCTAAACTTTGTTTGATTCACGGAGGGTGTGTATCGCAACCCTCCGTGAAAAGAAATGATTAATAATTGGGGTTTTGTGTGATATTGGGGTTGTTGTTTACCTCTGATGAAGGAATTGGCAAACAGTTGTGACGGCCAATAACAAAGTTGTTAAAGTCTGAGTCGCGGCTTCTTAGTTCATCTAAACCAGCTTGCGTGTCAGTCAAGCCCCAGCGTTTAATATCCGCCCAGCGGTGTCCTTCGGTAGCCAACTCCAATGCACGTTCCATTTGCAAACGCTTTAAGAAAGCAGTGGCATTTGTTGCAGCTTCGGGATGGTTCACCTCTATGCTTGGCATATTTACACGTGTGCGAACTCGGTTCACATACTCCACGGCCTTGCTCAAATTAGAAGGTGCAGTGTTGGCCAAACATTCGGCATACATCAACAACACATCGGCATAACGAATAAGACGTACGTTGGTAGGATTATGATAATCGTCATAATCTCTGTAATGGTCGCTTCCATATTTGCGGAAGAACACTCGTCCACGCCAGTTGTCTAAGTTCCAGATACCAGTGTCTTTTCCATCCAAGTCATAACTATAAATCTTGTTGTTTCCATCAAAATCTTTATTCATACCTTCGTAGAAAGCTGTGTAACGCAAGCGAGTGTCAAACTCTCCTAAATTGTTTCGTTCTTTCTTAAATTCATCCACAATCCACGGGCGAAGCTCACCATCGGTCCAACCAATGCCGGGAGGCGCAAAAAATTGTCCACGGTTCAATCCTAAGTTGGGGTCTACATCAAAATCGCCATCACCAGCAGGCGCTTTATGAATATCAGAATATTGAATTTCAAAAACGGATTCGATGTTATTTTCAGTATCATATCTGAAGTTGTCTTGATAATTTGCCACCAAGTCATAATATTGTTTACCAGCACCTTCTACCAGCCACGAAAGGTCTTTTTGAGCCTCTTCCCAAGCGTGTGTTTGCATATATACTTTAGCACGATATGCCAATGCCGCACCTTTGGTTGCACGTCCTTTATTATCTCCAGTCCACTCTTCGGGAAGAAGTGAAGCTGCTTGCCCCAAATCGTCGATAGCTTGTTGATATACTTCGTCTATATTGTGCCCGTAAGGCTGTTCCGATGCTTTTGATGGTTCGGTCATAATAGCCAAACTGCTGTTGGTGCTACCCCAAAGCAAAGCTAAGTGATAGTTGTAGAATCCACGCAAGAAATAAGCCTGTCCTAAAATAGCGTCTTTTTTGCTTTGATCACCAAAAGAGATTTCAGGTACATAGTGCAATACTTGATTGGCTCTGAATATTGCCTCGTAACAATCGCGATACGTCCACGCATTTCCTTCCCAAAAATTGTAATTGTTGTATTTGAACTCAACCCACTCTCTTAGTTCAGCCCACGGACTTTGGCTCGTGCCTTCATCCGATGTGAGGTCCAATCGAAACCAGATCCAACGGCTGTATGTGCCGGGTTTGTAGAACATATTATAAACAGCATTCACTCCTTTCTCGGCATCCCCTTCGGTTTTCCAAAAAGTTTCTGCGGTAATGGTATTAGGATTTTCAACTGAAACGTCGCAACCGCCGAGCAATGCGCACGTCATTAATCCGTATATGATTTTTTTCATTGTTATTCAAAATAAAATAAGATTCAACTAACTGATTAAAAAGTAACCTGAGCACCAAAAGTGACCGCTTTGGGGTTTGGATATGCTCCAAAGTCATAGCTACGCTCAAAGATGTTAGAGTTCATAAACTCAGGATCCAATCCCGTATATTTGGTGATGGTGAATAGGTTTTGAGCATTTACAAACAAACGCAGTTGACTAAACTGTTTGCCAATAAGAGATTTTGGGAATGAATAACCAATTGCAAGTTGTGCCAGACGCACGTAATTGCCATTTTCCAACCATCTGTCTTGGTCGCCTCTTACGTTGCGAGCATCTCCATAAATGGGGCGTGGGTCTTTTGCCATTGGGTTTTCGGGTGTCCAAGGATCGTAATCGGCACGGTAGTTTGAGTTGTCATCGAAACGGTCGAATCCGCTGCGTGGTCCATTGAATATTTTATGACCGAATGCTCCTGTAAATTGCATCATCAAATCCAAACCTTTGTATTCAAAACCCATATTAATGCCCAATTGGAATTTAGGAATCGTTTGTCCGCAATACTGACGGTCGGCATCGGTTATCATACCATCTCCATTGGCATCAATAAATTTCACGTCACCAGGTTTAGCGTTGGGTTGTATTAGGTTTCCGTTTTTATCGACGTGATTCAATACATCTTGATCGTTGCGGAACAAACCATCTGTTTTAATCAAGTACCACTCACCGATAGGTCTGCCAACAATCGATTTGGTGTTCCATTGTGAGAACTCAGTTCGGTCATATCCCAATTTCTTAATCTTATTGCGTAGATAAGAGCCGTTTACATTTACGTTGTAATTGAAATCTCCTACACGGTCGCGCCACGTTACCGAGAAGTCGATACCTGTGTTGCGCAAAGAAGCTGCATTTACTACTGGATTGCCACCGTTATTACCAGTAGACATTAAAATTTCCATTGGTGTCAACACGTCACGAGCATCTTTGATGAAGTAATCGGCTGAGATTTCGAGTCGTCTGTCGAGCAACAATATATCGAAACCTGCATTCATCTGATGTTGTTCTTCCCATTTTAAGTCTGTATTTACAAGCTTTACTTGTGTCATACCTGGCTGTAAAGCGTCAGGGCCAAATATTGCTTGTGGAAACATATTGATGAAAGGCACCCAATCCCATACACCGATGTTTGAACTACCAAGCACACCGTAGTTAGCGCGTATTTTCAAATCGTCTATCCACGACACGTTGAAGAATTTTTCTTGGCTAATTCTCCACGCACCTGAGATTGATGGGAAGAAACCACTTCTGTTATCAGGAGAGAATTTAGAAGAAGTATCGTGGCGTAATGTTACGCTAAATAGGTACTTATCGGCATAATTGTAGTTGGCACGCCCAAATACAGAAAACATTTTCTCTTTGTCCATAAAACTACCAGTTTTTGCACCGTCTAATGCAGCATCCAGTTGCTCAAAGTATTGCCCTGTACCCATCATCAACACATTGTTTTTGGTGCCCCAAAGTTGTGTGTAGTAAGAGTCGCTAAAACTTGTACCTATCACAGCGTTGATGGTGTGCTTTTTGAACTGCTTATTGAACTCCAACGTGTTATCATATACCATTGAGCTTGAGCGAGCCATATTTTTGTTGAGTGAAGATGGATCATAGGGCTGGTTATATGTCCAGTTGCCTTCTTTGCGCAAATTCATATGTTGGTCGCTACTTTGATCGAAACCTACATTGAAGCGATATTTAAACATCTTGAACAGTTCTATCT
>CAMTPA010000061.1 GCA_947074275.1 uncultured Bacteroides sp.
ATTTCTTCAGCGCTTTTTCAATGTTTTCGCCTTCTTTTACAGGTACTACAATCATCTTTTTATTAATATATAAATGGTTTATAATTTTACAGTAAATTGCGGCGCAAAATTACGCATACTTTCTTTATTTACAAAACTTTCGGCGATATTTTATCAAATTGCAGATTTAAGTACCACTTACGACCTACATTGCCCTAAAACAGCGTATATTTGAATGATTTAATTTATAAAGATGTATGAAACAAGCAATTAAAAATCGTATAGAAAGCTTAAGAAAAGAGTTTGCGAAAAGATCTATCACAGCTTTTATCGTTCCCAGCACCGACCCACACCTAAGTGAATACGTCGCTTCGCACTGGAAAATTCGTGAATGGATTACGGGGTTTACAGGTTCGGCTGGAACAGCGGTTATTTTAGAAAACCAAGCTGGACTATGGACTGACTCTCGGTATTTCATACAAGCCGAAGAACAATTGAACGAAACGGGCATCACCTTATATAAAGAGATGGTTGCAGGCACTCCTACCATTGCCGATTACCTTTGTCAACAACTAAAATCGGGCGACACGGTGGGCATAGATGGAAAGATGTTTTCGGTGGAGCAGGTTGAGCAACTAACCAAAAAACTTTGGAAACACGGCATCGACATTGAAGATTGCGATGACCTATTTAATATGGTGTGGAAAGATCGTCCAGAATTACCCGCAACACCTCCCTTTGTACACGATATGGCACACGCCGGGAAAAGTAGCAATAAGAAACTGTGCGAGATTCGAGCTATCCTAAAAGAGAATCAGGTAGATGGTCTTCTTGTATCGGCATTAGACGAAATAGCGTGGACTTTGAATCTTCGAGGAAACGACATTAAGTGCAACCCACTTTTTATTAGCTATTTATATATTTCGAGAAAACACACCATCTTATTTATTGCACCCGAAAAAGTATCACCTACACTCACCGCTTATTTAAAAGATATAGAAGTAGAATGGCTACCATACGATGAAGTAGAGGGCTTTTTGCGTGAATTGGAAAATAAAACCATAGAGTTGCAACCTGCCAAAACCAACTATACACTCTACAAAGCCATATCACCTGCTTGCACGGTGATTCGTCGCGACTCTCCCATCGCTCAACTCAAAGCCATCCGAAACCAAACAGAAATTAGCGGTATTCGTTCGGCAATGCTACGAGACGGCGTGGCAATGGTTCGTTTCCTTGCGTGGCTTGATATGGCTGTTGCATCGGGCAAAGAGAGCGAGCTAAGTATAACAAAAAAGTTGGAGGCGTTTCGTGCAAAAGGTACACGATATATTGGCAATAGCTTCGACACCATCGCAGGCTATCAAGAGCACGGTGCCATTGTCCATTATTCGGCAGATGAAACAAGCAATTCGCCTCTTCGCTCCGAAGGCTTTTTGTTGTTAGACTCGGGTGGACAGTATTTGGATGGTACTACCGACATTACACGCACCATCGCTTTGGGCGCATTGACCCAAGAGCAAAAGAACGATTATACATTGGTGCTTAAAGGGCATATCAATTTAGCTATGGCACAATTTCCAGCCGGCACACGTGGAGCACAGCTTGACGTACTGGCTCGAATGCCACTGTGGCAACAACACAAAAACTACTTGCACGGCACCGGGCACGGAGTAGGCCATTTCTTAAATGTACACGAAGGGCCTCAAAGCATCCGAATGAACGAAAACCCCGTGACACTACAACCTGGAATGGTCACTTCCAACGAACCGGGTGTGTACATCAGTGGAAAGTATGGTGTGCGCATCGAAAATCTAATTCTTGTGCGTGAAGCTGGCACGGGTATGTATGGCGATTATTATGAGTTCGACACCTTAACCCTCTGCCCCATTTGCCAAAAAGGAATCGTGAAAGAGCAACTGACAGCAGATGAAATAAAGTGGTTGAACAAATACCATCAACAGGTGTTCGACTCATTGTCTCCTCACTTGAACCAGCAAGAAGTGAGCTGGCTGAGGCAAGCGACCCTACCTATTGTTTAACTAACTCATCAAGCAAATCATTATGTCTATTATAAGAGAGGTAAGAGGTTTCACACCTCAAATTGGTGAAAACTGTTTCATTGCCGAAAATGCGGCTATCATTGGCGACGTTGTCATTGGCAACGATTGCAGCATTTGGTATAGCACGGTGCTGCGTGGCGATGTCAACTCAATACGCATTGGCAACGGAGTAAACATACAAGATGGAAGCGTACTACATACATTATACGAAAAGTCGACTATAGAGATTGGCGACAACGTATCTGTGGGGCACAATGTAACGATACACGGGGCACACATCAAAGATTATGCGCTAATAGGAATGGGGGCCACGCTATTAGACAATGCCGTAATTGGCGAAGGTGCCATTGTAGCAGCAGGCTCATTGGTGCTGAGCAACACCGTGATAGAGCCAGGAAGCATTTGGGGCGGAGTACCGGCTAAATTCATTAAGAAGGTAGACCCAGCACAAGCCAAGGAGCTGAACGAAAGGATTGCTCACAACTATCTAATGTATGCCTCGTGGTATAAAGAGGGGAAATAACAACACTCTAACAATAGAAAAAAGGGAGTCGCTTTACTCCGCCACCGAATATCGAGTAAGTAGCTCTTCGGCACGCACTGCGTCGGATTGAAGCTGCTTGATGAGCTGCTTCACATCGGTAAATTTCATCTCGGCGCGAATATGAGCTACAAAAGAGATGCGGATAGGCTGATTGTAAAGATTGGAGTTGAAACGAAGGATATGTACTTCGATGGTGCGAGTGGCATCGTTGCAGAAAGTGGGGCGAGTGCCTATGTTGAGCATTCCGTTGTGGGCGCTACCATCTTGAAGCGTCACACGCACGGCATACACCCCGTCGGCTGGTATTAGTTTGTCGGCACTGTTCACTTGCAGATTGGCGGTGGGAAAACCCATTTTACGTCCCACTTGATAGCCACTAACCACCGTGCCATTCAAAAAATAGTCGTAACTCAGACAAATGTCGGCATTGCGCACATCGCTGCAACGTAGATAGCGGCGAATGAGGGAGGAGCTAATGGTCATCCCGTTGTAGATATAGCCTTGTGCTTGCATCACCTGCATAGCCATAGACTCGCCATAGCGTGTGTAGTCGTAAAAATCCTCTGTGCGATTGTGCCCAAAACGGTGATCGTAGCCTATCACCAACCGTTCCACACCACAATGCTGCTTTAGCACATAGAGCATAAATTCTTGAGCAGTGAGCTTTGCCATTTCGGGTGTAAAGTCGAGCACGTAGCAGAGTTCTATACCCGTAGCTTCGAGTAACGCCAGTTTCTCTTCTTGCGTGGTGAGCATTTCCATTTTAAAATCGGGCTGCACAATACGACGAGGGTGCGACGCAAAAGTAATGATTGCGGACTGCAAACCGTGCGCCGCCGCTTCTCGCTTCACTTGCTCTATCAAGAAGCGATGTCCACTGTGTACACCGTCGAAAAAACCGATGGTGGCAGCACAAGGTAATGGTTTATGCGTGGTGAGTTTGCGAACGATTTGCATAGATTGGTTTTATTTGAAGAGGTGGCTCCAATCTTCGCCCTCGGCAGGTGTGTAGGTGGCAATGCCCAGCGATTGTGCTGTGAGACAGTTGGCGGTAGAATCGTCTATGAAAAAGGTTTCTTCGGGAAGGATACCGGCATCTTCGATGACTGCTTCAAAAATATCACGATCGGGTTTCGCCATTTTCATCTCAAACGAGAGGTATTTTTTTTCAAAGTAATCGTCCACCTTGAATGTGCGGAATGGGAATGCGTTTTTGCAAGACCAATCCCAGTGTATTTTATTGGTGTTGCTTAGCAAGTAGACCACGTATCGTTCGCGAAGCTGCAGCAGCAAGTCGAGTTTGTAGCGTGGTATTTCTCCCAAAAAGCTATTCCATACGGCATCAATCTTCTCATCCGAAACATTTCTGCCTAAAAGATTGCGTATGCCGTCGCGAAACTCATCGGGCATAATCAAACCTTTTTCCTGCTCTAAAAATATACCTTTTTGGTGATAGATATTGAGATACTCGTCAATGTTTTCCAAGCCCAATTGCTTAAAGTTGTCGATGCAGCGTTGTCGGTGGAGGTCGATAAGCACGCCGCCAAAGTCAATAAGAAGGTTCTTAATACCTTTTGTTCTCATTACTAATTCGTTTTGAAACTTATATTCGATGTTAAGCGAATGCCTGCCAGCATTCACTCACAAAGTTGATGAAATAATGTTATCGTAAAAACAGCCATTCGAGGCATTTCAACCGAGATACTACGAACGGCATTTATTATTTTTTTCGGCACAAAAGTACAATAATAATAGCTTGTGAACGTGTGCATTAATCTTTTTTAAGGCACGGCGAGCGCAAAAGTTGCACGCTTGAGATATGAACAAATAGTGTAGGAATGACGTTTATATATAGAATTGCAAAAATAAATCATTATGAAAAAGTACATCTGCACCGTATGCGAATACATCTATGACCCTGAATTGGGCGATCCAGAACACGGAATTGATCCGGGCACTTCGTTTGAAGACCTTCCCGAAGATTGGACTTGTCCGCTTTGTGGAGTAGGAAAAGATGATTTCGAGCCTTACGATAAATAACAGTAACACTAAAAAGCCTGAGTGAAACATTTCACTCAGGCTTTTTAGTGTTATTATAATGCTTTATATTAAGCGGTAGTTCGTTTCATCGCAGGAGTCTTGTCTTTCACATCCTTGCTTGCTTCTACCACGTTCACCACATAGTCGCCCAGTTTCTCACATTCGGCTATCATATCCATATAGTAAACGCCCGTCTGATAATCATACTCTTTGTTGTTCACATCAAGAATGTTTTGCGTCTTCAATTGGTTGCGGTAGTTATTTATCTCATTTTCGATATTGAACGATTTATTCACGTCTACACTTTGATGCTCGTTTTTGCCAATCACCACTACCATTTGAGCCAATGCCTCATCGGTGAGCTTCATCATAAAATGGATGTGTTCGTATTGTTTTTCTGTAAAATCGACATTGGCCGTACGACGGCGGTTCACGGTACGAGCCAAGTTGTAGCAACTATCGCCAATACTTTCAATCTCGGTCACCTCGCGAAGCATTGCACGTATTTGCAGTTTACTTTCCGAGCTTAAACGGCCTTCGGCTACTTGGTTCAAATAGTTGGCTATCTCTACCTCCATATTGTCGCTGATGTTTTCGTACTTCTCAATGCGACTATACAGCTTATTAAAGTCGTCTACTTTCTCGGTATGCAGCAACTCTTGCACCATACTATACATTCGGTGTGTGCGTTCGGCAAAAAGATGTATCTCTTTGCGTCCTTGCAAAATAGAAAGTTCGGCAGTAGAGAGCATCCCTCCCGATATGAAACGTAAGCGTGGTTCGTCGTCCTCTTCTTTAGGATGTATAATAGCACAAACCGTACGCTCTATTAGCTTGACACACCAAATGAGGAACAGCACGTTGCAAATGTTGAATATGGAGTGAAATGCCGAAAGCTTATACGAAACCATCACTTGTGGGTTGTCGTTAAAGAAAAACGTATCGACCACCCAGTTGACCAATTCCATAAAGGGTTTGAACAATACCAAAACCCAGATAACCCCAAATACATTGAACACCAAGTGTGCCATAGCCGCTCGCTTAGCTTGCGTATTGGCTGTGAGTGCGGCAATATTGGCTGTGATGGTAGTACCTATGTTTTCGCCAAGCACCAAAGCTGCACCAAGCTCCAAGCTGATCCATCCGTTGGCACACATAATGAGCGTGATAGCCATCGTTGCTGCCGAGGCTTGCACAATCATTGTGAGTATAGTACCAATCAGCAAGAAGATAAGAACTGAGAAGAATCCCATATTGGTGTAGTTTTGCACAAAGGCAAGCATATCGGGATTGGCATTGAGGTCGGGCGCATTTTGCTTTAAGAAAGCAAGTCCCATAAAGAGAAAGGAGAAACCGAAGATAAATTCACCGATTGATTTTCGCCTGCTCTTGTTGGAAAAGATAAGAGGAAAAGCTACGGCTAAAAGGGGAAGAGCAAAAGCCGACATATCGACCTTAAACCCAAAAATTGATATAATCCAAGCAGTGACGGTAGTACCGATGTTGGCACCCATAATTACTGTAATGGATTCGGTAAGAGTGAGCAGTCCTGCATTCACAAAACTAACTACCATCACCGTGGTAGCGGAAGAGGACTGAATTAAAGCCGTGATTAAAACCCCAGTCAGCATACCAGTTACTCGATTGGTGGTCATAGCAGTAAGAATGCTTCGCAATCGGTCACCAGCGATTTTTTGCAAACCCTCACTCATTATTTTCATCCCATACAGGAAGAGACCTAAAGAGCCGATGAGCTTTAAAAAATCATAAAATGAATACTCCATCTATATATTTATTTAATATTTATTTGTTTCGGAAGAGTATGAACTCTATATTTAAACACAACTAAGTAACACCTTAAAATGTATCAGTTATGAAACAAATGTTGCAAATATATTGCAAAAATATCAATAAATACAAAGAATTTCCCATTGGAAGTTCACTTTTAGATGTTTATGATGGTTTTAATCTGAATTTTCCCTATCCACCAGTCAGTGCCAGAGTCAATAATTACAGTGAAGGACTCACCTTCCGCTTATTCAATAATCGAGATGTGGAGTTTCTTGACATTCGCGATTCTTCGGGAATGCGTACCTATGTGCGCTCGTTATGCTTCGTGCTCTACAAAGCGGTTATCGAGGTATTTCCTGAGGGCAAGCTGTACGTGGAGCATCCCGTTTCGAAAGGCTATTTCTGCAATCTGCACATCGGCAGAGAAATTACCGACGAGGATGTGAGCCGAATCAAGGCTAAGATGCAAGAGATAATTGACGAGAACATTCCCTTCCGCCGCACAGAGTGCCACACCGAGGAGGCTGTAAAAATTTTCAGCGAGCAAGGTATGACCGATAAAACGAAGCTGCTCGAAACGTATGATGCGATATATAGTTACTATTATCGCTTGGGCGATACGGCAGATTACTATTACAGCTGTTTGCTACCCAGCACAGGATATATTCATCTTTTCGACTTGGTGAAATATTACGATGGTTTACTGCTTCGCATTCCTAACAAAAAAGACCCCAACGTGCTTGCAGACGTGTTGAAGCAAGACAAAATGCTCGACGTGTTTAAAGAAGCAGTGCATTGGAACAAAATAATGAGATTAAGCACGGTGGGTGATTTGAATCTTGCCTGCAAAAAAGGATTTGCCACATCATTAATTCAGGTGGGCGAAGCACTTCAAGAGAAGAAGATTGGTCAAATAGCCGACACGATCTTTGAGCGTTACAATAGCGAAAACCGAGTAAAACTGGTATTGATAGCCGGGCCATCCTCATCGGGGAAAACTACCACCAGCAAGCGATTGTCGGTGCAGCTTATGACCAACGGATTGCGCCCCCACCCCATCTCACTCGACAACTATTTTGTGGATCGCGAAGATACACCTCGCGATGAAAATGGAGACTACGACTATGAATCGCTGTATGCACTCGATTTAAAGTTATTCAGCCGCCAGTTTAAGGATCTTCTCAGGGGCGAAGAGGTGGATTTGCCTACTTACAACTTCACACTGGGCAAAAAAGAGTATAAAGGTGACAAACTGAAAATAGACGAAAACACCATCTTAATACTCGAAGGAATACACGGCCTCAACCCCGAATTAGTGAAAGATATTCCAGCGGAAAACATATTCAAGGTTTACGCCTCGGCACTCACTACCATATCGCTCGACGACCACAATTGGATTCCCACCTCAGACAATCGGTTGCTTCGTCGCATCGTGCGCGATTTTTATTATCGTGGAAACTCGGCAAAAGACACCATTGCTCGGTGGCCCAGTGTGCGTGCAGGAGAAGAGAAGTGGATATTCCCTTACCAAGAGAATGCAGACGTGATGTTCAATTCGGCACTCATTTTTGAATTGGCCGTGCTCCGTCTTCACGCCGAGCCTATATTGATGAGCGTGCCTCGCAACTGTCCAGAGTTTTCGGAAGCAAATAGACTTCTGAGATTTATCCGATATTTTGTACCAATACAAGATAAAGAGATACCACCAACCTCGCTATTAAGAGAGTTTTTGGGAGGCAGTAGCTTCGAATATTAGGGATACTGCTCAAAGAATGTTGGCATCGCCAATGTTTTTTCGCAAATATTGCAACAAAGAATCGACAGATTCAATCAAAAACCCAATAGATAGGCTAAAATAACGGCTATTTATTGGGTTAATTGTTATAATTATTATAGTTTTGTGGTAAGTTAAATCTACGACAATATGAAGAGAGGTATATCAATCATTACACTGTTTTTATTCTGTGCAATCTTATTTGTACAAGCGCAAAGTTCCAACGAACGTCTGCAAAAAATTAAAACTCAAGCCGAGCAGTATATAGAACAAAAAGAGATAACCAAAGCGCGTAGCCTCTATGCCAACGGGTTTACCAGTTTTTTGAACCAAGAGAAATACGAAGAGGCCGTGGAGTGTGGTTTGCAAGCTGCACGAATATACGTGCAACAACAAACCTACAAAGAGGCATTTGATATGTTTAGAGAGGTGAACCAAGCCATCAGAAGTGCAGCCACAAAAACGGGCAATCCACAATCAGCCTTGTATTATGAGTTGGCCAAAGAACGGTTTATGCTTTTTTTGAAATTGAAAAATCAGAGTCAAGCCTCTACGCAGCTTGAGCGTCTCACCACGCTTGCCAAACAAATGAATACAGACGAACTAAACAGGCAAACGCTTTTTATGCAGACTGCCTACGACTATACATTTGGCAACAACACAGCAGGCGATAATTCTCTTCAAGAGCTTATCAATATATACAAGAACGACAAGCAATATGATGCCATATTGAATTGCTTCAAAAATCTGATAAATCTTTCGGAACAGATAAACAGTGCCAAACTAACAGCCCACGTTTACGAAAATTATATGATATGGAATGACTCGGTGAGCGCACTGCGTTCGCAAGATGAGATAGAGACATTGCAACAGAAGTTTGAAGAAGCTTTGGGAGAAATATCGGGGAAAGACGACAAACTGTCTTATCGCTTATTCATCATTATGGGCACCTGCATTCTTTTAGCAGTTATTACTATTTTGTTTATCATCCTTGCCATCAATCAGCTTCGTTTGAAGTCGAACAATAAAAACTTTAAGAAGAAGATGCAAATGGCCAATGAGAACAGCCAACTAAAAACACAGTTTATCCACAACATCTCTTCGCAGATACAGCCGAGCTTAGAAGTTTTTGCTACGGCCACCGAAGAGACGGTAGTAAAAGAGGCTGAGGCATTGAAAACATTCATCGACCACGTGGAAGAAATTTCATCGCTCGACACCACACTCGACGTTCCTTACGAAACTGAAACAATCAATGTGAAGCTCTTCTGTGAGGAGTTAATCTCGAAAATCTCTCCTGAGCTGAAACCGGGTGTGACCGCTACCACCGATTGCCCTAAAATGCAGATTAAGGCAAACAAAGAGCAGTTGGAACATATTTTGATACACCTGCTTCGCAACTCTGCCATCTACACCGAAGAGGGTTCTATCCGATTGGATTTCAAGAAACGAAGCGCACGCACACACCAGTTTGTGGTGAGCGACAATGGCCCGGGCATCCCCGAAGAAATGCGCGAAACGCTATTCAAGCCATTTAAACAAACAGAAGATTTGACCAAAGGAGACGGATTGGGGCTGCCTATATGTAGCCTGATAGCCACCAAGATGAATGGAAATATCACACTCGACACAGGCTATCACAAAGGTTGTAGATTTATCTTAGAACTTCACTCATAAGTGAGATAAAGCCATATATACTAAAACTAAAAGGGAGGAGACGACGATTGGAGTTTCCTCCCTTTTTTACATTCTCTCATTTTGACAAACAAACTCTATATTTAGACATCACACAGTCAAGCTATCAGATATTAACACCTGTCTTAGTTTCAAGGCCTTGAAACTAAAGTTTCTCCAGCGTGGAACAAAAGTTTCACCTTGTTGAAACTAAAGTTTCAAGGCCGAGAAATTAATGAAACTAAACCACATCTGAAAATCAGCAACTTACAGTTATACATACCGAGATTGGAAGAAACCGAGCAAGATATGCCCAAATGGACGAGGTGACTAAAAACAAAGAGGGTGCTTTGTATGCAAACTTACAAAGCACCCTCCCCTTAATGGATTTTATATTTTAGCGTAAAGCTTCTACCTCATCGGGGGTCAGTGGTATTTTTTTTCCTAAACGGCGAGCACCGTTTTCGGTTATCAAGTAATCTTCTTCATTGCGAATGCCACCAAAATCTTTGTAGGTTTCTACTTTATCGTAATTGATAAAGTCGGTAAATCGCCCTTCGGCTTTCCATTGGTCTATCAATTCGGGAATGAAATAGATGCCCGGCTCTACGGTGAGCACAAAGTTGGGCTGCAATGGAAGTGCCAATCTTTGAGAGCGGCGACCAAATTGAGTGCTCTTTGGTTGTCCATCGTATCCTACCCAAATCTCACCCAAGTTTTCCATATCGTGTACATCCAGCCCCATCATATGCCCCAGCCCGTGAGGGAATAACAAAGCGTGCGCACCCTCGCGAACAGCATCTTGTGCATTCCCCTTCATCAGTCCAAGGGCTTTCATCCCTTCTACTAATTCTACCGACGCCATATCGTAAACATCCATATAGCTAATGCCCGGACGCAAAGCTTCCACAGATTTGAAGTGCATTGCATTTTGCACTTCATACACCTCACGCTGGCGAGTGGTGAAACTCTTATCGGCCGGAATGGTAGACGACATATCGCCGGCATAGCCCATTTCGGTTTCTGCACCTGCATCAATCAAAAACAAATCGCCCGACTTCACTCGATTGCCGTGGAAGTGATTGTGCAAAGTCTGCCCATTGATGGTGGCGATGGTGGCAAATGAAGTGCCACAGTTGTTTGCTCCCGAAATGGCTTCCATAGCGGCCACCACTTCATATTCGTACATATCGGGGCGCAACATTCGAGTAGCTGCAATGTGCATATCGGCAGTGACGTTGCACGCACGTTCTATCTCTACAATCTCTTCGGGTGTCTTAAAGTTTCGTTGACTCACCACCGCACGGATAAAACCATTGCAAGCCTCTTGATGCATCGGAGGCACGCCCAACCATTCCATCAGTTTCAGTTTATGCTCGGCACGATAGGGAGGGAGGTAGTGAACGGTCTTATGCTCGCGCACGCATTGGTGCAGATAATCGGTTATAGAATCCGCAGGCATTGTAGACACCACACCCACACGTTCGCTTCTCTCTTTGAGCGAGGGTTGCTGTCCCATCCAAATCACATCGTCAATCGTCAGTTCATCGCCAAAAATGATTTCCTTGTCAGCGTCGATATCGATAACAGCCGAAAGCCCCGAAAACGACAGACCGAAATAATACAAGAAAGTAGAATCTTGGCGATAACGAAAGGTATTGCCCGCATAGTTCATACCATAATCATCGTTGCCTAAGAAAAGCAACACGCCCGAACCCATTTTTTCTTTGAGTGCGGTGCGTCTTTGTATATATGTCTCTTTACTAAACATAGTTGCACTTTTTAAAGTTAGTGCAACAAAGATAAAGCTTTTACTGTTATAGTAAATAAAATAGTATGTGTATTGTAACCGATTTGTAGTTAAAAAAACTACTTTTGCAGCAAGTTCTATACAACGATTGATACACTTGGAGAACGGCTATCGGGTAAATATCACGCACTATAAACCACAAAGAAATGACACAAGGTTCCCGTCAAATACAGTCGCAGGCACAGCAACAAACCCAAACGCTCTCGCCTCAACAGATTCTGGCAGTACGATTGCTGGAGCTGCCCGCCGTGGAGCTTGAAGAACGCATACACGCCGAGTTACTGGAAAATCCGGCTCTCGAAGAGGCCAAAGAAGACTCTTCGTCGGATGAGCTAATAGATACTCCCACCGAAGGAGAAGATGCCAATGAATATGATTCGCTGAATGACTACCTCACCGAAGATGATATTCCAGACTATAAATTGCAAGAAAACAACCGTTCGCGCGATGAGCGTCCCGAAGAGATTCCATTCTCGGAAGCTGTATCGTTTTACGAAACTTTGCGCGAACAATTGAATGAACAAGATTTGACCGAGCATCAACACGAAATAGCCGAATACCTTATCGGCTCGCTCGATGATGACGGGCTGCTTCGCAAGCCTCTGAGCAGTATCGAAGATGAGCTTGCTATATATATAGGTATACAAACCACCGAAAAAGAGCTGGATGAAACACTACATATCATTCAAGAGTTCGACCCTCCCGGAATTGCCGCACGCAATTTACAAGAGTGTTTGCTCATCCAAATAGATAGGAAGAAAGAAGCAGAGCCACACAACCTGCTTTTGAATATCGAGGAGCGTATTATCAAAGACTTCTACGAAGAGTTTACTCGCAAACATTGGGAGAAGATTCTAAAGAAGCTCGATATTGACGAAGATGTGTTTCAAGCGGCTATTGCAGACATTGTAAAGCTCAACCCTCGTCCGGGTGCATCTTTGGGCGAAACCATCGGACGAAATATGCAACAGATTGTGCCCGATTTTATCATCGAAACGTTCGACGATGGCACTATCAGCATCAACCTAAACAACAGAAATGTGCCCGAACTGCGTATGAGCCCCGACTTTAGCGAGATGATGGTGGAACACACCAAAAATAGGGCAAACCAGACGAAAGAGAGCAAAGAAGCGTTTCTGTTTTTGAAACAGAAGATGGATGCAGCGCAAGGCTTTATTGATGCAGTAAAGCAACGTCAGAACACGCTGCTCACCACAATGAAAGCGATAGTAGACTTGCAGCGTCCTTTCTTTTTGGAGGGCGATGAGTCGCTACTGCGCCCTATGATTTTGAAAGACGTAGCAGAACGCACGGGGTTGGATATTTCCACCATATCGCGCGTGAGCAACAGTAAGTATGCGCAAACCAATTATGGCATCTACTCACTTAAATATTTCTTTAGCGACGGATACACCACCGAAGATGGCGAGGAAATGTCTGTACGCGAAATTCGACGCATCTTGAAGGAGTGCATCGACAATGAGAACAAGAAGAAACCACTGACCGATGATGAGCTTGCCGAGATACTCAAAGAAAAAGGTTATCCGATAGCACGGAGAACAGTTGCTAAATATCGTCAGCAACTCAACATTCCCGTAGCCCGATTAAGAAAATAAGATTAACAACAATGATTGAAACAGGTAAATACGAAAGAAAGCGTTTCAGAACCAGCAAAACACTACGTTGGGTGTCCCAAACAGTGTCGTGGATATTAAACCCGTTTTCTATTCCGTTTTTGGCATTTCTGATATTGTTTCTATTTACCTATTTAGGTATGATGCCTCTTGCCTACAAGCTGATAGTGCTGGCCATTGTGTATTGTTTTACGATATTGATGCCCGCTATTACCATACTTCTATTTAGGAAGATTAATAAACTTACGATGCACGATATTAGTCGTGACCGAACCAAAAGATATGTTCCGTTTCTGCTCACCATCACTTCGTATGGTTTCTGCTTGGCTATGATGCACAAACTGAGCATACCGTGGTATATGACAGGCATTATACTTGCTGCATTGGTCGTGCAGATAATCTGCGTCATTGTGAACTTAAAATGGAAACTGAGCGAGCATATGGCAGGGATTGGCGGTGTGATAGGTGGCGTTGTGGCTTTCAGCGCATTGTTTGGCTACAATCCTCTGGGATGGCTTTGTCTATTTATTTTAGTAGCAGGCATATTGGGCACTGCCCGGATGATATTAAAACATCATTCATTGGGAGAGGTGTTTTGCGGTTTTACCACAGGATTAATTTGCGCCCTGCTTGTGTTGCACCCTGTCAGCAATGCCCTTTTCAGGATGTTTTTACTTTGATATATCGAGCAACAATTGACATATTGTTAAATAACCCACCTATTTGAATCAACAAATCGTATTTTATTTATCTTTGTGTCACAAGTAACCGAATAATAAACTTATTAAAAAACGAAGTATTATGAATATTCCACAAGAACTAAAGTATACCAGCGACCACGAATGGATTCGCTTGGAAGGTGACATCGCTTATGTAGGTATTACCGATTATGCGCAACAACAGTTGGGCGACATTGTATTTGTGGACATACCTTCGGTAGGAGAAACACTCGATTCGAATGAGGCGTTTGGCACTATTGAGGTAGTAAAAACAATCTCCGATTTGTTTTTGCCAGTAGCAGGCGAAGTGCTTGAAGCCAACGTGGCAATCGAGGAAAACCCTGAGCTGGTGAACAAAGACCCTTATGGCGAAGGATGGTTGATAAAGATGAAACCTACTCGCCTTAGCTCCATTGAAAGCCTGCTCGACGCAGAGGCTTACAAAGCAGTTATAAACGGTTGATTTATTCAACCACAAGCAATTATAAAATCACAATTAAAAAGAAGTTTGAAAATGACTCCAATTGTTAGTATCATTATGGGTAGCACATCCGACCTTCCTGTTATGGAAAAGGCAGCTCAGCTACTCAACGAGCTTGAAGTTCCGTTCGAAATCAATGCACTTTCGGCACACCGCACCCCCGCTGAGGTAGAAGAGTTTGCCCAAAACGCTAAAAAACGTGGAATCAAAGTGATTATTGCCGCCGCTGGTATGGCAGCAGCACTTCCAGGTGTGATAGCAGCCAATACTACATTGCCTGTCATCGGTGTGCCCATCAAGGGTTCTGTGCTCGATGGTGTAGATGCACTCTATTCTATCGTGCAAATGCCTCCGGGAATACCTGTGGCAACCGTAGCTGTGAACGGTGCAATGAACGCCGCTATCCTTGCAGTACAAATGTTGGCGTTAGGTGATAAAAAACTTTCGGAAGTGCTTGACATCTACAAAGAAAGCCTGAAGAAAAAGATAGTAAAGGCAAACGAAGAACTAAAGCAATTGAAGTTTGAATATAAAACAAACTGATTTGATGAATCTATTTAACTACTCTCGTCGCAAATCTTCGGAGGTAAATATTGGGGCTGCTCCTTTGGGCGGCCCTCATCCTATCCGAATACAATCGATGACAAACACCTCTACGCAAGACACCAAAGCTTGTATAGAACAGGCCAAACGCATCGTAGATGCAGGTGGCGAGTATGTACGCCTCACCACGCAAGGCATAAAGGAGGCAGAGAACTTGATGAACATCAACATCGGGCTTCGCCGTGAGGGGTATATGACTCCATTGGTAGCAGATGTGCATTTCAATCCTAAAGTGGCAGACGTAGCTGCCCGCTTTGCCGAGAAGGTGCGCATCAACCCAGGAAACTATGTAGACCCCGGACGCACCTTTAAAGAACTGGATTATACCGACGAAGAATACCAAGCCGAATTACAGAAGATTCGTGATCGGTTTGTGCCATTTCTCAACATCTGCAAAGAGAACCGCACAGCTATACGCATCGGAGTGAATCACGGCTCTTTGTCCGATCGAATTATGTCGCGCTATGGCGATACACCCGAAGGAATGGTAGAATCTTGTATGGAGTTCCTACGCATTTGTGTAGCCGAAGACTTTAATGAAGTGGTGCTTTCTATCAAAGCCTCCAACACGGTGGTAATGGTAAAAACGGTTCGACTGCTGGCGCATGCTATGGAAAAAGAGGGAATGAGCTTTCCACTACATCTGGGTGTGACCGAGGCTGGCGATGGTGAAGATGGACGTATCAAGTCGGCTTTGGGCATTGGCGCACTGCTTGCCGATGGATTGGGCGATACCATCCGCGTATCACTGAGCGAAGAGCCTGAAGCTGAGATACCCGTAGCACGAAAGCTTGTAGACTACATCGAAACACGCTGTTTCAGCCCACAAATTGAAGCGGTAGAATGCAATGCGTTCAATTACCTCTCGCCTATTCGTCGCGAAACAACGGCTGTGAAAAGCATAGGCGGCACACACGTGCCCGTGGTTGTAGACTTCCGAATGGATGGCAACCGTTGCTTCAACCCTCAGTTTATACCCGATTACGTGTATGTAGGACGCAATCTACCCGAAGCTAAAGAAGCAGATATTGGATATATAGTAGATGCCGACGTGTGGAAGCCTGAAGAAGGAGTATATCCAGCATTCAACTTCTCGCACACCGAACAGATGGATAGCTGCACGGCAGAGTTGAAGTTTTGTTTCTTGCCTTATGCAGCATTAACCGAAGAGCATATCAATCTCCTCAGAAAGCACCCTGAAGTGGTTGTCATTTCGCAAAGCAATCATCACAACCGTTTGGGCGAGCACCGTGCATTAGCGCACCGATTGATGAATGAGAAATTAAAGAATCCGCTCATCCTATTTCAACATTACGAGGAAGAGGAACTGGAGAATCTGCAAATAAAAGCAGCAGCCGATATGGGAGCATTGGTGTTTGACGGGCTGGTAGATGGGATTTTCTTATTCAACCGAGGAGCAATAGCCACCGAGGTGGTAGATGCTACTGCATTTGCGATACTGCAAGCAGGCAGATTGCGCACTTCAAAAACCGAATACATCTCGTGTCCCGGGTGTGGCCGAACGTTGTTCAACCTTCAACCTACTATCGCTCGTATCAAAGCTGCCACATCTCACCTCAAAGGTTTGAAGATAGGCATTATGGGCTGTATAGTAAATGGTCCGGGCGAAATGGCAGATGCCGATTATGGCTATGTAGGTGCTGGTCGTGGCAAAGTGAGCCTCTATAAACAAAAAGAGTGCATCGAAAAGAACATACCCGAAGAACAAGCAGTAGAGAAGCTACTTGAACTTATCAAAACAAATGGTGATTATATCGAAAAAGAGTAAGCATTAACTTATAACTAAAACGGCGACATACCTTGACAATGGGTATGCCGCCGTTCTTATATTCAGTCTCAATAATAAACTACTCTTTTTTACCAATACTATCGACAGGAGCAGTTAGCTTTGCTCGATAGATTTCGGGGGATGCGAGAATCTCAATCGCTTCGTTCAACCCTTTATCATTTTTTAGTTGTTCGATGATAGCGCCTCGTTGAAAGTAATAACGTTTGACAATTTCGGATGAGATCTCACGCTTTATATCTTTCGAGAAATAATCGAGGTCTCTATCCAAATCGTGCGAAAGTTTTTTCTCCAACAGAGCAAACTCTTCGGATGCTTCGGATAGGTAGCCTTCAAACTCTGCTGCCTCTTTGAGAGTTTTCAGTAATTTCTCGCTTTGCTGATCGTATTTGAAGTCGGTGGCTATCACTTTCTTCTTAAAGTCGGCATAATCGGCATCACTCAACACAAAATCTTTGGCTGATGGAATGGTTGGATTTTTCAAACAGAACTCCGTAGCATAATCAAACATCAAGTTGTCGCGGATGAGGTAGAACAAGATGTTTGGCAGTCGTTCTTGCTTCACTTCAATGTCGGGCATCACACCACCACCATCACGCACTTCCCGACCGCCAGCTGTGTGAAACACCGTAGTCAAACTATCGGGGATGCGTGCCACTGTGCCGTCTTCGTTGCGATGACCATAGTCTATGGCTTGTACGCAGCGTCCACTTGGAATATAATATTTAGAAGTAGTCAACTTCAACGTTCCACCGTAGGGCAGCGAACGAGGTACTTGTACCAGACCTTTGCCAAAGGTTCGATTTCCTACAATCACGGCTCTATCCAAATCTTGCAATGCACCCGAAAGTATCTCGGAAGAAGAGGCGGTAGAACCATTCACCAACACAGCAACAGGAATTTCCGTATCAAGCGGTTCACGTAGTGTTTTGTAAGTATTGCTGGCTTGTTTTATCTTCCCTTTGGTAGTCACAATGGTTTTACCACGCGGCACAAAGTAGTTCACAATTTCCACAGCCTCATCCAAAAGACCACCGCCGTTGTCGCGCAAGTCAATCACAAGCGAAGTGATGCCTTGTTTCTTCAAATCTTGAAAAGCTTTCTTAAACTCTTTGGAAGGGTTGCCCGAGAAGGTACTTAGATTGATATATCCTACACCATCTTGCAACACGTCGGCATAAGGGATTGCCTGAGTTTGGATAGACTGACGCACCAAGTCGAACTCCAAAGGCTGATAGCCACCTTCAAGCTGAGGGCGATCAATCTTTACTTTTACTTGTGTGCCCACTTGTCCACGTAGCATTTCGCTCACCTCTTGGTTGTTCTTTCCTGTCAAGTCTTTCCCATCTATAGCTATAATCACATCGCCTGCTTTCAGTCCTGCTTTGGCAGCCGGAGTACCTTCAAACGGTTCGGAAATGATGGATCGTTTGAGTTTAGGATTGTACATAATGATAGAGCCAATGCCACCAAACGAGCCTTTAATCATTTGTTCCAATTCGCTCTTATTGTCTTCGGGATAATAGACTGTATAAGGATCGAGCGCATAGAGCATATTATCTATTCCTTCGCGAATGGTTTTGTTTGCATCGATGGTATCTACATAAAACATATCAAGCTCTTTGACAATGGCATTGAATATATCCAAGTTCTTAGCCACCTGAAACGTTTTGTCGTCGCCACGCTTAAAACTAAAGAAAGCACCTACCGCCAAAACTGCGATAAGCCACACTCCAGTGCGCTTATTAAAGATCTTATTCATTTATTATTGGGGTTTACTATTTACAATGTGTAGTAAATGTACTCGTTATCTGCTTTATTCCGAAACAACCTCGTCAACTTTTAACTTTATTTCGTTCCAGTTCTTTTTTGAGATTGTGGTTCCCACACCTTGAATCACGTAGCCTGCAAGTATAGAGCCTATGGTAGCGCATTTCTCCAAAGCATAGCCCGATGTAAGACCATAAAGGAAACCAGCCGCATAATAATCGCCTGCACCCGTAGTGTCTACCACTTTTTTCACAGGGGCTGCATCTACTCTCACTTCTTGTGTTCCCTTGCGAATGTACGAGCCTTTGTCTCCCATCTTCACCACAGCAATGCTACATTGTTGTCCGAGCACTTCCAAAGCTTCGTGTGGATCAAGCCCGGTGAATGAGCGCGCTTCTTCTTCATTGGCAAACACGATGTCTACGTATTTATTTACCAACAGGCTAAACAGTTCTTTGTATTCTGTCACAATGTTATAACAAGCCAAGTCGAGACAGATTTGTAGCCCGTGTTCTTTGCCAAGTTGAATGGCACGCATAATCATCTCTTCATCTTGCACCAAATAGCCTTCTATATAAAGATACGTATATCCTTTAAACATATCGGGCGATAATTCTTCGGCTTTTAGCGTGGCGGCAGCTCCCAAATAGGTGCCAAAAGTGCGTTCACCATCGGGCGATATAAAAGTAGAAGCTACTCCAGATGGCAAATCGGAGTGCAAAACTTTATCTTCGATTCCGTTTTTATTCAAATTCTCACGAAAAAAGTGTCCGTATTGGTCGTCGCCCACTTTTCCGATAAAACCAGCTGAAGAGCCCATACAAGCCAAACCAAGCATTGCATTGGCTGCCGATCCACCTGTTGCCAAATAAGGATTCAGAGTTGAAAAACGCTTGTTAATCTCCTGAAACTTAACCTCATCTATCAATTGCATACCTCCTCGCGGAAGGTGCATTTCGTTGAGCAGCGTGTCATCTTTTAGTGTCACAAGTACATCGACAAGCGCATTGCCCAAACCTAAAATTTTATCCATTCCAATATTTTTTTTTGCAAAGATATTGCATATTTCAAAATAACCTATTACTTTTGC
>CAMTPA010000062.1 GCA_947074275.1 uncultured Bacteroides sp.
TATGATTGATGTAGCCCAATTGATCAGCATTCATATGAGGTACACCCATAATGTCGGCCAATTTATCATAATTTTCTTGAGACATTTTACCATAGATATAAGTACAGGATACTCTAAGTATTTGTATAACAATGAAAAATATTTTTGGTGGAAGAGTGACACCATTGCATTATCCGAAGATATAAATGGAACCGTTTCTATAAAGATGAAACCACTGAGCGTAGAGTTGTTTTTTTCTTTTAAGAATATAGATTCTCATCATATAAAATCGGTGTACATAACAGCACCCGATGCTAACGAATCAGTATTGTCATTGCGTACAGGAATGATTTCGCCAGCTAAGCAATTGAATGATTCTATTTGTTTGCAAGTTGCAGATAGTTGTGCCACAGCTCTATTGCTACCCGTAGTCACTTATCAGCCCCTTGTGTTGAAGATACGAATAGAAACTGAAGGCAAAGAGTGGGAGTGGACTAAGAAAATACGTCAGCCTAAAGGCAATCTATTTCAGAGTGGATATAGGTATAGCTATGTGGTTGACTTTAGGAACGATACAATTGTAGCACTTTGAGAAATACAACGATGAAAGAAAAAACTCTATATAGTAAACTTATCGGGAAAAGTACAGTGTTGCTTTTTCTTGTTTGGCTGCTCTTTTGTGTTATTGGATGTGTTGACAATAAATACATTGTAGATGACAATAGAGACAAATTTCATTCGGACAAAGAGTATATCATTTATTTTATGCCACGTCTTGAAAGCAATTTTTCTACCCGCTCTTTATCACCTTTCCCACAATATTGTAAAGCTCAAATCTATGCTTTTAGTTCTGGTGGCAATCAACAATCAATCAAGTCGCCAGTTTATCGTTCTCAAGCAGCGGGCACTCTTGCACCTACCAACGAGCCCATGATGTTGACAGATGGTGAATACGATTTTTACGCTATTTCTATTAAGGAAGATTCATTGCCTCCTGCTTTCACAAGTAATGTTGCTACACAATTAAGTAATGGTAAGGACTATTTATGGTATGGAGTGCAAAGTATTGTGATTGATCAAAATGGAATCACTATACCAATCACTTTTCAGCACGTAGCAAGCCAGATTGTGATAAATGTAGAAAATAAAGACTCTATAAACCCAATGAAAAACATCAATCGCGCGGTTTATAACCCACCAGTAATAACCGATAGTGTGAAGTGGAATTTATTGTCGGGAGTGATAACACCTGCCACATCTCTATCGCCTACACAAATCGATATGATTGTAGATAGCTTTACAACTTATTGCATAATGGTGCCTGTCGATGTGAGTCATCAAACGATGTCTTACGTAGCCACGATAGAGCAAGAAAGTGGTCAGCTTCAAAAATGTGCTGTAAGCTTGCCTCTACCAGATAATGGTTATCAAGCAGGACACAGCTACGAGTATTTAATGTATTTTGATGCCGACACACTCAGTTTAGGACTTGTTACGGTCTCAGCTTGGAAAGAGGATGTTGTATCGAGTGATGTACAAGCAAATTGAATAGTATATGCTAAAGAATAGTAGATATATCATTGGACTGATAATTATTGGGATACTCGTGAGTTGCGCAGGAGAAACTTATCATATAGTTCTTGAAGATTTGCCATTACCCATTAACAAGCCCGATTCGCTAAAATACGCTGATGTAGCTTTTACAGTAAGTGTAAATAGCCATAATGCAGGCGATACAGATAAAAATAGATCGATACAAAGTGGGGTAGTAGACCTGCCCGTTGGTAGAGTAGTGACAATTTATATCTATCAAGGAACAGATACTCCAGAAACTGGCAATCAATATCGACAAGATAAATATGTGGTGAAAACAGCCGGTTATTTAACCCCGATTTATCAAGGTGTATCACTTACAGCGGGAACTTACAATGTTTATGCTGTGTCGGAGTTTAATAATACAAGTGATAAAACCCCTAATTTTGACGTGAATAAAAGTGGTATAGCTACAACCTTATACAACGAGCTGGATTATTTGTGGTGGTCTAAAACAGGAATAGAAGTGACTGGTGAAACTCCACAAACAATTCCTATACAGTTCAATCACGTGGCAACCAAAATTTTAATAAACTGCGAGGCTGCTGCTGGGCATAAACTTGATGCTGTAACAGATGTGACTTTGGGTACTCCCAACACGTCAGGTTGTACCTATCAGTTGGCTACTGGATACATTACATCTTCTACTACATTCAATTCAAGCACTCAGTCGGCAACAGTTGATGGTTTCTCAGCATATTCCAATTTCATTCCTTTCAATGCAACCAGTTATAGCCAGCTCACAGGTCAGGCGGAAATAACCATGAATGGTCAATATGGCGGGTGGAAAAGCTTTATTCTTCCCTTGCCTTATGGTAAGGAGTTTAAGGCAGGATATGAATATGTTTACACCGTGTCGTTTGGCTCAAGCCAAAGTCGCTTTATTCAAGATGACGCTGTGGGCGAATTGGAGAAAGTGATAAATCACAATTGTTCTCATATTAGTTCCTTTCCATAATAGAAAATACATTTAATGATTTTACTCTTATAGAATTTATCTTGATAAATGTTTTGTTTTTCGTTTTTATTGCTATTTTTGATAATCCGATGCTGTACAATATGATTGTAAGTATTGAAAAAAAGAAATGCTTATGGATATGAATGATTACAAAAGTCGTGTTGAAAAGGTTTTGACAGCGCAACGTCTTTGTTTTGCCAGCGGCAAAACACTTGATATTCATTTTCGATTGAATGCTTTGCGTAAGCTGCAAATATCCATTCAACAACACGAACAGGATGTGCTCGAAGCACTTTATGCCGATTTGCATAAATCGCCACAAGAGGGTTATATGACAGAAGTAAGTATGGTATTGTCGGAAATCAAATATCATATTCGGCATCTCAAAAAATGGATGAAACCAACAAAGCATACGACTCCATTCTATATGTTTCCTTCGTCAAGCTATACTCTTTTTGAGCCTTTAGGAGTTGTGCTTATTATGTCGCCTTGGAATTATCCTTTTCAACTTTTGCTATCACCTCTGGTTGCAGCTATCTCTGCTGGAAACTGTGTGTTCTTAAAACCATCTCCCTCTTCTCCTCATATCAATGCGGTGATTCGGCAAATTGTAGATGAGGCTTTTACCTCCGAACACATTGCAATGATGTATGGAGATGCAGAGCAAACAATGATTGTTTTGAATCAAAAGTTTGACTTCATATTCTTTACAGGCAGCCCATCTTTTGGAAAAATAGTGATGCAATGTGCTGCTCAGCAATTAACTCCCGTAGTGTTAGAATTGGGTGGTAAAAGTCCTTGTATCATTGATAAAGATTGTAACATCAATATTGCTGCTCGCAGAGTGGTGTGGGGGAAATTGCTCAATGCGGGACAAACCTGTATTGCGCCCGATTACTTCTTGGTACACTCGGATATTGAAGAGATATTTGTTGAAGCTTTGAAAAAGAACATAACTACTATGTATGGCGAAGACTTATCGAGATGCACATATTATCCACGAATAATAAATGATGCTGCTATGAATAGACTAAAAGGGTATTTACAGGATGGTGATGTGGCTTTTGGCGGAGATGTGAATGATGCAGAACGCTATTTGGGGCCAACAATCATTCGGAATGTGAAACCAAATAGCAAGATAATGAACGAAGAGATATTTGGCCCAATCTTTCCGATATTTACTTTTATTCGCTTGGATGAGACAATAGCATACATTAATGCTCATCCAAAGCCGTTGGCTCTTTATTATTTTGGAGAGAAAAAAGTAGGATGGGAAGTTATCAGAAAAACCTCATCGGGAGGTGCTTGTATAAACGATGTAATCTTGCATCAAGTAAATAATAGCTTACCATTTGGAGGAGTTGGCAATAGCGGTATGGGCAAATACCACGGTCGCTATGGTTTTGAAGCCTTTAGCAACAAACGTTCCATAGTAAAATCACTCACAGCTATTGATTTGATTTTGAAATACCCACCTTTTAAATACTTTTCGTTGGTAAAGAAAATCTTATAATTGAAGAATGTAATTTAAACTTTGGAATTGATTATTAAATTTGATATAAACCCTAAAAACAGAATAAAATGAAAAGATTGAATTTACTATTAGCTTGTTTAGTGTTGTCTGCATCATTGTTTGCTGCCGAAAAAACAATAAAACTGCCACAACCCGACTTGGAACGTTCGGGAAGCGTGATGAAAGCTTTGTCTAAGAGGCAATCTACACGTGAATACTCTGCTCAAGAGCTTAACTTGAATGATTTGTCCGATTTGTTGTGGGCTGCCAATGGTATTAATCGTCCCGAGTCGGAAAGACGAACAGCTCCTTCGGCTATGAATAGACAGGATATTGATGTTTATGTAGTATTGCCCGAAGGAACCTATTTCTATAATGCAAAGAGTCATCAATTGGAGTTGATTGTAGAAGGTGATTTGCGTAGTTTGGTTGGTGGCAGACAAGAATTTGTGATTGCTGCTCCCGTTAGCTTAATACTTGTGAGTGACCAATCACGTTTTGGTGATAGAAAAGGAGAGCATTCAAAATTGATGGGAGCGATGGATGCAGGTGCTGTGTCGCAAAACATCTCTTTGTTTTGTGCAGCAGCAGGTTTGGCTACTGTGCCGCGTGCATCAATGGAAACTGATAAACTGAAACAATCTTTAAAGCTAAATGATGATCAGGTACTGATGATGAATCATCCAGTGGGTTACTTCAAACCATAGTCGTAAAGTGGTTTTCATAAACGAACAAGGGCTACCTAAACTTTATCAGGTAGCCCTTATTGCAATGTTTTATGTATCTGTCTATTGGCTAAAATACGTAGCCAAAACCTAAGTTAAGATAGATGGGGTACATATTAAACTCAATCACGTTGAAATCTTTTTTGAATACATCATTCAATCCCCACGTCAAGTCGGCATAGATGTTCAGGTGTTTCAATGCTCTCCAAGCACCACTCACCTGAGCACCCCACGCAAATCTTCTCAGGTCGCTCGAGAAGTCATAGGTTGCTTCCACTACATTTATTTTTTCGCCCGTAGGGTCTCCATTGCGTAAATATCCATCATAGGCCGATCCTGAAAAATCACCCTCTGCCATATAAGATAAAAACACACCACCTTTCAACACCCAGCGTGGTGACGCTTTGTAAGTGGCCAACACGGGAAATGTGAGATAAGAGTTGCGCACTTTGGTGTGAACATACCCAGTCCAAGCACCTTTCATAAATCCACCATCCGAGGCAGTCATTTCCATATTGTAATTTTTTACGCGTGCATCCGTTTTCATCCCTTTATTTTCGAGACGAATACCAATCTCTGCGCCCCAATATTTTGAAAACCATTTGGTTGCATTTCCTTCTATGGCTATAAGCATTGTGGGGTTCCAACTCTCTATTTTGCGAATCTCGGCGGGCAATGGAATAGGAGATACGCCACCAATGCTAAATCCTGCTTTTACTTCATATTCTAAACCTCGAAAGGTCGATTTGATTAGATAAGGAGTTCTGTCTTCTTGTGCCCAAAGCTGTATCGTGGCAAATAAAGCTACGATACTCAACAAATATATTTTTATTTTCATCTTTTCGTTTATTTACTTTTGATTAAAAATGAACCAACTCAACTTCGTCTACTAACAATGTGCTTCCTACTGCTCCCTGGAATAGATCGCCATTGATGCTCGAGGTCATTACAATCGAAACATTGTATTTTCCCTCTTTAAGCTTTTCTACTTCGATGGTTTTTCCTTCTTGAAGCTTAAAGTACACGCTGAAATAAGTCCATTCATCACTTATCACTTTGTCTTCGTCTTTGATGCGTGCTATCGAAATAAGATTTGGACTGGTCAGGAAGTTGCTGCCATCTAAGTATTTCACCTCATCGTCTGTTTCATACAAAATAGAATAAATATCAAATGTGTCTTGTTTGTCGGGGTTTACACTGCCATCTCTTTCGGTGTATACATCTCCTGGTTTGTATTTATAATATCCTTTGAGGCAAACGGGGACAAAATCGAAAGGAACACCAAAATGAGTAGCTTCCAGTGGGCGAAGCATTGCGTTGGCTGCAACAAATTCACCTATAAATAAGCTCCCAGCCGCAATAGGCATTTTGGCAATACTCCCCAATGTTCCTGTACTTTTCGTCTCCATTTTTGCGCAATTTCCTTCTTTCCCAAAAGCGTAAGGAATGGTAGGATAGTCTTCGGGAGTTGCTCTGAGGGCTACAAACTCATATCCAGCATTTCCACTTGCCCAAATGTATTGCTTTTGGTCGTTTTGCACTTCATAGAAGATGTAATATTTCTGTGCGCTGTTCAGCTCGAAGTGTTCAAAGTTGTACACGGTGGTAATACCATCTGTGCTGCACGATACGGTATAGGTTTTATGATATTTCTTATCTTCCGAGGTCACAACATAAGTTTGTGGGGTGCTGAAATTGCGAGCGGTTCCGCTTGGTGGGTCTATTGTTGCACCCGGCGTTAGCACAAAGTCCAGCACAAGGTCTGTGTTTGCAAGGTCAACCGAAGGTTTTAGCATTAGGAAAATGCTGTTGTTCTCAATTCTTGGGTCCATTTTAAGCACGTCTCCATCCACGCTGCATTCCAATATGTCACATTCTGCATTCTGTGGCTCGTCTTGTATGCAAGAAGCGGATATAATTCCCATAATGAGACACAGCACCCAATTTTTTAGTTTCATTCAAAATTCTTTTTAGTTAGTAATTTTAGTCTTTAATGTTTTTTTAAAATACGGGCAAAATTAGGTTACTTTTTTGATACCTATTGCAATGTAGTGATAATAAAACATTTTATAACAATTTTAGTTTTTAGAGTTATCTATACTGTTAAACGTATAATAGCAACGTTTGTTTATCGCACTAAAAATGATGGCTATGAACAGTTATTCAAACTATATTTTCTACTTTTGTAGGCTTTTAGATGCTATTGAGAAGGGGAATTAGCCCTTTTGGATAAGAAAATTAGTCTATTAAATTCAACAAAACTCTTAAATATAGAGCACAAAAACAATGAGTCCAGCAGAAAGAAAACAAATAATCGAACTGATAAATAGTGAGGTGATACCTGCCATTGGCTGTACTGAGCCGATAGCGGTGGCTCTTTGCGTGGCAAAAGCAACCGAAACTTTGGGTTGTGTACCACAAAAAATAGAGGTGCTGCTAAGTGCGAATGTGCTGAAAAACGCAATGGGAGTGGGAATACCCGGCACGGGAATGATAGGGCTACCTATTGCGGTGGCGTTGGGTGCTCTTATTGGCAAATCCGATTATCAACTCGAAGTACTCAAAGAGTGTACTCCCCAAGCGGTAGATGCTGGGAAACGCTTGATTGATGCAAAATGTATATCAATATCTTTGAAAGAGAATATCGAAGAGAAGCTTTATATAGAGGTGAAATGTGGCAACGATAAACAAACTGCTACTGCCATTATAGCCGGTGGACATACTACCTTTGTGTATATAGCCAAAGACGACAAGGTGTTGCTTAACAATCACCATCAGGCTGCTTTCGAGAGTGAAGAGGAAGTATTATCGCTCACTTTAAAGAAAGTATATGATTTTGCAACGACTGCTCCGTTGGATGAAATTCGTTTCATTCTCGAAACAGCACGTGTAAACAAAGCGGCTGCCGAACAGTCGTTCGAGGGAGAATATGGACACTCGCTTGGCAAAATGCTGCGCGAACAGCATCGTCGGCAGATGTTGGGCGATAGTATTTTATCCAAGATTCTATCCTATACGTCGGGGGCTTGTGATGCTCGTATGGCTGGAGCTATGATTCCGGTGATGAGTAACTCTGGTAGTGGCAATCAAGGTATATCAGCTACCTTGCCCGTGGTGATTTATGCACAAGAAAACAATAAATCGGAAGAAGAACTAACTCGTGCGTTGATATTGAGTCATCTCACCGTAATCTACATTAAGCAAAGCTTGGGCAGACTTTCGGCTCTTTGTGGCTGTGTGGTGGCTGCCACGGGGTCGAGCTGTGGAATCACTTGGCTGATGGGGGGGGACTATGGGCGTGTGGCTTTTGCCGTACAAAATATGATTGCCAACCTGACAGGGATGATTTGTGATGGGGCAAAACCCAGTTGTGCGCTGAAGGTGACAACGGGTGTTTCTACGGCCGTTTTGTCGGCTATGATGGCGATGGAAAATCGCTGTGTTACCTCAGTCGAAGGTATTATCGACGAAGATGTAGATCAAAGCATCCGAAACCTAACTCGAATAGGTTCGCAGGGGATGAATGAAACAGATAGGGTAGTATTGGAAATAATGACTCATAAATAAGAGTATAAATGATGATACAAAAAAAGGTCACAGAAAAACATCTCTGTGACCTTTTTTGTATTGTCCTAAATAGATTAGTGGCAGCATCCACCGCTTTCACAGCCTCCATCACCACATTCACCATCATCGCATCCGCAACTGTCGCATCCACAGCCACCGCCGCTCATAGTTTTCATTAAGTCTTGAATCTCTTCGTTGGTAGCAGCGCGGTTTTCAATCACTTCACCTTCAAAAGTCAAGTCGGCACCTGCCAACGGATGGTTCATATCCATTACCACTACATCGGGTTTCACCTCTATTACTGTACCGTTCAAACGTCTGCCTTCTGCGTCCATCAATGGCACTACGCTTCCTGGAGTGATACGTTCTGCATCAAACTTACCTTCAATTTCAAAAATGTTTTTAGGCAGTTCAATAACGTGCTCTTCGGTGTAGTCACCATAAGCTTCGCTTGCAGGAAGCGTGAAATCGAACTTATCACCTTTATTTAATGGTACGATATTCTTTTCAAAATCTTCGAGTGTGGTGCCAAGACCTGATATGAACTGAAAAGGATGATCGGCTTTCGCCTCTTCCATCAATTCTTTTTTTCCGTCTTTATCGGTAGTGTAAAGCTTGTATGCTACTGTAATGTACTTGTTATCTGCTGTTTCCATCTGATTTTAAATTATTTAATTAATACTCTGCAAATTGAGATAAGCAACAAAGATAGAAATTAATTTGTTTGTCGCTTTCATTAATATAGGCTTATTTTCACATTGCTATAACACCTCATTATTATATTACTGCCATATTGACAATACTTATTTATTTTGGTAGCTATATCTACCTACCGACCTGGCAAGGCCTACCTACCGACCTGACAAGGCCTATCTACCAACCTGGCAAGGCCTATCTACCATTTAAGTAAATGGTAAGTGTGCAAATGTCCTATAATGAGCGATTTATGATAATGTGAAAAACATCCTGTCAACTATTAATAATTATCCTGCTAAATATAAACAAGTATCGTGCCAATTATTAATATCTGACGGGATGAATGTGGATAACTGTAAAAAGAGTTGTTTGGAGGGTGGTTTTATATTTCATAAATCACTTTCATTTATTCCTTAAAATACCACAATTCAGTGGTTTGATGTGATAAAAAAGAATCTTTTATACCCAATTGTCTTACGATTAATCATATTTTTTTTCTTTTTTTATTCAATTTGTTTGGAGATAATAAAAAACCGCTTACCTTTGCAGCATCATAATAAAGAAATACAGAAAAGATATGAATATTCATACAAATATAAACCTGGCAGTTCTGCATATTATTCGCCTCGTGGTGGTCACATCGAAAGTGTGAGAAAGGTTGTTTTGTATGTATTCGTACCCTATATAAAGAACAAATTTTAAAAGCCTTTCTCACCGCAATGTGAGGAAGGCTTTTAAAATTTAACAACAAACGTAGAGATAAAAAAGATATGAAAAAGCAGTTACGTAGTTCGTTCAGCACACAAGGTCGTCGTATGGCAGGTGCTCGTGCATTGTGGGCAGCCAACGGCATGAAGAAAGAACAGAACGGCAAACCCATTATAGCCATTGTCAATTCGTTTACTCAGTTTGTGCCAGGACACGTGCATTTGCACAACATTGGCCAACAGGTGAAAGCCGAAATAGAGAAAAGAGGTTGTTTTGCTGCCGAATTTAATACCATCGCCATAGATGATGGTATTGCAATGGGGCACGACGGTATGCTTTATTCACTTCCATCGCGCGACATCATCGCCGATAGCGTGGAGTATATGGTGAATGCACACAAAGCCGACGCGATGGTGTGCATCAGCAATTGCGATAAAATTACTCCAGGTATGCTTATGGCAGCTATGCGATTGAATATTCCTGCTGTTTTTGTTTCGGGGGGTCCGATGGAAGCTGGCGAACTGAATGGCAAACATCTCGACTTGATTGATGCGATGATAACGGCAGCCGATCAGAGTGTGAGCGATGCGGAGGTAGAAAAGATTGAGCGCAGCGCTTGCCCCACTTGTGGTAGCTGCTCGGGGATGTTTACCGCCAATTCGATGAACTGTTTGAATGAAGCTATTGGGCTGGCTCTTCCGGGAAACGGGACTATTGTGGCCACTCACACCAATCGTAAAAAACTGTTTGAAGAGGCTGCTGAATTAATCGTGAACAATGCTTATAAATATTACGAAGAAGGTGACGAAAGTGTGTTGCCACGCAGCATCGCTACACGTCAAGCTTTTTTGAATGCAATGACACTTGATATTGCAATGGGCGGATCTACCAATACGGTGCTTCATTTGCTTGCCATAGCTCACGAAGCAGGTGTGGAATTTACAATGGACGATATTGATGCACTTTCGCGCAAAAGTCCTTGCCTTTGCAAAGTAGCTCCCAATACTCAGAAATATCACATACAAGATGTGAATCGTGCGGGGGGGATTATGTCTATCCTCAACGAATTGAGTCAAGCGGATTTGATTGACACGGCTGTGGGCAGGGTAGATGGAATGACACTTGCCGAAGCGTTGAATAAATACGCCATCACTTCAGATGAGGTTTCGCCAGAAGCGATAAATAAATATTTAAGTGCTCCGGCAGGGACGTTCAACTTAGAACTGGGTTCGCAAAATACATTATATAAAGAGCTGGATGCTGATAGAGCCGAAGGCTGTATTCGTGATTTGGAACACGCTTATAGCAAAGATGGTGGCCTCGCTATTTTGAAAGGCAATATTGCTTTGGATGGTTGCGTGGTGAAAACAGCTGGGGTAGACGAAAGTATTTGGAAGTTTACAGGACCAGCCAAAGTGTTCGATTCACAAGAAGCAGCGTGCGAAGGAATCTTGAGTGGTAGAGTGGTGAGTGGAGATGTGGTGGTAATCACACACGAAGGCCCCAAAGGTGGCCCAGGTATGCAAGAGATGCTATACCCTACTTCCTATATAAAATCGCGCCATTTAGGTAAAGAATGTGCGTTAATTACAGACGGACGTTTCAGCGGTGGTACATCTGGTTTGAGCATCGGGCATATCTCGCCCGAAGCAGCAGCAGGTGGAAACATCGGCAAGATAATAGATGGCGACATTATAGAAATCGATATTCCCAACCGTTCTATCAATGTGAAACTTACCGACGAAGAGCTGGCAGCACGTGCGATGCGCCCAGTCACTCGCGATAGATATGTACCTAAAAGTCTGAAAGCTTATGCCAGTATGGTTAGCTCGGCAGACAAAGGAGCGGTACGATTGATAGGTTGACACAGCACAGAGAGTAGAATCTGGATTATTTAAGACACAATAGAAAAGAAATAGATGAGTAAAGACTTAATAACAGGTGCCGAAGCCTTGATGCGTTCGTTGGAACACCAAGGTGTAAAGACGATGTTTGGATATCCCGGCGGATCGATAATGCCTGTGTTTGACGCATTGTACGATCATCTCAATCATATTCACCATATATTGGTGAGACACGAGCAAGGAGCGGTACACGCAGCACAAGGTTTTGCACGTGCATCGGGCGAAGTAGGTGTTTGCCTGGTGACAAGTGGCCCCGGTGCCACCAACACCATAACGGGTATAGCCGATGCGATGATAGATAGCACGCCTCTTGTGGTAATAGCTGGACAAGTAGGCATAGGCTTTTTGGGTACGGATGCTTTTCAGGAAGTCGATTTGGTAGGTATTACTCAGCCAATCACAAAATGGAGTTATCAGATAAGAAGTGCCGAAGATGTGCCTTGGGCAGTAGCACGTGCTTTTTATATTGCAAAGAGTGGTCGCCCCGGTCCGGTAGTACTCGATTTTGCTAAAAACGCACAAGTAGAAAAAGCAGCTTATGTACCCACGAAGCTCGATTATATTCGTAGTTACGTTCCGGTGCCCGATACCGACCCACAAAGCATATTGGAGGCCGCCGAATTGATAAACAATGCAGAACGCCCACTGGTGTTGGTAGGGCAAGGTGTGGAATTGGGAAATGCACAACAAGAACTTCGGGAGTTTATCGAGAAGGCAAACTTGCCCGCTGGCTGCACTTTGTTAGGACTCTCGGCTTTGCCCACTGCGCATCCTTTAAATAAAGGTATGTTGGGTATGCACGGCAATTTAGGCCCCAATGTCAATACCAACAAATGCGATGTACTTATTGCCATCGGTATGCGTTTCGACGACCGTGTGACTGGTAATCTTGCTACGTATGCCCCACAAGCTAAAGTGATACATTTTGATATCGATCCTTCTGAAATTAATAAGAATGTAAAAGTCGATGTTGCAGTGTTGGGTGACTGTAAGCAAACAATAACCGAAGTATCTAAGTTATTGAAGCCAAATAAACATACAAAATGGATTGATACTTTTAAAACTTATGAAGATATAGAATTAGAGAAAGTAATCAATCCAGAACTAAATCCATTGTCCGAAACTCTTTCGATGGGTGAAGTGGTAAGAGCCGTGAGCGAGGCTACCAACAATGAAGCGATTCTTGTAACAGATGTGGGACAAAACCAAATGATGGCAGCTCGCTACTTTAAATATACAAAAGATAGAAGTATCCTTACCTCTGGTGGATTGGGGACAATGGGTTTTAGCCTCCCTGCTGCTATTGGTGCAACTTTTGGTCGCCCCGATCGTACTGTTTGCTCTTTTATGGGTGACGGCGGTTTGCAAATGAATATTCAAGAATTAGGCACTATTATGGAGCAAAAAGCTCCCGTAAAGATAATTGTGCTCAACAATAACTTCTTGGGCAATGTTCGTCAATGGCAAGCTATGTTTTTCAATCGCAAGTATTCATTTACACCGATGTTAAACCCCGATTATATGAAGATTGCCTCGGCCTACGAAATACCTTCGGCACGAGTGATGACACGCGAAGAGCTAAAAAAAGGAATAGCCGATATGCTTGCTACTGATGGGCCGTTTTTGCTCGAAGCTTGTGTGATAGAAGAAGGTAATGTGATGCCTATGACACCTCCAGGTGGCTCGGTAAACCAAATGTTATTGGAGTGTTAACCCCCTAAGTGTGAGTAATTATGAATGATAAAACATTATATACGCTGATTGTACATTCAGAAAATATAGCAGGCTTGTTAAATCAGATTACGGCTGTATTTACTCGTCGACAAATAAACATCGAGAGTTTGAATGTGTCGGCTTCGTCTATCAAAGGGGTGCATAAATATACCATTACTGTGTGGACGGATAAGAATACAATCGAAAAGGTAGTAAAGCAGATTGTGAAGAAAATAGATGTGCTACAAGCGCATTACTTTGAAGAAAATGAAATATACTGCCACGAAATAGCTCTTTACAAGTTGTCCACTCCAGAGTTTCAGGCTACACCTGATGCTTCGAAGGTGATACGAAAATATAACGCACGCATTGTAGAGGTTAACCCTGTATTTGCAATTGCCGAAAAGAACGGAAGTAGTGAAGACATCACAGCGATGTACAACGAACTTCGTGCTTTGGGATGTGTGTTGCAGTTTGTTCGCTCTGGTAGAGTAGCTATCACTACCAGTTGTTTCGAACGTGTGAACGAGTTTCTTGCCGATCGCGAATCGCGTTACTTGGCAAGTAAGAAAGAGAATGTAACGAATGACTGATAAAAACAAAATAGCAAGATACAAAGCGATAGCCGAACCGTTTCATGTAGATTTTACAGGTAGGCTGACGATGGGAGTATTGGGAAACCATATACTTAATAGTGCAGGCTTTCACGCCAACGATCGTGGATTTGGTATCGCTAATTTGAATCACGCAAACTATACGTGGGTTTTGTCTCGTTTGGCTGTCGAGTTAGATGAAATGCCTCATCAATACGAAGAGTTTACAATTGATACGTGGGTAGAAAATGTTTATCGTCTATTTACCGATCGTAACTTCTCGATAAGCAATAGCGAAGGAAAAAAGATAGGTTATGCACGATCTGTTTGGGCAATGATTAATTTAGAAACTCGCAAACCTGCCGATTTATTTGTATTACATGGCGATAGTATCTCAGAATATGTATGTGATGAGCCTTGCCCAATTGAAAAGCCATCGCGTATCAAAGTGACCAATCAAGAGTGTATAGGCAAATATGTAGCCAAATATAGCGATATTGATGTGAACGGTCATTTCAACAGCATTCGTTATATAGAGCACATCTTAGATTTGTTTCCGATTGAAATATATAAAGAGAAGCGTATCCGACGGTTTGAAATGGCTTATGTTGCAGAAAGCTACTACGGTGATGAACTCTCTTTTTATAGAGATGAAGTGAACTCTGATGAATATCAGATTGAGATAAGAAAAGAGAATGGCGAAGTTGTTTGCCGTTCAAAATTAATATTTGAGACAAAAAATAAATTTAACTAATAACTTTGGTGGCATCGCTACCATATTAAAAAACTAAAGAATCAAAATGGCACAGATGAATTTTGGTGGTGTTACAGAAAATGTAGTAACACGTGAAGAGTTTCCATTGGAAAAAGCTCGTGAAGTATTGAAAAACGAAACAATCGCTGTTATCGGTTATGGTGTACAAGGCCCTGGCCAATCATTGAACCTTCGTGACAATGGTTTCAACGTGATTGTTGGCCAACGTAAAGGTGGCAAAACTTGGGAAAAAGCTGTTGCTGATGGTTGGGTTCCAGGTGAAACGTTGTTTGATATTGAAGAGGCTTGCGAACGCGGCACTATCATTCAATATCTACTATCGGATGCTGCTCAGATTGAAGTATGGCCTACTGTAAAAAAACACTTGACTGCTGGTAAGGCTCTTTATTTTTCTCACGGTTTTGGTATTACTTATAGCGAACGTACTGGTATCGTTCCTCCTACCGATGTAGATGTAATATTGGTTGCTCCTAAAGGTTCTGGTACTTCATTGCGTACAATGTTCTTGGAAGGTCGTGGCTTGAACTCTTCATTCGCTATCTATCAAGACGCTACTGGCCGTGCTTGGGAAAGATGTGTGGCTTTGGGTATTGGTGTAGGCTCAGGCTATTTGTTTGAAACTACTTTCAAACGTGAGGTTTATTCAGACTTGACAGGTGAACGTGGTTCGTTGATGGGTGCTATTCAAGGTTTGTTGCTTGCTCAATACGAAGTGTTGCGTGAGAATGGTCATACTCCTTCTGAAGCTTTCAACGAAAGTGTAGAAGAGTTGACTCAATCGTTGATGCCTCTATTTGCTAAGAACGGTATGGACTGGATGTATGCAAACTGTTCAACTACCGCTCAGCGTGGTGCTTTGGACTGGATGGGCCCTTTCCACGATGCTATCAAGCCTGTAATGTACCAACTTTACGATAGCGTGAAAACAGGTAATGAAGCTCAAATTTCTATTGATAGCAACTCGAAGGCTGACTATCGTGAAAAATTAGAAGAAGAACTTCGTCAATTGCGTGAAAGCGAAATGTGGCAAACTGCTGTTACTGTACGTAAACTTCGTCCAGAAAACAACTAAAATAAATTGTGAATTTCAAAATGTAGAAACTTCCCTCAGTCTTTCGAGATTGTGGGAAGTTTTTTTGTTGCCAGTATTGGCGCATACTAAACATAAGTTATCCAATGTTGTTCTAATTATGCTGTTGACTATTATAGCATAATTGTATATGTGCAAAAAGGATAAATGTTTTATAATTGGGCTTTTATTATTAGGTAGCCTCTTTTTCGGCAGTTGCGTTAAAGAGTATGTTTATGGCGATTCTGATTTTCACTCTTCAGTAATTGAAAAGAATGATTCAAGTACTGATAAAAAAACAATCAAGATTACCTTTTCAGCCGCTATTAATCAAAACAAAGCTGCCACTCGGAGCGACGATGATGATGACAATCCCATTCCGTTGCCCAAAGGCTGTTATGCTCATATCTACGTATATCAGTTTGGCGATTATCCAGGGTTTAATAAGTGGACTTATATGGGTATTTATCGTGCGCCCGAAGATGGACGTTTGTCTGAGCTATATAATACGATGGAGCTGACTGAGGGTATTTATAACTTTTATGCTACATCTGCTTATGACTTTGACACCGATCAAGGACCCAATTTCAATCAATATACGGGTGTTGCTACTAATTTATATAACGGGGTAGATTATCTTTGGTGGAAGGATGAAAATGTCATAGTAAAGAATGACGATCAGGTAGTGCCGATTGTTTTTAATCGTTGTTGCGCCAAGCTAACTTTTGAATTTGATGCTGCAAGTGGATATGTTCTTGATTCAATATCGCATTGTGATGTGACTACTGGGTTGGCTTCACAGTGTAGCTTCTCGTTGCGAACAGGAAAGATTACTCCAGCTACAACTGTTTCTACTTCCAAGCAAATGTGTACCATTAATGGTGATGAAGCAAGTACAATTATACTTCCATTGACAACTTGGAAAAATCTGACTGCTACAATAGCAGCAACTGTTGATGGAAGCCTCGGTTGGTACACGCTTAGCGTGCCATTAAAATATACTGATACTTATCGAGGTGGTTATGAATATATATACAAATTGGAGTTTGATGGTTCAAGCTCTAATTAAAGATTCTCTACATATTCGATAAGCTCTCGGTAGAAGCGGTGTTTCTTTAAGGTGTTGCTGTTTCCAAGTATTACCAATTTCATACGAGCACGAGTTATTGCTACATTCATTCGTCGTAGGTCATTCAAAAATCCAATGTGTCCATTATCATTGGCACGAACCAAACTAATAAAAATCACATCCTTTTCTTGTCCTTGAAATCCATCTACGGTATTTACTGTTATCAATTTTTTGTAGGGACGAAAAAAACTATTTTTCTTCAGCAGACTACGAATGTATTGTACTTGTGCTTTATAGGGCGAAATGAGTCCAAAGTCGATACGCTCTTCTATAATGCGTTCGTAGCCAATCTTGCGAATGTAGTTTTCCAATTCTCTAAGAAGTAGTTCTGCCTCTTCCTTATTGATGCGTCCTGCGGTTTCATTCAAATACTCTTCACGAAAATCCATTTCAGTAGTATCTATCCACGTGATAGGGGTGTCGTAGTCCAGTATGCCTCGATTTTTCACATCGGGTGCTGCTTGAAGCTGGTTGTGATAGAACCATTGTGATGAAAAGCGCATAATGTCTTCGTGCATCCGATATTGGATGTTGAGCAAAGACACAACATCTGACTTACGTTTGCTAACCTTTTCCATCAATGTCTCATTTAGCCCGCCGTGTGCTGCCGATTGGCACTTGATGGTGGGCGGAAGTTGGCAATGATCGCCAGCAAACACCACTCTGTCTGCTTTGCGTATAGCTACCCAGCAAGCGGCTTCGAGTGCTTGTGCCGCTTCGTCTATAAAAAGAGTAGGAAAACGCCTACCCATTAAGACACGATGGTTGCTACTGATTAGTGTTGAGGCAATGACACGCGCGTTTGCAAACAAATCTTCATTGATACGAATCTCCAATTCGGTAGCCCGATTGCGCAAGTTACTAAGTCTATTTCTAATCCGCTCTTTTTCCGAATGGCTTTTACTGCGCATCGAACCAACTGCATCACGAATGGCTTTGCGAATACTCCATAGTTCGTTGTATGCAGGATGGTTTTCAAATTGACGTTCGTAGGTAAACGAAAGCATTTTGTCATTTACACGCGAAGGGTTTCCGATGCGAAGCACAGGAACACCACGGTCTACTAATTTCTCGGAAATCCAGTCGACTGCTGTATTGCTTTGTGCGCACACCAACACTTGATGCTCACGATGCAATGTCTCGTAAATAGCTTCTACCAAAGTGGTGGTTTTTCCTGTACCTGGAGGGCCGTGAATAATAGCAACCTCTTTGGTACATAGCACACGATTGACCGCCTGCTCTTGGCTACCATTCAGCCACGGAAAACGTACGGGGAAGAGATTGCGCATATTAGCAGCCTCTTTCCCCAGCAAAGTATTTCTAAGTTCGGCAAGTTTGTTGTCTTTTGCGTTGATAACTTCCGACAATGCTTCAAACATATTCCGATACGATGTTTCATCAAAAAACAGTTGAATGCCCAGCCCTTCTTTGTCTTCTACTTCGGCCAGTGCTTGTGTGTTGGGCAATGCCACCACCATTCGCATCTCATCGGCATAGCTTACCGCCGCCGTAAAGTCTAAATAGACAATCGTTCCATTGTATTGTTGATAGAAAAAGCGCACAGGTCGCCCAAATTCAAAAGAGTGATTCACATCCAAATCTTCCGAGCGAGTCAATTCAATTACCAATTGGTTCAATGAGTTGTAATAGCTCTTGCCCAAACGGATGGGACACCAACAAACACCACGCTTCACTTTGCGTGCGATACCCATTGTTTCCGTTTGCTTGCAAAATTCCTCTTTTTCATATTCGTATTCCATTTGCAACAATGCTTGTTGCTGCTCAAGCTCTTTTATTACGGAGGTAAATATTGGTCTATCGCCCATTGGTTTGCTCTATATTGAGATGTGCAAAAAAAGTCTTTTTAATTAATTAACAAAAGTACAACACATATTTCTATTCAAGCTATTTATTACAATTTGTTAAACTTTTATTTCATTTTCCTTGTTTATTAAGTATATGCTGAGTTTTAATTGCTATTGTTTTGCATTTACGGTTTCGTATTTATATATAGCTCTTTTTTTCCTTAATTCCAGTCGCTTGTATTTCTTTACAATTCTCTGTATAGATGTTGCTTGTTTGAGTTGTATAAACTATATTTGTTTTTAAATGAGAAATAATTGCATATAGATAATAGTTTTATTTATTGTGTTTTGTAGATGATTGTTTATTACTTGTTAGTGGCGTGATATATAGTTTGTTAATGTTTGGTTTGTCAGATGTTGATAGTTGATTGCCAAAGTGTTT
>CAMTPA010000063.1 GCA_947074275.1 uncultured Bacteroides sp.
GAGATGGAATCTCGTGACTGGAGTTCAGACGTGTGCTCTTCCGATCTTTACACTTTTCATACGCCTTTAATATTAGGTTAATGTTTCGTTTTCTTGTAGTGCAAGTTTATATATTATTTAAGATTTGCAAGGGAGTAAATCAAGTATTATTTGACTGAAAACTGCCAATTGTCAGTTTTTGGGTATAAAATGATAATTTTTGGGTTATTGTATGATAACTGATAGGGGCTGGAATGTTATTCTAATGTATTTATTCGTTGTATGAAATTACTCCGAAACGATAAACACAACGGCTATTATAAACCTCGCCTGGCCGTAATGTAGTAGATGGGAATTGAGGTTTATTGGGACTATCGGGATAATGTTGCGTTTCGAGGCAAATAGAGGTGCGCTTATGATAAGCAATCTTATTTTTGCCAATAAGGTTTCCTTTTAAACCGTTAGATGTATACACTTGCAATCCAGGCTCGTTGGTATAAACCTCTAATGTGCGCCCACTTTTTTCATCAACTACTTTAGCTGCCAATTCTGATAAATCGCCATTTGTATCCAAAACCCAATTGTGATCGTATCCCCCTACTACTTTTAATTGTTCATCGGCTTCGTCTATTCTATCACCTATCAATCGCAAAGTCGTGAAATCGAATGGTGTATTGTTTATTTCCATAAATTCACCCGTTACGCATTTTAGAGAATCATAAGGAGTAAGATATTTTGCATTAATGTATAAAAGCTGATCTTCTACCGAGCTGTTCAAATTGCCCGATATATTAAAAAACGAATGATGCGAGAGGTTTATAACAGTAGGTTTATCGGTTGTAGCTTGATATGCAATATCCAATTCATTTTTATTTGTAAGAGTGTAGGTTATATCTACACGTAGATTCCCCGGAAACCCATTATCTCCATCGGGCGATAGCAAAGACAATTTTAGACTATTGGGCGCATTTTGCTCTGCCGTCCATATTTGATTTGCAAACCCTGGATTTCCACCGTGTGCGCAATGCACTCCTGTATTGGGCTGCAAATGATAAGTTATAGAATCGAGCGTAAATGTAGAGTTTAATATTCTACCAATATAACGACCAATAGTAGCTCCAAAATTTTGTTTATTATTTAGGTAATCATCTATATTAGAATATCCACACACTACATCCTCCCAGTGTCCTTCCCGGTCGGGAGCCATCAACGACACCAGCCGTGCTCCAAAGTTAGTGACACAAGCCTCCATACCGTTATCATTTTTCAACACAAACAAACTAATAGATTGCCCGTCGATTTCTTTTTGAAAATCACACTTTTGCAAGCCTGAGTGTGTTTTTTCTTTATTATCACAAGCTATCAAGACTAAAAAACAAAAAGCTACGAATACTACTTTTTTCAGAACCATTTCTTTTGTAAAAACAAGGGTTTAACGCTATTTTAATACTATTTCGCAAAGAAAGGGCATTATTTTAAAAATAAAAACTATACCTTTGTTCACAACAATTAAAGATTGATTGTTGCAAATTGCTGCAATGGTATATCAATACTGTTGGCACAACAGCTATTTACAGTTTGATTGATAAGTATGAACAACTGACTTGTAAACTATTAACTGATTAAGAGTCAAATATTAACATTGCAAAACGCCCTTGCAATACTTTGATTTTCAGATTAATAAAACCCATACAACCTATTAATTTAATAAAACAAAAAGTGATATGAAAAAAGTAGCATTAATATTCACGATGTTGACATTGGCAATGGGATATACTTTTGCCCAAGGAAAAGCTGATATAAAATTTGATAAAACAACCCATAATTTTGGAACATTCTCAGAATCTGATCCAGTAGTAGATTGTACCTTTACATTTACCAATATTGGTGATGCTCCCCTTGTTATTCATCAAGCGGTAGCTTCTTGTGGATGCACAGTACCCGAATACACCAAAGAACCTATCTTGCCTGGGAATGTAGGAACATTGAAAGTTACTTATAATGGAGCAGGAAAATATCCAGGACATTTTAAGAAATCAATAACCTTGCGCACCAATGGTAAAAATGAGATGATGCGGCTGTATATTGAGGGAAATATGACAGCAAAAGAGTAACTTTCACATTAAAATAGTTATTAACAAAGGAGTTTTTTTCAATTCTCCTTTTTTTTTGCTTTCTTTGAACCAAATTTTAAAGAATGAACACAATAACACATTTTTTATAATATGAAACAGGAAGAAGACAAATTCACAGGATTGCCCGAAAATGCTTTTAAAGAACTAAAGCCAGGCGAGGTATATAATCCTCTGATGAGTCCGGACAAAAAATATCCAGAAGTAAATACTTGGTCAGTTTGTTGGGGAATAGTTATGGCTATTCTATTCTCGGCTGCCGCAGCATATCTTGGATTAAAGGTTGGTCAGGTTTTTGAAGCGGCCATACCTATTGCAATTATAGCTGCTGGAGTATCGGGAGCAACAAAACGAAAAGGGGCACTGGGCGAAAACGTCATCATACAATCCATTGGTGCTTGTTCAGGAGTAGTTGTTGCAGGTGCTATATTTACTTTACCCGCACTTTATATCTTGCAAGACAAATATCCAGAAATGACAGTTACGTTTATGCAAGTATTCATAAGCTCATTGCTTGGTGGCGTGTTGGGGATTCTATTTTTAATACCATTCCGCAAATATTTTGTGAGCGATATGCACGGGAAATATCCCTTTCCCGAAGCTACTGCCACCACACAAGTACTTATCTCGGGTGAAAAAGGTGGCAGTCAAGCAAAACCCCTTTTGTTGGCTGGTTTGATTGGTGGTTTATACGATTTCATTGTTGCAACATTTGGCTGGTGGAATGAGAATTTCACCACGCGTGTAATATATGGTGGAGAAATGCTTGCTGAAAAAGCAAAATTAGTATTTAAGGTAAATACAGGGGCTGCCGTATTGGGCTTGGGATATATTGTTGGGCTAAAATATGCTGCAATCATTTGCGCTGGTTCATTGGCCGTGTGGTGGATAATTGTTCCTGGTATGGCTATTTTTTGGAGTGACAGCGTTTTGAATGCTTGGAATCCTGAAATTACAACAGCTTTGGGGCTAATGAGTCCTGAAGATATATTCCGGTATTACGCCAAAAGTATTGGTATAGGTGGTATAGCGATGGCTGGTATCATTGGCATTATCAAATCGTGGAGCATTATTAAAAGTGCAGTAGGCTTAGCCGCTAAAGAAATGGGAAGTAAAGATGTAGTTGAGAAAAGTGTTTTGCGCACACAACGTGATCTTTCTATGAAGTTCATAGCAGTAGGCTCTATTATCACACTTATATTGGTATTCCTATTTTTCTATTTTGGAGTAATGCAAGGCAATTTGCTTCATACAATTGTTGCCATTATATTGGTAGCAGGTATTGCGTTCCTCTTTACAACAGTTGCAGCCAATGCCATTGCCATAGTAGGCACCAATCCCGTATCTGGAATGACACTGATGACTTTGATTTTAGCTTCGGTAGTGATGGTCGCAGTTGGCCTAAAAGGGCCTTCAGGAATGGTTGCTTCTTTAATTATGGGTGGTGTGGTGTGTACAGCGTTATCGATGGCCGGTGGTTTTATCACAGATTTAAAAATTGGCTATTGGCTGGGTAGCACACCTGCAAAACAGGAAACTTGGAAATTCTTGGGTACAATTGTATCAGCTGCCACCGTAGGAGGGGTAATGATTATACTGAATAAATCTTATGGATTTACAAGTGGCGCACTGGCGGCTCCACAAGCCAATGCTATGGCAGCAGTTATCGAACCATTGATGAGTGGTGTAGGTGCTCCGTGGTTGCTTTATGGCATTGGAGCGGCTATTGCTATCATATTAACCTTGTGCAAGGTGCCCGCTCTTGCTTTCGCATTAGGAATGTTCATCCCATTGGAGCTAAATGTTCCTTTAGTGGTAGGTGGCGCAATCAATTGGTATGTTACAACTCGTAGCAAAGATGCTTCACTCAATGCGGAACGTGGTGAGAAAGGAACGTTGCTTGCATCTGGATTTATTGCCGGAGGTGCTTTAATGGGCGTAGTAAGTGCAGCTCTTCGTTTTGGCGGCATCAATTTATTAAATGAAGCCTGGTTAAGCAATGCGTGGTCTGAAATATTGGCTCTTGCGGCTTATGCTTTACTAATTATTTATTTAGTAAAGGCATCAATGCGAATCAAATAATGTAGAATTATAAATATCAGAATATTAAATCAATTTATTCGAAGAATAAAACTAAACAAATGAAGAAAATTAGCATTTTATTATTGGTTGCTTGCCTTGTTAGCATCCATACAATAGCACAAGAAAGAAATCTAATGCTCGCAAATGCACAATCATTCATCAACACTCCATACGTTGCAAAAACGCTCGAAATGGGAGACAATGAAGAGTTGGTAATCAATTGCGATGAAGTGGATTGTTCGACTTTAGTAGAGTATGTTTTAGCGATGTCATTATGTCCTACACAAGGAGGCGCAATGAGTGAAAATGATTTTGCGAATAACCTAAAAAAGATTCGTTATCGCGATGGTAAGATAGATGGGTATACATCTCGCCTGCATTATGTTTCTGATTGGATAGAAAATGGCGTTAAAAATGGATTTCTTGAAGATGTTACAGAAAAAGAGTGTCCCTATAAACAAAAGCTTTCGTTGTCTTATATGTCATCCAATCCACAGAAATATGAACAATTGGCTAAGCATCCAGAAAATGTAGCCAAAATGAAAACAATAGAACAACAATACAATAATAAAGAAGTTAGTTGGTTGCCTGGCGATGTGCTCCCAGTAAAAGGAGTGCCATATATTAAAAACGGTGATATTATTGCAATTACGACCAACATTCCTGGATTGGATGTTGCCCATATGGGAATTGCAATCTATATTCAAGACAATCTATGCTTATTGCACGCTTCTTCTGATAAAGGTAAAGTACTTGTTGATAAACTTGCTTTAAATCGCTTGTTGGCTCGTAATAAGAATTGGACAGGTATACGCGTTTTAAGAATGAAGAAATAACACTTTTATTTCTTAGTAAGTAGATTACGTAATTCAATATTGAGACGTTGCTTCACTTCATCCATTGAAATCATTTTTCCAATTTCAAGGCTGAGTGAAGTAACGTCTTTATCTATAAAGCCACAAGGGTTAATATAGCTAAAATATTTCATATCAGTATTTATGTTAAAAGCTAATCCGTGCATTGTCACATATTTACTACATCTCACCCCTATCGCGCATATTTTTCTTGCCTTTATAGTCTCTCCATCAAGCCACACTCCCGTAGCTTTGTCGAGTCTACCAGCGATTACTCCATAATATGCACAAACACCAATGACTGCCTCTTCTAATAGGTGTACATACTCTTTAAGACCTAATGAATAATCTTCCAAATTCAAAATGGGATAACAAACCAGCTGACCAGGGCCGTGATAAGTTATATCGCCACCTCGATCGATATGAAAAAGCGAAGCTCCTATTTTCTTTAGCTCATCATCTGTCAATAACATATTGCCAGCTTTGCCACTGCGTCCCAAAGTATACACGTGTGGATGCTCGCATAATATGATGCAATTATCATAGGGTTCTTGTTTCTCTTTGGCAGAAATTAAAGTATCAAACATTCTTGTTTGTTGCTTCCAAGCCTCTTCATAGCTTATTATCCCCCACTCTACTGTTCTTATTTTCATAATAACAAAGATAATCAATTTGTTGAATGTTTAAAAATAAAGTGTAAATTTGCGAATAAATTATATATACCCAATACTATGGCTACTGAATTTCCTCAAGTAGATTTGCCATGCGAGATTGTAGCGTGGCCAGATGTTACAGAAGATATTTTGAATATCTATAAACAATCTTGTCGTCTGCAAGCCGCTATTTTTTGCGTTTGTATGGAAGGTGATATGAAAGCAACAATTAACTTGATTGATTATGAAATAAAGAAAAACGATTTGGTCACCTTACTTCCTGGAACTATTATTCAATTTCGTGAACGTACCGAAAAAGTAAAACTTTCTTTTATAGGTTTTTCTGCGGCTTGCTTAGAAAGAATTAATCTTATCAAAAAGTTAGTTGACTCATTTTCTAAAATTGCAGAATATCCAGTAGTCCCTTTATCTCCTGAAATTGCAAGTTACTTTAATGATTATTTTTCACTTGTTTCGAGAGTGACTTACAATGAAAGTATTCAGATGACAAGTGATGCGAACGAGGCTGTTCTTAATTCTGTGACCACAGGTGTGAGTGCTGTTTATAAATCATACTCAGGAGATGCCCATCCTATCACACGAAAAGAAGAAATTTGCAAAGAGTTAGTGCAACTTGTCACACAGCATTATGCAATAGAGCGTAAAGCACAATTCTATGCAGATAAGTTAGGAATATCATTGCAACACCTTAGTACTACCGTGAAACAGGTGACGGGCAAAAATGTATTGGATATCATATCTTATGTGGTTATTATGGATGCAAAAGCAAAATTGAAATCTACCAACCTCACGATTCAAGAGATTGCTTATTCATTAAACTTTCCCAATGCTTCATTCTTTGGAAAATACTTCAAAAGATATGTAGGAATGACACCTTTAGAATTCAGAACCAGTTAATTTTTATTATGCTGAATTCTAAAGGCATACTTTTATTTTCTATTTGCTAAACTTAGCGAATTTAAAACAACACTCACACTTGAAAAAGCCATTGCAGCACTTGCAAGCATCGGATTGAGTAATATACCAAACAATGGAAACAGCACACCTGCTGCAATGGGTATTCCAATAAGATTGTAAATAAAAGCCCAAAAGAGGTTTTGCTTAATAAGCCTCACAGTCTGACGCGATAATCCAAATGCTTTTGGCAATAATAGCAAATCAGAAGTCATTAATGTTATCATTGCTACATCCATTGCTATATCTGTACCTTTCCCCATTGCGATACTTACATCTGCCAATGCCAATGCTTGCGAATCGTTGATACCATCTCCCACCATTGCCACTTTTTTTCCTTGAAGTTGCAGCTCGCGCACAAAGTTTTCTTTGTCTTCGGGCAAAGCATCAGCTTCAAACTGATTGAGTCCCAATTTTCGGGCTACCGATTGTGCTGTTCGTTGACCATCTCCTGTAAGCATACACACCTCTATACCCTGTTTCTGAAGTTCCTTAATAGCGTCCGATGATGTTGGTTTTATAGCGTCTGTTACTGCGATAGCTGCTAAAACATCTTGTCCTTTGCCAAAATAGATGATTCCATTGCCCTCTGCTTCATATTCTACCAATCTTTCGGTGATAATATCAGGAAGCGTTGCTTCATTGTCTTTTATAAGTTTATGATTGCCGACCCAATAAAGCGTATTACACGTTTTTACAACAATGCCTTTTCCCGTAATGCTTTCAAAACTATCCAATATTACAGGTTTTATTTTTTCGGCTTGTAAAGATTCAACAATCGCTTCGGCAAGTGGATGTTCCGATTTCATCTCGGCTGCCAGCAAAATATTTTTAAATTGTTCATTTGCTTGTTTTCCCCATATCCAGCCACATACAGTGGGGTGTCCTTCGGTTAAAGTACCCGTTTTATCAAGTGCTACCACACTGATTTTGCACATTTGCTCTAAAGCAACAGCATCTTTTATAAGTATATGCTGATTGGCCGCTTTGCCAATGCCTACCATCAAGGCAGTTGGTGTAGCAAGCCCCAAAGCACAGGGGCAAGCTATCACCAATACCGATACTGCCGAAAGCACTCCATACGAAATAAGTTCCGTGCCACCTATAAGCCACCATAATGCGAAAGTAATCACTGAAACGATTAGCACGATAGGGACAAAAAAGGCTGTCACTTTATCTACGATGCGCTGCACAGGGGCTTTGCTTCCTTGCGCATCTTGTACCATTTTGATGATGCGAGCCAATACTGTTGCACTTCCTACCTGCGAAGCCACAATCACAAATGCACCTTTCTGGTTGATTGTGCCAGCAAGCACTTTGCTTCCAACTGTTTTTTCTACTGCAATAGGTTCTCCGCTTATCATACTCTCGTCCACATACGAATGCCCTTCAGACAAGATACCATCCACGGGTATTTGTTCGCCGGGCCGCACCACTACTTCATCGCCTATTTTAAGTTCTTCGATAGGTATTTCTACCTCTTGGTTGTTGCGTCGTATAAAAGCTGTTTTGGGTTGAAGCCCCATCAGCTTCTTGATGGCGGCAGAAGTGTTTCCTTTTGCACGTGCCTCCATTAATTTGCCTGTTAATACAAAAGCAATTATAACTACTGAAGCTTCGTAATAAACGTGTGATTCGAGTCCGCGACTGAGCCAAAATTGCGGAAAGAAAGTATTGAAAAGACTAAATAGAAAAGCAATCGAGGTGCTCAATGCCACTAACGTATCCATATTGCAACGTCCTTGTTTGGCCTGTGCCCAAGCTCCTACATAGAAAGAACGCCCAAACAATACCATTACTGGCACTGTCAATATCAATTGCATTATATTAGAAAAAGTCCAATGCATAAACACCATCGAAAGCGCCATCATTGGCACTGCAAACACCCACGCTCCAACTACCTGTTTTCGAAGTGTGCGATATTCCTTTTGTTGCTGTTGTTCTTTAATTTCCTCACGTTTATTTTCCGCTTCTATAATCAAATCGTAACCGCCAGCTTGCACTGCAACCTTCATTGCCTCTGGCGATGTTTTGCTCGAATCGTAAACAACTGTCAATGTATTGGTTGCGAGATTGACCGATGCTTCCGAAACCCCTTCTATCTTGCGTATTATTTTTTCTACATTGGCAGCACATCCTGCACAATGCAGCTGCAACACAGGAAATGCACTTTTTTCTATTTTACTCATAACTTATACCTTTTCAATTTTAATCCTCTTCCAAATATAATTTTAATTTTGCATATATCGCTTGCTTCTTCTCAATATATAGTCTCATCAACGCGAAATCACTTTTTTTAGGTTCATTTTAGCAATATTCAGTAAATTGGCTGTTTATCTGTCTATATTCGCACTTCAGAACATTAACATCTGTTGCGCAGAACATTAATAGTTTGCAGCTCAATTATTAATGTTTATCAAATCGCTATTAAACCTTTTAATTAAAGCATAGGTTGTCTTTTAATCATTGAAAACTTTGATTTAGTTTAGCAGGTTTCAGACTAAGTTTTTTTCTCTTTTTTATTCGTCGTATTCAGTAATAAGTTCTATATTTGTCAATTACGAACTAATACGAATATGTTGAATTTAAAGAAGAAACCCTTATGAAAAAACAATATGTAAGCTTGCCGATAATAATACTTTCAGTAAGTGCTTTTTTGTTTTCCTGTGGTGACAAGGTGAATAAAAAAATGGGAAATTTAGAGTTTGACAGCATACAGGTAAATAAAACTGCATACCTATTTGCTGATACATCCAAACCCGCTTGCAATGTGATTATCAATTTCACTTATCCCGTCAAATCATCAGACGAACTACTAAAAGATTCACTGGATTATTATTTTATAAGTGCCTGCTTAGGAGAAAGATATGCTTCGTCAACTCCACAAGAAGCTATCGACAGATACGTTTCTAACTATATCAAAGATTACCGCAACGATTTGGAACCTCTTTATAAACAAGACGAAAGAGACCAACCAGAAGGGGGGGCTATCGGTTCGTGGTATTCGTACTACAAAAATATTGAAAGCAATGTGCAGTATTATAATAAAGGATTATTAGTCTACCGCACTTATTACGATGAATATACAGGTGGCGCACACGGTATTTATATGACCACTTTTCTCAATATTGATTTAGGCTTGATGCGACCATTACACTTGGATGATGTATTTGTAGGCAATTACAAAGAAGATATTACCGATTTGATTTGGGAAGAGCTGATGATAACCAATAAAGCAAAAAATCGTAGCGAACTGGAAGACATAGGATATGGTTCTATTGGCGAGATTACACCTATCGAGAACTTTTATTTAGACGAGAAAGGCATAACTTTTTACTATAACGTATATGATATAGCTCCTTATGCAATGGGATCAATATCCGTATGCTTGCCTTATAGCAAAATTAAGAGCTGGCTAAGCACCAACCCTGTGATTGAGGCACTCAAATAAGATTATTTAATTCAAAATATATTATAACCTACTTATTTATAAAATAATAGTGGAAATCATACTGAAATATTTTCCGAACATTACCGAAGAGCAACGTACACAATTTACGGCTCTTTATGATTTGTACATTGATTGGAACTCTAAAATCAATGTCATTTCTCGTAAAGATATTGAAAACCTATACGAACATCACGTGTTGCATTCGCTTGGCATTGCAAAAATGATTAATTTCCAACCAGGAACCACCGTAATGGATTTAGGTACTGGTGGAGGATTTCCAGGCATACCATTGGCTATACTGTTTCCCAAAGTGAAGTTTCATATGGTAGACAGTATCGGAAAAAAGGTGCGAGTAGCATCGGAAGTTGCAAATAGTATCGGACTAAAAAATGTTTCTTTTAGGCACGCTCGTGCACAAGAAGAAAAACAGCAATTCGATTTTGTGGTGAGCCGAGCAGTAATGCCTTTGGTCGATTTAATAAAGATTATCAAAAAGAACATCTCTCCCGTTCAACAAAACGCACTCCCCAATGGTTTGATTTGCCTAAAAGGTGGTGAGTTGCAGAATGAAACGATGCCTTACAAAAACAAAGTTATGATGCAGAATCTGTCGGAAGACTTTGGAGAGCCATTTTTTGAAACCAAGAAAGTGGTATATGTTCCTATTTAGATAGACGAAACAGAAACAATTATTTTATTTCTACGATAACAAAATATGAAAATTAAAAGATTTGAATTCAATATGTTTCCCGTCAATTGCTATGTACTTTGGGATGAGACCAAAGAAGCGGTAGTAATAGACCCGGGATGTTTTTACGATGAAGAGAAACAAGCTCTGAAAAATTTTATCATTAGCAATGAATTAACTGTAAAGCACTTGCTAAATACACACCTGCATTTAGATCACATCTTTGGCAATCCGTTTATGCTACAAGAATTTGGTATAAAAGCAGAAGCCAATCAGGCCGATGAATTTTGGATAGACGAAGCCCCAAAACAAAGCCGTATGTTTGGTTTTCAGTTGCCCGAAGCCCCAGTAGCCTTAGGTAAATATTTATATGATGGAGATATTATAACCTTTGGAAACTCATCTTTGGAAGCAATACACGTGCCAGGACATTCGCCAGGAAGCCTTGTTTATTATTGCAAAGCAGACAACTGCTTGTTTACAGGCGATGTATTATTTCAAGGAAGTATCGGTAGAGCCGACTTGACAGGAGGCAACTTTGATGAACTAATCGAACATATTTGCAGCCGTCTTTTCACATTGCCCAACGACACAGTAGTTTATCCAGGACACGGAGCACCTACTACCATTGGTAACGAAAAAGCCGAGAACCCATTCTTTCGATAATTAATGCGAAAAACAACTTTATAATCACTACCATTATGAAAAACGATTCATTTGCTTCTCGCCATATTGGAGTATGCGACGAAGATATTGAAGTTATGTTACGTAAAATAGGTGTAGACACATTGGACGAATTGATCGATAAAACCATTCCTGAGAATATTCGTCTTCCCAAACCATTGTCTCTATCTCCAGCAATGACCGAATACGAGTTTTATAATCACATTGTGCAAATCGCAGCAATGAATAAACTCTATACTACATATATAGGTATGGGTTGGTACAATACAATTACGCCAGCCGTTATTCAAAGAAATGTGTTCGAGAATCCTGTTTGGTACACCTCCTACACTCCCTATCAGGCCGAAATATCGCAAGGAAGACTGGAGGCTTTGATGAATTTTCAAACAGCCATTTGCGATTTAACCGCCATGCCATTGGCCAATTGCTCATTATTGGACGAAGCAACTGCGGCAGCCGAAGCTGTGAATATGATGTATGCGCTTCGTCCACGTGAAAAGCAAAAAAATGGTGCAAACGTGATGTTCGTAGATGAAAATATATTCCCTCAAACACTTGCAGTGATGACTACGCGTGCTATACCACAAGGTATTGAACTTCGCATTGGAAAATATCAAGAGTTTGATTTTACCTCTGAAGTTTTTGGTTGTGTCATTCAATATCCAAATGCCGATGGAAGTATCGAAGACTATAAAGATTTCACCTCCAAAGCTCACGAAGCAGGATGCAAAGTTGCGGTAGCAGCCGATTTACTTAGCCTTGCATTGATTACTCCTCCAGGCGAATGGGGTGCAGATATTGTATTTGGCACAGCTCAGCGTTTTGGTACTCCTATTTTCTATGGCGGCCCTTCAGCTGCATATTTTGCTGTTCGAGACGAGTATAAACGAAATATGCCAGGACGTATTATTGGACTTTCAAAAGACAAATATGGAAAGCAATGTTATCGTATGGCATTACAAACGCGCGAACAGCATATTAAAAGAGAAAAAGCAACGTCTAATATCTGTACAGCGCAAGCATTGCTTGCTACAATGAGCGGCTTTTATGCTGTATATCACGGGCAGCAAGGTATATATAATATTGCACATCGAATTCATAGTATAGCTAATTTTCTGGATAAAACTCTTACAAAACTGGATTATATCCAAACAAACAAGTATTACTTTGATACTTTACGATTTGCACTACCCGACAATGCGACTGCACAGAAAATACGCACAATAGCACTAAGCAAAGAAGTGAATCTTCGCTATTTCGACAACGGTGATGTTGGGTTCAGCATTGATGAAACCACCGACGTAAAAGGAGTTAATCAACTTATATCCATTTTTGCTGTTGCGGCAGAAAAAGATTATCAAAAAATAGAAGAAATTCCCGATGCTAAACCCTATCCGAAAATTATAAAGCGAACCAGTAACTATCTTACTCACGACGTTTTTCAAAAGTATCATACCGAAACAGAAATGCTTCGCTACATCAAACGACTTGATAGAAAAGATATTTCTCTTACCCACTCTATGATTCCATTAGGTTCGTGTACCATGAAACTCAACGCTGCTTCTGAAATGCTTCCATTGAGTATGCCTGGATTTTTGTGCATTCATCCTTTAGTGCCCGAAGACCAAGCGCAGGGATATCGCAGCTTAATAAATAATTTAAGTGAAGACTTGAAAATCATAACTGGTTTTGCAGGAATAAGCTTGCAACCTAATTCTGGCGCAGCGGGTGAATACACAGGTTTAAGGGTGATTCGTAGCTACTTAGAAAGTATCGGACAAGGACATCGCAGTAAAGTTTTAATACCAGCTTCGGCACACGGCACCAATCCAGCTTCGGCTATACAAGCAGGCTATACTACTATTACTTGTGCTTGCGATACACATGGAAATGTGGATATGGAAGACCTTCGCAATAAAGCAGAAGAAAATAAGGATGATTTGGCGGCATTGATGATTACCTATCCATCAACACACGGTATTTTTGAAACTGAAATTATGGAAATTTGTCATATCATTCATCAATGTGGAGGACAAGTGTATATGGATGGGGCTAATATGAATGCACAAGTAGGCTTAACCAATCCCGGATATATCGGTGCCGACGTATGTCATCTGAATCTTCATAAAACCTTTGCTTCGCCACACGGTGGTGGTGGTCCAGGCATTGGCCCTATTGGAGTCGCTCAACACTTATTGCCTTTTTTACCAGGACACAGTTTTTTTGGAAATCAGATGAACCAAGTATCCTCTGCACCTTTTGGAAGTGCTGGAATTTTGGCTATCACATACGGATACATTCGTATGATGGGAGCAGAAGGGTTGGCTATGGCTACCAAAGCAGCTATTCTCAATGCAAACTATCTGACGGCATGTTTGAATAACACCTATGGAATAGTGTATCGAGGAAATAGAGGATATGTAGGACACGAGATGATTTTGGAGTGTAGAAAAATAACAGAAGAAACTGGTATTACCGAAAATGACATAGCCAAACGGTTAATGGATTATGGTTATCACGCTCCTACTCTCTCTTTTCCTGTTCACGGTACGTTAATGATTGAGCCGACCGAAAGTGAAAGCCTCGCAGAGTTAGACAACTTCGTAGATGTGTTGGAAAACATATGGGCTGAAATTCAAGAAGTAAAAAATGGAGATGTTTCTAAAGAAGATAATGTATTAATAAATGCACCTCATCCCGAATATGAAATAGTAAGTGATAATTGGAATCATTGCTACGGAAGAGAAAAAGCCGCATACCCTATTGAAAGTGTAAAAAGTAACAAATTCTGGATAAATGTAGCTCGAATAGACAACACGCTTGGAGATAGAAAACTATTACCAACTTGTTATCTTTCATTTGACTGCTAAAATAAATATTAATACATAAAAGAAATGCGAATTAGGCTTGTTTTTATTTAACATATCTCAATTCGCATTTTCTTTATATGCTAAGTATAAGCATTTTAATCATACATTCAGCAAGTCCTATCTCACAATGGTTATCAGCTCTTCTTTTATTACTTTTTTCTTTAAGAACACATTGTTATCCGCATATCCTAAAGCTATACACCCATAAACTTTATGGTTTTTAGGAACTTCCAATTCTGTAATAAATTCACGCACTAAATCATCATCACAAGTAGTGCCTAACTGATTAATCCAACACGACGATATTCCCAACGAAGTAGCCGCTAAAAACATATTTTGTATCGCACAAGCACAGTCCATAGCCGCCCACCATTGAGTAGATTCATTTGACACAATAACTAAGGTTGGTGCGTGATAATAGCAACAATAAGACTGATTACTACCCCGTTCTTGCAAATGCAGATCATCACTTTTAGCAAATGCTTTTTTAATACAATCATTCAAAAGCTGCAACTTATCATTGTTTTGAACGGCGGTAAAATGCCACGTTTGATAATTCATTCCACTTGGAGCATACAGAGCAGCCTCAAGAATTGTATTTAAGTCTGTTTCTGAAATCTGCTGTTTGGTATATGCACGCACACTTCTACGCTGCTTTATATTATTCAATATTTCATTCATAACAACATTCATTTTATCGTTTCACTAATCCAATTTTTGCATTCAATTTAAAATAATAAGTACCATTTTCTCGCTCCAAAAAGCCATATTTGTCTTTTTCTACAGCTCCTTTTTCAAATCGAGTATTGGTGAATAAAAAATCCTCAAATGTTTTCTTTTCCCACTTATGATAACATAGCAATTCACCTGCTCCATTAATTAGGATTATTCCTTCAATCGCCGAATCGATGCCATTAAATATCTTTGCTGGGCGCATACCAAGAGCTAAGCTCATTAAGAATTGTTTCATTTTGTATTCATAGAAACAATGTTTCTGAATCAATTCCTCTTTGATTTTCAAAGGATTGAGTTGTTTTATAACCTCTGTTAGCTCTGCTATTCGAGTAATGCCATCCAGCTGCATCAAACGTAACATTTCGGCAAGCACACGTGGAAAATGCAAATCAATCATTAACAGGTTGGAACGAAAAACTCGATCTGCTACATCTGAATATTTTAATATTCCACCCAAACGCTCAATCATCATCATTCGTTCCGCCACTTCATTGGAAGACTCAGGTAAGGCGTTTATTTTGTTTACAGTCGGATTTGCAAATTTCACTCCTGTTTGTTCAAATTTCAAATTAGCACTTCTTCCACCATCCAACAGAGGTGTCATACTGCTCAATCGAGAGCGAACATTGAAACCTGTTAATGGTGCATCGGGATGCCAAAATGCAATGGAAAAATCAGTACGGTCTTCTGTGTGAGCTTCCAAATCGAATATAGAAATTGCGTCTAAAAACTCCTCTACTCCATCTGGCGAAGATACAGTGTCTTCTTTTGTGGCTTTTATTGCATTCAGAATTAGCTCTGAAACTGCATTAAAATCTTCACGTGGAATCAACTGTTCACCTTTTTCACCTACAATCCGTATATTCTGGTCTTCGATGTAATATTTTCGAGCCCCGTCGTGCTCCTCACGTTGGATATAGGATATGCGCCAATTAATCTCGCTTTTTTTCACATCAGCAGTTCCCAATACCATTTCACCAGTTGCCAGCAAGTGAAAGAAAGCGTACAATTCACTCCATTCTTTTTTAGTTGCTTCAAAAGCCATATATTTCAATTTTAATTTTACTTAATAGAACCTGATTAATAAAGTCTAAACAGTTATCAGCTCATTTATTCACATCTATCTTGATAAATGTGAAGAGTTTATATATTAAATATTAATCTTCTGTATCAAAACGAAGCGTATCAATTTTTTCTAATCTTGCTTTCAGTTTTGGCATTAACGAGCTTCTGATTCTAAGTGTCATACAACAATCAGTATCATAACTTTGTTGTACAATTTGAGGATCTTCTTCTTTTACAACTCTCATTACATCGTTCATAAAAGGATATTCAAACCAAAAGGAGATACTTTCGTCTACTGTTTTTTCTATAATTTCGGCCATTGCAATGGCTTCAGCTGCTGCCGCTTTATATGCCACAATCAAGCCACTTGTTCCCAGTTTTATACCACCAAAATAGCGCACTACTATTACCAATATATCAGTTAGTTCGTTCGAGTTAATTTGTCCCAAAATTGGTTTTCCTGCAGTTCCGGAGGGTTCTCCATTATCGTTTGCACGAAAATCATTTCGTTTATATCCCAGCATATAGGCATAACACACGTGTCTGGCATCGTAATATTTTTTTTGATAAGTATCAAGGTGTGTTTTTATCTCTTCCAAACAACGTACAGGAATAGCAATGGCGATAAACTTGCTTCGCTTCTCGGTATAGATGGCTTCAGATATTGTTGTAATCGTTTTGTAGGTATCCTCACTCATACCGCAAAGATAAATGTTTTATCAAGATGTATTATGAAAAAGGAAAAGGAAAATTGTGCAATGCCAATATGAGTAGTAATAAAAAAAAGAGCTAATGCCTTTTTTAGGCATTAGCTCTTTTTTTATATATGATTATTTCAGTATATCACTATCAATACAGCTCTTCTTGATCGACATTGCCAGATATAGTTGAATCGAACCACGATAAATCAGATTGGTTTTCAATCCATCTGTTATATTTTAAATAAGCAGACGAGATGATAGACATTTCCTTAGGATAGCTCCAAACTGGTGTATTATCAGTTGCCCGTGGAAAATCCAAAGCCCAAGGATATCGATTATCCATACGATAATAAATATTGTTTGCAATGTCTGACCGGTCATTGACAGTTCCAAATAATGTCAAATCCATTTTAGGTGTTGGCTGATGGTCTACCAAATGTATCTCTTTCGAACGTCCATTTACAAAAATAAATGGGTTAAACTTGAACATTGATATGTTTTTTACTGGATTCTTTATTGTAACTTCTACATATACTGGATCGAAAGATTTGTATGGAACCCCTTTTTCTGTATTAACAAAAGCCCCTTGATTGCCTAAGAATAAGTTATTTTCGCCCCATACGATAATAGTAGCTAGATTATTTCCGCTTTCAAGCGTAGCTCCTGTTACATTATCAACATCATTGCTATTGATGGGAAGCTCTATACCAAATCCGATTCTTGTGTATGCAGCTGCACCTTTAGCGATAGGAGTAAATTTTAATTTAATCTTTGTAATTTCATTATTTGTATTCTTTCCTATTTCGTATGCGTAATTTATCACTGCATCATTAAAATCATAATCACCTTTATTAGGCCATTGGTCTTCAAAAGCAAGTGTTCCGTAAATGGCTTCTAATGTATGCACTTCATCAATAATAGGAATTTCTTCTTCGGGTTTTACTACCAACACGGGAGAAGAGGTAACTTTGAAGATTACATCATTAAAATCAAAGTCTGATTTAGGGTCGTCCGAACGACGAATATCAAAGCCACAAACAACACAATTAAAATCATCTACTACTCGATTTACAGATTGCGTTTTATTGGTTATGTTTAATGTAGGAGTTGAGAAATAAAAACCTTGTGGTTGGTTGCCCGTTTTAGGATAATCCAAATTTCTAAAAGCATAAGAGTCTTTCTCATTAACCGTTTTATTATTCTTATTATATCCAGAACGTGCTACCGCAAAACCAATATATGTATCTTTAGGGAAAACAGTGCTATATGTTCCATTAGTTTTATCCCAATATAGCAATTGAACCTTTATACCACTCGGACATTGACGCTCATTTGTATTAGGCAAAAGTAAAGTCATTCGTAAGTCTTGCGCATCCGAACGAGATTTTATATCTCCACTTTTATAATTGTAATAAAACAATGAGTTGTATACATTAGCATTATTTACATTGAAACCACCATCTCCAATAAACGTCATCCACACCTCTGCACCATTTTCTGCCGTTACTATCAAATCCGAATTCATTGATAAGTCTGCGGTTTGTATATTACTTGCCTCCGGATACCAGGAGTTTACTTTGTTTATAAACGTAGGCGAAAGTGTTTCTTTGGAAACTAAATTCGTACCAACAAGAGGAATGCCATCATTATTCACTTCGCTATTTGCATAGATAGAATAAGTTTGATAAATATTGCTTATTGGTGAAGAAGTTACATCTACTATTGTACGAGTGCCTGGAGCATATTCAAATGTAGCACCTTGCATCTGAACAGAGATATAATCAGTAACACTTACTTCATAAAAAGAACCATATCCATTGGTTAATGGCAAAATATATAGTTTTTTCAAATTAGAAGGAACTGTAATTTTCTCATTAATCTCTCCTTTTGAGTCGGTATATCCTACGTATAAAGGGGAAATGTCACTATCAAATGCACCTTCCTCCAGATAAGGGTTTTGCGGATAGATTCCAACCTTAACAGCTTCCGACAAATCTCCATCAGAGTTTTTGGCTATGATAGAAATCTCCTTTTCACTTTTCAATGAAAAATAGATCGGAAGAGCACACGTCTGAACTCCAGTCACGAGATTCCATCT
>CAMTPA010000064.1 GCA_947074275.1 uncultured Bacteroides sp.
GAAGAGAGTTCAAACCACGTGAAGAGGGAGACAGCCGCCCACCACGAAGAGAGTTTAAACCACGCGAAGAGGGAGATGGCCGTCCACCACGAAGAGAGTTCAAAGGCCGACGCGAAGACAGCGATGCTGCTATGGCAACAGAGCGTGGCTTTGGCGAAAGACAATATTTCGACAAAACCGATAGCGAAAGCAAACGTAAAGAAGCAAGAGAAGGCAGAAAAAGATTCTTTAGCAAAGATAAAGACAAGGAATAATCTCAAATAGCATACCTTTTTAGAAAGGTATGCTATCTGTTATTTGATAGAATAATGATTAAAAGAAAATATTTACTACTATTGGTATTACAAGCCTTTTGTATGACAAACATCGTGGCGCAAGAGCAGAAAACACCCACATTAGAAGATTTGATTCCCGGTGGAGAGACCTTTCGTTTCGCCGAGAATCTTAACGGAATACAATGGTGGGGAGATATGTGCGCAATTCCCGATATTGAATCGGTGACAATGCGAAATCCCGTCACAGGAAAGGAACAAACCATCGCTACACTCGAAAAGGTGAACAGTGTGCTTCAAAGCAACGGCATTGATAGAATATCACATTTCTACAACGTACGCTTTCCGTGGGAGAAGAAAAACAATATGCTGATTTCTTTGCCCGACAAATATGTTATATACAATTGGGGCAGCAATCAGGTGGTGCTTGTTATCGATTTCCCACAAGAGGCCAACAACCAAGACTACAATACCATTTCGGGCAGCTTGGCATACACCATTGGCAACAACCTTTTTGTAGACAATAAGCAAGTGACCGACGAGCCAACCGGCATCGTGAGCGGACAGTCTGTACATCGCAACGAGTTTGGCATTAGCAAAGGCACCTTTTGGAGTCCACAAGGAAACAAACTTGCTTTCTATCAGATGGACGAAAGTATGGTGACTGAATACCCATTGGTAGACGTGACAGCTCGCATAGCCGAAACAAACAACATTCGCTACCCTATGGCAGGAATGACAAGCCACGAGGTAAAAGTGGGCATCTACAACCCCACCACCGAAGAGACTGTTTACTTGAATACAGGCAACCCACAAAATCGTTATTTCACCAACATCAGCTGGAGCCCCAATGAGGAAAAACTCTATTTGATAGAGCTTAACAGAGACCAAAACCACGCCCAACTATGCGAATACAATGCTACTACGGGCGAGATGGAACGTGTTTTGCTTGAAGAAAAGCACAACAAGTATGTAGAGCCACAAAATCCCATCGAGTTTCTTCCGTGGGACAACAACCTATTTATCTATCAAAGTCAACGAGATGGTTACAACCACCTTTATCTATACGATGTAGATGGAAACCTAATCCGTCCACTCACACAAGGCGAGTGGCTGGTGCAAGAGGTGTTGGGCTACAACACAAAGACCAAAGAGGTAGTTATAGCCAGCACAGAGGAATCACCTTTAAATCGTAACCTTTACCGAGTAGATACTCGCACAGGCAAACGAACTGCGATAGGCAATAGCGAAGGAGTACACCGGGCACAACTGAGCACTTCGGGCGAATACGTGATAGATAACTATTCATCTCCTACCACTCCACGCAACATCGACTTGATACGTGTAAAAGACAGTAAACCGCAACGACTGCTGACTGCTGAGAATCCCTATAAAGACTTTAAGATGCCGACCATTCAAACAGGTACTATCAAAGCCGCAGATGGGGTGACCGACCTCTATTATCGCTTGATTACTCCTGCCGATATGGACTCTACCGTGCAGCATCCCGCCATTGTGTATGTGTATGGAGGCCCTCACGCACAGATGGTGACCAATGGCTTTCAGAATGGAGCACGTGGCTGGGATTTGTATATGGCAAACAAAGGGTATGTGATGCTAAGCATCGACAATCGCGGCAGCAGCAACCGAGGCTTGGAGTTTGAGAATGCCACCTTCCGCCAATTAGGAATCGAAGAGGGTAAAGACCAAGCATTGGGTGCAGCTTTCTTGCAAAGCCTTCCGTATGTAGATGCCAACCGCATCGGTGCGCACGGATGGAGCTTTGGCGGACATATGACCACCGCCTTGCTGCTTCGCTATCCCGAAATATATAAGGTGGGTGTAGCTGGAGGCCCCGTTATCGATTGGAAATACTACGAAGTGATGTATGGCGAACGCTATATGGATACCCCCGAAAGCAATCTCGAAGGCTATGAAGCCACCAATTTGAACAACTTTGCAGGAAACCTCAAAGGTCGCTTGTTGATGATTCACGACGACCACGACGATACTTGTGTGCCACAACACGCCCTTTCGTTTATGAAAGCTTGTGTAGAGGCACGCACTTACCCCGATTTGTTTATCTATCCGGGGCATAAGCACAATGTGATAGGCAGAGACAGGGTTCATCTGCACGAAGCCATCACACGCTATTTTGAAGATCATTTGTAATACAATAAAATAACTATAAACACCCGAATCATTATGAAATTATTGCTCTTAGGTTCAGGCGGACGCGAACACGCAATGGCGTGGAAAATCGCTCAAAGTCCCAAAGTAGAAAAACTCTATATCGCACCCGGAAATGCTGGAACAGCATCGGTTGGCGAAAACCTCAACATCAAAGCTACCGACTTTGAAGCTTTGAAAAAGTTTGCACTCGATGAAAAGATTGAGATGATTGTAGTAGGCCCCGAAGACCCATTGGTGAAGGGTGTGTACGACTTCTTCCAAGGCAATGAAGAGACAAAACACATCGCAATCATAGGCCCTACACAAAAAGGAGCTACACTCGAAGGCAGTAAAGAGTTTGCCAAAGAGTTTATGGAGCGTCACAACATCCCTACTGCCCGCTACAAAAGCGTGACACAAGCAAATCTACAAGAAGGACTTGACTTCTTAGCATCACTCGAAGCACCTTATGTATTGAAGGCTGACGGTTTGTGTGCAGGCAAAGGTGTACTTATTCTCCCTACCCTCGAAGAGGCTCAAAAAGAGCTGAAAGAGATGCTTGGAGGCATGTTTGGCGACGCTTCGGCAACGGTTGTTATCGAAGAGTTCTTGAGTGGTATCGAGTGTAGCGTATTTGTGCTTACCGATGGCGAACACTACAAGGTGCTTCCAGTGGCCAAAGACTACAAGCGCATTGGCGAAGGTGACAAAGGCTTAAACACAGGCGGTATGGGCAGTGTCACTCCAGTTCCTTTTGCCGACGAAGTGTTTATGGAAAAGGTGCGTACTCGCATTATCGAGCCAACCGTAAACGGATTGAGAGCTGATGATATTCTATACAAAGGTTTTATCTTCTTAGGGCTAATCAAGGTAAATGGCGAACCAATGGTGATAGAGTATAACGTGCGTATGGGCGACCCTGAAACCGAAAGCGTAATGCTCCGCATCAAAAGCGACTTGGTGGAACTACTTGAAGGAGTGGCTGCGGGCAACCTCGACACAAAGACATTGGAGCTTGATCCACGCACAGCAGCTTGTGTAATGATGGTAAGCGGTGGTTATCCCGAAGCATACGAAAAGGGCTATGAGATTACCGGATTGGACAAGGCTGCTCAAACAGACAGCATTGTCTTCCACGCTGGAACCACGTTCAAAGAGGGCAAGGTAGTGACCGACGGTGGCCGCGTAATAGCAATCAGCTCGTATGGAGATACACGCGAAGAAGCACTTGCAAAGAGTTACAAAGTGGCAGAGATGATTCAGTTCGAGAAGAAAAACTATCGTCGCGACATCGGTTTCGATTTATAATGTAATGGCAAGAGGCGTCAGACTACAAGGAATGGTGACGGCAGGCAGGTGGACACTGCCCGCCGTTATTTTTGTATGCACTATTTGTTGGTTTGCTACAAGTTTCATCACCTCCATAGATTACGAGCGTAGTGTCAACTATGCTCCATTGGGGATGTTATCCGATATATTGCACGGCATACCACTATGGCTCAACAAACTTGCTGGATATGTGCTTTATGCCTCGATGGGTTACTTCTTGATTGAGTTTAACAACGTGTATAACATCATTCGAATGCGCGCATCGGTGCAGACCTCACTCTACTTTTTGCTTATCACAGCGTGTCCGGCTATGCACTTGCTATATCCTGGCGATATTGCTTCTGCAGGATTTCTTGTGTCACTCTACTTTTTGTTTCGTAGCTACCACAAAGGCCGTGCATCTTCGGATATATTCTTTGCATTCGTATTTCTAAGCATAGGAACTCTGTTTTTCCCACAAATGGTCTATTTTGCACCACTTTGGTGGATAGGACTTATCAAGTTCCAATCGCTCTCTGCACGTAGTCTATGCGCTTCCATATTGGGTTTTAGCCTTCCTTATTGGTTCTTGTTCGGGCACGCTTTCTTCTATCAAAAGATGGAGTTGTTTTATCAACCCTTTATTGAGATGGCAAACCTACGCCCCATCGACTATCGTAGCCAACTTCCGCTTTGGGAGATGGTGACATTAGGCTACCTATTCATATCTACTTTGGCCAGCACTGTGCATTATGCAATGAAGGGGTATCAGGACAAGATACAAACACGCTCTTACTTGGATTTTCTTTTGGTGCTTTGCTACTACACGTTTGTTTTTATGTTTTTGCAACCGGGCTTTGGGATGAATCTATTGCCTATTTTAATTATTTGTACCAGCATTTTAACGGCACACCTTTTTGTTTTAACAAACACAAAGGCATCCAATCTGTTTTTTATCTTTTCGATGACTGGTCTTATCCTTTTATTTGGATTTAATGTATGGATGCTTTTATAGAATTACTCGTAGAATGGGGAGTTCCGGGGATGTTTATCTCGGCTTTTTTGGCAGGTAGTGTCATTCCATTCAGTTCGGAACTGGTGCTGGTGGCACTGGTCAAATTGGGGGTAGACCCTACGGCTTGCGTAGCGGCAGCCACCATTGGCAACACAATGGGCGGAATGACTTGCTACTGGATGGGGCATCTGGGCAAGATGGACTGGCTGGAGAAATACTTCCGCATAAAGAAAGAGAAAGTTGACCGTATGCGAGTTCGGCTACAAGGCAAAGGAGCAATGATGGCATTCTTCGCTTTTCTTCCCATCATAGGCAGTGTGCTATCGGTGGCTTTGGGCTTTATGCGAAGCAATATGTGGATTACCGTAGTGTCTATGGCAGTAGGAAAGCTTTTTCGCTATGCGATGATACTATGGGCATTGGGGAGTGCGGTAGATGCAGTGATGTAAACTAAAAGACGATGAAAAGAGTTATCGAACAGACAGCCGACGGTAGTGCCACTTTATTCGTGCCTCAATTAGACGAACATTATCATTCGGTGAAAGGAGCGCGCACAGAGTCGCAACATATCTTTGTGAATATGGGGCTAAAGGCTATTGAGAAGTGTCAGGTAGAGATTTTAGAGATTGGTTTTGGCACGGGACTGAATGCTTTGCTCACTTTGGAGGCAGCTACATTATTGGACAAACGGGTGAACTATACGGGCATCGAATTATATCCGCTTTCGTGGCACGAGGTAGAAGCTTTGGGATATAGCGATTCGCCACTTTTTGAGTCATTGCATCGGGCTGCTTGGGAAGAACAAACAATAATTACTACTAATTTTACGTTAACAAAAGTAGAAGCGGACATAAACAAACTCTTTGATTGCGCTTCGGATAAATATTTTAAGGTAACAAATAAGCAATTTGATCTCGTTTACTTCGATGCGTTTGCACCCGAAAAGCAACCAGAGATGTGGACACAGCAACTATTCGACACGCTTTATTCGAGAATGAAAGAGGGCGGCGTGCTCACTACTTACTGTGCCAAAGGAGTGGTGAGACGTATGCTGCAAGCGGCAGGTTTCGTAGTAGAAAGACTACCTGGCCCTCCCAGTGGAAAACGCGAGATTTTAAGGGCAAATAAATACTAAAAGAGAAGAAACTTATGAGAAAATCTATTTATCTATTGATAATTATTTTGTGCTGTGCTGCCTGCGAAGGTAAGAGAAACGGCAACAACAATGATAGCGAAAAGCCTGCTATTGCTGTCACCATCGAGCCGCAACGTTACTTCACCGAAGCCATTGCTGGCGATAAATTCGACGTTGTGACCATCGTGCCCAAGGGTGTTAGCCCCGAAACATACGACCCCACCCCACAGCAATTGGTAGAACTGGGCAAGAGTAAAGCATTCTTTCGCATAGGCCACATCGGATTTGAGAAAGTATGGATGGAGCGATTGCTTGAGAACACACCACATATACAAGACTTTGACACCTCCAAGGACATTAACTTTATATTTGATGAACATCATCACCATCACAATGACGAAGCGCATAGCTGCGGCGACGGGGTAGAACCACACATCTGGAACTCCACCGAGAACGCCTACATCATAGCACGAAACACCTACAAAGCCTTGAGCCAACTGGACAAAGAGAATGAAACCTACTATTTGCAACGCTACGATAGTCTTTGCCAAGTAATAGCGCAAACCGACAGCATCATTTGCGGTATGTTTTCCAAGCCCAAAAAGCGTCAGGCATTTATGATTTATCATCCTGCACTTTCTTATTTCGCACGCGACTACGGTCTGCTGCAAATCAGCATTGAAGAGGGAGGCAAAGAACCATCGCCCGCACATCTGAAAAACCTGATTGACTTTTGTCGCAACCAAAAGGTAGATGTTATTTTCATACAGCCCGAATTTGACGCACGCAATGCCGAAATCGTGGCAAAAGAGACGGGCGCACGCATCATTCCCATCAATCCGCTCAACTACAACTGGCAGCAAGAGATGATTTCGATTGCCAAAGCCCTTACCACCAAAGAATAAACCGCCCACCAAGTGCTATGAAAAAGCCCATTATTGAGATAAGAAACCTCGCAGCAGGCTACGATGGAAACACCGTGCTACACGATGTGAACCTGACGATTTACGAACGAGACTTCTTGGGTATCATTGGACCAAATGGAGGAGGTAAAACCACACTTATCAAGTGCATATTGGGGCTGCTGAAACCTACCGCTGGAGAAATTGTATATCTGAACCGCAACGGTAACAGTCAAACGGGGTTATCGGTGGGTTATTTGCCACAATACAGCTCCATCGACCGCAAGTTTCCTATTTCGGTAGAAGAGGTGATACTATCGGGGCTGAACGTGCAAAAGTCACTTATCAGCCGTTTCAGCAAGGCACACCACGAAAAGGTGAAATCGGTGGTGCGACGTATGGGATTGGAGGGATTGGAGAAACGTTCCATCGGGCAGCTGAGTGGCGGACAGCTACAAAGAGCCTTGCTGGGCAGAGCCATTGTGAGCGACCCATCGGTGGTGATACTCGACGAGCCAAGCACCTATATCGACAAGCAATTTGAGGCGCGCCTCTATCAACTACTTGCCGAAATAAACCGTGAATGCGCCATCGTGTTGGTGAGCCACGACATAGGCACCGTGTTGCAACAAGTGAAAACCATTGCCTGTGTAAACGAAACACTCGACTACCACCCCAGTTCGGAGGTGACAGGCGAGTGGCTCGAAAAACATTTTCATTGTCCCATCGAACTTTTGGGTCACGGCTCTCTACCCCATCGCATACTTGCTACACATAGCCATTTGCCTAAAGATGAGAATGGTGACAACGAAAATCACAATTGCTGTTGTGGCAGTGGGCATTAATTACTCACAAGTCCAACCATATTCGTGGAAATTGGCACCACGATTTCTCACCCACTTGCATCCCATCGCTTTGCACTCTTGCTCCGATTTCATACTGCTGCAGGCACTTCTTCCTACCGTTTGCATCAATTCCTCATCGGTCAATTCCCGTACTTTCTTGTCTTTTTCCTCTTCTGTTTTCATAATGCTCTTTATTGGTTATTGATTTTTACATTCGCTGCGCCATGGATTTAAACTTACAACCCATTTACACCCTTCATGCAATTCACACTCCGTTTCATCAAATTTAAAACACGCTATTTTTCCACCTACTGCTTGTTTCAACTCTTCATCGGTCAATTCTCGTACTTTCTTGTTTTTGTCCTCTTCTGTTTTCATAATGTTTTTTATTAAAAAGGTTTATTATATCTGTCGATTTTATTCTTTATACGAAGCAGTGTGAGTATTGTTACACTTTTCGATAACAAATTTGCATTTTTATTTGCAGCAATCCAAATTTTAATTGATTTCTATTGACTTGCAGAGTTCACATTTCTCACAGCCACTGATTTCCAATAGTTTAGAAGCCACCGTATCAACTATTCACATTCGAGATGCAGACTATTCACATTCCAATTATCAACTATGAACAATCTATTTGATAAGTATATATATCTATCGACCTGGCAAGGCCTTGCTACCGACCTGACAAGGCCTATCTACCACGCTGGAGAGGCCTTGCCAGCAAACAGGCCTCAGCTACATACTAAAACGAGCAGTAAAAGCTCTTAAAATAGAGACTCCATTTTTATAATATTCCTTACCAACTTCTCGTTTGTAAACACAAATCATTATCTTTGCGTCGCTTAAACTGTTAATTAACAAATTACTATCGTCTTAATGAAACAATACAAAACGGTAAACAACCTCATCGGTTGGATGACTTTCATTATCGCTGCCATTGTCTATTGCCTCACAATAGAGCCAACAGCCAGTTTCTGGGACTGTCCCGAGTTTATCACTACCGGCTACAAGTTGGAGGTAGGACACCCACCCGGTGCCCCATTCTTTATGCTCACAGCCAACCTATTCTCGCAATTTGCCGCCGATGCCACCACTGTGGCAAAAATGGTGAACTATATGAGCGCGTTGATGAGTGCCGCCTGTATTTTGTTCCTGTTTTGGAGTATTACACATTTGGTGCGCAGGCTCATTATCAAAGACGAAAACAACATAACAGCCTCACAGCTCATCACCGTGATGGGAAGTGGTTTAGTGGGTGCATTGGTATACACGTTCAGCGACACTTTCTGGTTTAGTGCCGTAGAAGGCGAAGTGTATGCATTTTCTTCACTCTTCACCGCTGTGGTATTTTGGCTGATATTAAAGTGGGAAGATGTAGCCGACCAACCACACTCCGACCGCTGGTTGATACTTATCGCCTACCTCACGGGGCTTAGTATCGGTGTCCACCTGCTCAACTTGCTTTGTTTGCCAGCCATCGTGTTGGTGTATTACTACAAAAAAGTGCCCAACGCCAATGCCAAAGGCTCTATCTTGGCACTTATCGCTTCGGGTGTTTTGGTAGGCATTGTGCTATACGGCATTGTGCCAGGTGTAGTAAAAGTGGGTGGCGTGTTCGAGCTGTTCTTTGTCAACACCCTTGGACTTGGCTTCAATTCGGGCGTGATAGCCTACATCATCGTGGTTGCAGCCGCACTGATATGGAGTGTGTACGAAACCTATGTAGACAAGAGCCGCACCCGTATGAATATCTCTTTCTTGGTGACAGTGGCATTGCTTGGTATTCCTTTCTACGGACACGGAGGCATCGCTTTTGTTATCGGCTTGATTCTTCTTGGCGCATTGGCATTCTATTTGTTTGCCAACGTCATCAACCCCAAATATCGCATATCGGCACGAGCCATGAACACCACAATGCTTTGTGCTATGATGATAATGATTGGCTACTCTTCGTATGCCGTTATCGTGATTCGTTCGATAGCCAATACACCGATGGACCAAAACTCACCCGAAGACATCTTCACATTAGGCGATTATTTGGGACGTGAGCAATACGGAACCCGCCCGCTGTTCTACGGGCCACAATACCCCTCAAAGGTCGCTTTAGAGGTAGAAAACGGATATTGCGTACCTGTGGTATCGAGCGAATCGACCAAATACATCCGAAAAGAAAAAACAGCTCCAGGCGAAAAGGACTCTTACATAGAGATACCCGGCCGTATGGAGTACAAATATGCTCAGAACGTACTTTTCCCACGTATGTATAGCTCGGCTCACGAGGCACAATACAAGTCGTGGGTAGATATATCGGGCAATCCTGTTCCCTACGACCAATGTGGTGAAATGGTAATGGTAAATATGCCTACACAGTGGGACAACATCAAATTCTTCTTCCGCTATCAGCTCAACTTTATGTATTGGCGATACTTTATGTGGAATTTTGCCGGTCGTCAAAACGATATTCAGGGCAATGGAGAGATAGAACACGGCAACTGGATAACTGGTATTCCGTTTATCGACAATATATTGGTAGGAAATCAAGAGCTATTGCCACAAGACCTAAAAGACAACAAAGGGCACAACGTGTTCTACTGCCTGCCTTTGCTATTGGGTATCATCGGCCTGCTATGGCAAGCTTATCGTGGGCAAAAAGGGGTTCAGCAGTTTTGGGTAGTATTCTTCTTGTTCTTTATGACAGGTATCGCCATTGTACTCTATCTGAACCAGACACCTACCCAACCACGCGAACGAGACTATGCGTACGCAGCTTCCTTCTACGCTTTCGCCATTTGGATTGGTATGGGTGTTGCAGGGTTGATTCACCTACTGCGAAAACTCACCAAAGGCAAAAACGACACTTTGGTGGCTGGTGCAACCTCGGTGATATGCTTGCTGGTGCCTATACAAATGGCAAGCCAAACGTGGGACGACCACGACCGTAGCGACCGATACGTGGCTCGCGACTTTGGACAAAATTACCTGATGACACTGCAAGAAGAGGGTAACCCCATCATATTCACCAACGGCGATAACGATACCTTCCCATTGTGGTACAACCAAGAAACCGAAGGTGTGCGCACCGATACACGCACCTGTAACTTGAGTTACTTGCAGACTGACTGGTATATAGACCAAATGAAACGTCCGGCCTACGACTCTCCATCACTCCCCATCACGTGGGATCGCGTGGAATATGTAGAAGGAACGAATGAATACGTACCCGTTCGCCCCGAAATAAAAAAGCAGATTGATGCAATGTATGCGCAGGTAAACGAAAACGGAGAGGTTCCAGCCAACATCCGCAGCGAGTTTGGCGACAATCCTTACGAGCTTAAAAACATCTTGAAATACTGGGTTCGTTCCGACAAAGAAGGACTTCGAGTAATACCTACCGACAGCATTGTAATCACCATCGACAAAGAGGCAGTGCGACGTAGCGGTATGAAAATTCCCGATGCTTTGGGCGACTCAATACCCGACTATATGTCTATATCGCTCAAAGGCAAACGCGCCCTGTACAAAAGCGAACTGATGATGCTCGAAATGCTTGCCAATGCAAACTGGGAACGTCCGATGTATATGGCCGTGACCGTGGGTAGCGAAAACCGCTTGGGAATGGACAAGCACTTTATCCAAGAGGGACTTGCGTCGCGTTTCACACCATTCAACACACAAGAGTTGGGAGCTACCATCGACAGCGAAAAGATGTATGACAACTTGATGAATAAATTTAAGTTTGGCGGCATCAATAAAGAGGGAATCTATATAGACGAGAACACAATGCGTATGTGCTTCACACACCGCCGCATCTTCACTCAGCTTGTAGACCAATTGCTACGCGAAGGGCAAAACGACAAAGCACTTGAAGTGCTGAACTACGCCGAAGAGGTGATACCAGCCTACAACGTGCCCTACGACTGGCAAAACGGCTCGGTGCAAATGGCAGAAGCATACTACCGATTGGGAGAACCCGACAAGGCAAATGCGATTATGGCGCAACTTGCCAACAAAGCGGTAGAATACCTCACTTGGTACTTGAGCTTGGGAGACAACCATTTCTACGTATCGAGCCGCGAGTTTGAATATCATTTGGCTCTACTCAACGAAGAGGTGCGCGTGATGGAAAAATACCAATCGGACTTGGCCGAAACCTATATGGACAAGCTCGAAACACTCTATGAACTGTACCTAAAACGTGTTAAGTGAGGAGGATAAGAACGTATGTTTATAGAGCAACCGCCCGCCTTTTACAGGGCACTATACCCCGAAGCTATCTTCCGGATGAACCCGAACGAAAGAGCAGTGTATCTAACTTTCGACGATGGGCCTATACCGGAAGTGACACCGTGGGTATTGGATTTGCTGCAACAGCACGGCATCAAAGCCACCTTCTTTATGGTGGGCGACAACATCCGGAAATATCCCGACGTGTTTGAGAAAGTGGTAGAAGCAGGACACCGCATAGGCAATCACACGTTCAACCACATACAAGGGTTGCACTATCGCACCAAAAATTACGTGATAAACACCGAGCTTGCCAATGTGGATATGAAAACCGACCTCTTTAGGCCACCACACGGACATATGCGAAAAAGGCAATACAACGCCATAAAAAAACAGTATCGCATCATTATGTGGGACTTGGTAACACGCGATTACAGCAAGAAGCTACGTCCCGAACAGGTGTTGGAAAACGTGAAGCGATACGTGCGAAACGGCTCTATCATTACCTTTCACGATTCACTTAAATCGTGGAGCAATGGTTGCCTGCAATATGCGCTGCCTCGCTCCATCGAATATCTAAAGCAAGAAGGATATGAGTTCAAGGTGTTTTGATGCACAACTAATAAAAGCCGAAGCCTTGCGCCTCGGCTTTTCTGCTTGTGGAGTGGCGCAAGCAGCACCCGTGTCGGCAGCAGCAGCCAGCACCTTTGAGCAATGGATAGACAAAGGCAAGCAAGCCAATATGCACTATCTGACCAACCACCTCGAAAAGCGTCTCAACCCACAGCTATTGATGGAGGGCACGCAAAGCATCGTGTCGGTAGCACTCAACTACTATCCCCAACAACAACTAAGCGACCAACAGTATCAGTTTGCCTGGTATGCCTACGGCAAAGACTATCACGATGTGATGAAATCCAAGCTAACAGCATTGCAGAACTACCTCACCACTATTTGCCCATTCCCCATTCAATGCCGCATCTTTTGCGACACCGCTCCCGTATTAGAGCGTTATTGGGCGTGGCGTGCAGGGCTGGGATGGATAGGCAAAAACACACAACTCATCATTCCGAAAGCTGGCTCTTGCTTTTTTCTGGGCGAACTATTTGTGGATGCAGCAGCCAACGAATACGACACTCCCCTACCCAACCGTTGTGGCAACTGCACACGGTGTATCACCCACTGCCCTACAAATGCCTTAGAAGCCCCATACAGCCTCAACGCCTCACGTTGTCTCTCCTACCTTACCATTGAGCATCGAGATGCCATTCCTGCATCAGAAGCAGAGAAAATGGGCAATAAGGTATATGGATGCGATGAATGTCAGCGTACTTGTCCGTGGAATCGATTTGCCATCCCTTGTGATACAGCCGAGCTACACCCTTCTTCCGCCTTTATAAATATGAAAAAAGAGGATTGGCATACCCTAAATGAAGAGCAATACCGAATCCTCTTTAAAGGAAGCGCAGTAAAACGAGCTAAATACACAGGATTAATGCGCAATATAGAGTGTGTGAAAAAGAAATGAACTGTTTTTAACTATTTATCTTTAAACAGAAGATATGCTTAAACTCATTTATATTTTCATATTCCTTTATTTCAAATCCATTATTTTTTATATTAAAAGTAGATCTGTAATACCAGCTTTTCCAAAACCAAAAAGGAGTGTCATACATCCAATAATTGGTGTTCATTAGAATAGGATCGAGTCCTGCCGATGAAAGGCTGCTATTGATTGTATCAAAATTTGCTATCAAAATATTATAGACTGTTTCTGTATCTTTTTCCCGAAGAAGGTTAACATCCCAAAGATATGCCTGATTATGGCAATAAGTTTGTTGTTCGGAACGACTAATCCCGAGTAAGATAGCAGGTTGTCCATTTGAAGCCGCTTTTATGCAAACGTATTTCACCAGATAATCATTCAAAGATGAATACTGTTTTTCACAACGAAAGCCTTCATCTTCATAAATCGTCCCAAATCTATATCTGATTCCTACTATCTCTGCATTGGCAGGCCAAGCACTATTTTCGATAAAGATAATCTGCGAGATGTGTTTCAGTTGGGGCACATCAAAATAGGCTACCGCCACCTTGCCTTCGCCTGTTTCTGCCACAAGCTCTACAGTGCCTTTGCCATCGCCCAATGTGTAGCGCATACCATCGCTCGACACTTCGGTTTGGATCGAAAACAGACAAGAGAATATCTCTTTAGCCTCTGCCAAGTCATTTACTCCCACACTCACCACAGTGGTATCGGCTGGATTGAGCGACACACCCAAGGAGCGATATTGAAAATTGCCATCCTCGTCTATCGGCGCCAAACTATGTTGCAGGTAAACTAATTGGTCTACTTCGTCCTCGATGTATTCAAGGTCATCGTCACCATTGTAGCCGTCATCGTCTTTGGAGCAAGCGATGAAGTTGCAACATACCGCCAATAGCAGCAGTGTGCTTAAAAAGAAGTGTTTTGTTTTCATTGTTTTTATTTTTAGTTCTTGTAGCGCAATAAAACGAGCCAAATACACAGGTTAACGCACAATATAAAATGTGTGAAAAGAATATGAACTGTTTTTAACCATTGCTTTTATGCAGAAGATGTGTTTAAACCTATTATATTTCGCCTGTGAATAAACCTCAAAGCCATAATCCCTCTATATTAAAAAGTATTTCTGAAAGACTTCCAAGCAGAAGTTTCATACATCCAATAATTCCTAACTGTTCTTTTTGCAAAAAAGATAATAATAGTTATCCGAAATTTTATTCCATAAAACCGTGTTTGTAGATATGTTCAACACTCTGCGAACAAAGTCTGATAGTTTGTAAAAGTCATCATCCTCGTCATAGAGAATTGCCGATCCATCAATCCAGTAGCATTCCTCGGAAAGAGCCTGAACACCAATAGATTCAAAGCACTCTTTCATTATTTCTTTGTTATCACTGATGATGTTATAAACCAGGCTTGCGTCTTCCACTTTTAGTAGATGCTTGTCCCAAGTAGCAATCAACGCCGACACTTTAGAGGTGTATTTCTTATCAGAAAACCCAATTAAAATAGCTGGTCTTCCCATGGCCGCCTCACGCACACACAGGTATTTGACCATTGCATTGTTTATTTCGTATTCCAAAGTAGGGTTCTTGAAGCAAAAACCCTCTTCTTCGTAAAATTCGCCCAATTTATAATCGTTCGATGTTTCCGCATTGACAGGCCACGCACCCAGCTCTATAAATACAACTTTTGACACGTGTTTCAATCTGGGTATATCAAAATAGGCCACTGCCACTACTCCATCAGCGGTTTCTGCCGCAAGCCAAGCTGTATTGCCATTAGGTAGCGTGTAGTGCATACCATCACTCGAAACCTCGGTTTGTTTCGAAAACAGGTTGGCAAATATCTCTTTTGCCTCAGTCAAGTTTGCCACCCCCACGCTTACCACAGTAGTATCGGACGGATTGAGCGATATGCCCAAAGAGCGATATTGAAAGTTACCATCTTCATCAATAGCCACCAAGTTGTGTTGCAGGTAGGCCAATTGGTCTACTTCATCTTCAACGTAGATATAACCTTTTTCGGTGTCCGAGTTTTCATCATCTTTGGAACAAGCGATAAAATTGCAGCATACTATCAATAATAATAGCGCAGTTAAGAAGTATTTTGTAGTTCTCATAATCTAAGTATTTGTTGCAACAGCAATGATGTTTTAGCTAATTTTTTTGCAGAATATATAATACAACTCATTGAAAAGAAATTTCCACGAAAAAGTTCCAGCAGAGATATTTATACTTCTACGCACTTCGTAAGCATCATAATAATAATCGTCATTATCAACAGTAAGCACCCCACTACAACCTATCCAATAAGAATCGCTGGACAAAGCTTGATTTCCTATAGATTCAAAACTTGTTTGAAGAGCGTCGTGGTTGTTTTTGATGATGCTGTAAACCACAACTACATCTTCCATTTTAAGCAGGTGTTTATCCCAAGTGGCGGTTCTCGACGAAACCTTTGTCATATAGGGTCTATCAGAGAATCCGATTAAAAGAGCAGGGTTACCGTCAGCCGCTTCACGAACACAAAGGTATTTTACCACTGCATTGTTGATAGCAAAATCCACGGTAGGATTCTTGAAACAGAAACCCTCTTCTTCGTAAAACTCCCCCAATTTATAATCGTTCGGGTTCTCGGCATTGGCAGGCCAAGCACTATTTTCTATAAAGACAACCTTTGACACGTGTTTCAGTTGGGGCACATCAAAGTAAGCTACCGCCACCTTGCCTTCGCCCGTTTCTGCCACAAGCCAAGCGGTGCCACCATCGGCCAACGTGTAGCGCATACCATCGCTCGAAACCTCGGTTTGGCTCGAAAACAGACTGGCAAACATCTCTTTAGCCTTTGCCAAATTTGCCACACCCACACTCACTACAGTGGTATCGGACGGATTGAGCGACACACCCAAGGAGCGGTATTGAAAATTACCATCCTCGTCTATCACCACTAAGTTGTGTTGCAGATAGGCCAATTGGTCTATTTCGTTTTCGATGTATTCGGGTTCATCGTTGCCTTTCGATTTGTCATCGTCTTTGGAGCAAGCGATGAAGTTGCAGCATACCGCCAATAGCAGTAGCGTGCTTAAAAAGAAGTTTTTTGTTTTCATTGTTTTTATTTTCATATGATTTTATAGGTAGAAGTCGATGTACAAATGTATCTATTTCAGCAACAATTTGCTAATAAAAACAAGCCTAAAATAGCCTGCTGTACAATTTGCAAAGCGATTTATACTATTTGCAAACCACAGAGCATTGAACCATATCAATAGGGTTGTTTTTCTTTGTTATACACACACTCCATTTCGTCTATCAGGTAGCAATCGTCGATGGTGTATATGGGTTTACCCAAGAAAGTGCCACTGGGAGTTATCATTTTTTTGCCCGATGCCTGATTGAGTGAATAGGCCACCAACTCGGCACAATAGAGTGCGGTGGTGTCGGATGAGTTGAAAAACGTATCGAACGGCACACCTTTTTGTTGAAGCCTTAGAATCTCTTCTACATATTTGGTTGCCAATTGACTGTGTGGTTCTTTCATCCGGTAGATGGCTATGTCGTAATTGCCTTTGGGCATAAAACTTCCCAATGTGCTGCTTTCTATTCCGCCAATGCCCGTTAGGTCGTTTGCTACCGAGTGAAGCAAAATAGCCGAATCGGGGGTGATGTAGTGTACCACTCCCAAATGGCTGAATCTCTGTTCTTTTTTATTCATCTTTCTGAAAAGGTCGGAGTGAAGATTGTTGTTGTGCCTCACAATGAGATCGCCCTCCCGAATGTCTATTTTTTCTTTGCGAGTAGCAAGCATTGGGAAGTGTTCGAGAAACTTGGCTTGTAGTTTGGCTGCCTCTTCTCTCACGTCGTGATACGGCGAAAACTTGGCACATTCTTCTATTTTCTCCATCACTTCGTAGGCATATTCTATCAGAGCTACGTCGGCGGTATCTGCTTGAAAATTGTCATCGATGAAACGAAACACCCGCGACAGGTCTTTGATATCGTCCATTTGGCGTGAGTGGTATTGTGTAGCTATTTGTTTCTGACGATTGTTTTTCTCTACCAAAACCAGCACAATAATAGTGGAGAGCGACACAATGGCTGTATATAGCAAAAAGAATATGGTTTTATATATCTTGTCGAACATTTTATTTTACTTAATTTAGGCGGTATCTTTATTTGAGTTGGTAGGTATAGATAGCTGGCTCGGTGAAAAGGCCTTGCTACCGTGCTGGGAAGACCTATCTACCGCACTGAAAAGGCCTTGCTACCAAATGGTATTTATCGGGATGTGCAAGTATTGGGTTATAGGCTGAAAATAAGACTATTACAAAGAGTATGCAAACCAAACGCTGCCTGCTTTATAAAGTTGGATCATAGCATTTTGCTTGGTAATTAATACTTAAACGTAGCTTCGGCTGTGTAGCCCAATGATTGCAAGAGAAGAGGCACCTGCACTCAGCCCACACACGGCTACAAGCATATAGAGTAGCACCGTTATCTTTCTCTTCTTTGGTAATTTTGTAAAGCGATTCACATTTGTTCTATTTTTATCGAGTTGGGTTGTTATACTTATTTGGCGTTTTAGTAGAAGCATCGTTCACATTTACCGCACTCCCAAGATTCATGGCAGCCGCAACGTGCATTGTGACAACCTATAAGTGGTGCCTCTGGTATTGGTTCTATAACTCCTTTCGTTTGTGCAGGAATTACCCCAGTCACATACAATGCACCTACACTTAGTCCACACACGGCTACAAGCATACAGAGTAACACTGTTATCTTTCTCTTCTTTGACAATTCTGTAATGCGATTCATAGTTGTTATATTTTTATTGAGTTCGGCTGTTATATTTACTTATGTATATCGTTGTAGCATTGATCACATCTTCTGCACCAACAAGAAATATGGCAGCTGCAATCTTTATCAGTGCAAGATATTGGAGGTGTCTCTAAAAATCCTTCCGTCTGTGCAGGTAGCACCCCAGTCACATACAACGCACCTACACTCAGTCCACACACGGCTACAAGCATACAGAGTAGCACTGTTATCTTTCTCTTCTTTGACAATTCTGTAATGCGATTCATAGTTGTTATA
>CAMTPA010000065.1 GCA_947074275.1 uncultured Bacteroides sp.
TATTTTGGCTACAAAGTGGGACTGATTTCGACCGTTTGCAATTACATTGACGGAACCCCTATACCTACCGAGCACACCACCCCCGACCCCATAACCCTAAACAAGCTATTGGGGCAAATGGCAGACGAGGGTTGTGAATATGCCTTTATGGAGGTAAGCTCGCACGCCATCGACCAAAACCGCATCAATGGGTTGACGTTTGCAGGTGGTATATTCACCAACCTCACTCGCGACCACCTTGATTATCATAAAACGGTAGACAATTATCTGAAAGCAAAAAAGAAGTTCTTCGACAATATGCCCAAAGAGGCCTTTAGCTTGGTGAACTTAGATGATAAAAACGGCTTGGTAATGACACAAAACACTCGTTCTAAAGTGTACACTTACTCGCTACGAAGCCTTGCCGACTTCAAAGGGCGTGTACTGGAATCGCATTTTGAAGGAATGTTGCTCGATTTCAACAACCGCGAGCTTGCGGTGCAATTCATCGGCAGGTTTAATGCTTACAATCTGCTTGCGGTGTTTGGAGCAGCGGTGCTGCTTGGTCAAAAAGAAGACGATGTGTTGGTAGCACTCAGCACACTACACCCAGTAGCTGGGCGGTTTGATGCCATCCGTTCACCCGAAGGTTATACGGCCATTGTGGACTATGCGCACACACCCGATGCTTTGATAAATGTGCTCAATGCAATACACGGAGTGCTCGAAGGAAAAGGAAAAGTAATCACGGTGGTGGGAGCAGGTGGAAACCGCGACAAAGGAAAACGCCCCGTAATGGCACAGGAATCGGCCAAGCAAAGCGACCGTGTTATCATCACTTCGGATAATCCACGCTTTGAAGAACCACAAGATATTATCAACGATATGCTTGCAGGACTATCAAAAGAGGATATGCGCAAGACCATCAGTATCGCTGATAGAAAAGAGGCGATAAAGACCGCTTGTATGCTTGCCGAAAAAGGAGACGTGATTTTGGTAGCAGGCAAAGGGCACGAGAATTATCAAGACGTGAAAGGTGTGAAGCACCATTTCGACGACAAAGAGATATTGAAAGAGATTTTTTCATCATTAAGCTAACAGCGCACTTATGTTATATTACCTATTCGACTGGTTGCAACGATACGATTTTCCGGGCGCTGGAATGTTCGGTTATACATCATTTCGCGCATTGATGGCTGTGATATTGGCACTTTTGGTATCGAGCATCTTTGGAGCACGTTTCATCAGACTACTTAAACAGAAGCAGATAACCGAAACACAACGGGATGTGAAGATTGACCCATTTGGGGTAGACAAGGTTGGAGTGCCAAGTATGGGTGGAGTCATTATCATTGTAGCCATTCTAATCCCTTGTTTGCTTTTGGGAAAATTGCACAATGTATATATGATATTAATGCTCATCACCACGCTTTGGCTCGGCTCGCTGGGCTTTGCCGACGATTATATTAAAATATTCAAGCGCGACAAAGAAGGACTGCAGGGCAAATTTAAGATTATCGGACAGGTTGGCTTAGGCCTTATCGTGGGACTGACACTCTATTTAAGCCCGTCGGTGGTGATACGCGAAAACATAGAAATTCAAAAACCCGGTGAAGAGATGGAGGTAGTACACGCTAATCACAACGTGAAATCGACAAAAACGACCATCCCTTTCTTTAAAAGCAACAATTTAGATTATGCCGATTTTGTGGGGTTTATGGGCGAAGGAGCGCAAACAGCTGGCTGGATATTGTTTGTTATCATCACCATTTTTGTGATTACAGCGGTGTCGAATGGAGCAAACCTAAACGACGGAATGGATGGTATGGCAGCAGGAAACTCGGCCATCATAGGTGTCACCTTAGGTATTCTGGCCTACGTGTCGAGCCACTTGGAGCTGGCTCAATATCTTAACATTATGTATATACCGGGGTCGGAAGAATTGGTTATCTTTATCTGCGCATTCATCGGTGCTCTCATTGGTTTCTTGTGGTACAATGCCTATCCTGCACAAGTGTTTATGGGCGATACTGGGAGCCTTACTATTGGCGGCATCATTGCCGTATTTGCCATTGCCATTCACAAAGAGTTGCTGATACCTATACTTTGTGGTATATTCTTAGTAGAAAGTCTTTCGGTTATCTTGCAGCGAGCATTTTACAAAGCAGGCAAGAAAAAAGGTATAAAACAACGTATGTTTAAACGAGCACCTATTCACGACCACTTCCGCACTTCGATGAGCCAAATAGAGAGTGGGTGTCACGTGGTTTTTACCAAGCCAACCAATCTTTTTCACGAGTCGAAGATTACAGTTCGCTTCTGGATTGTGACAATTGTTTTGGCAGCAATTACCATTATTACATTAAAAATTAGATAGTTCATAAACAACAAACAAATAATAAAAATATTGATATGAAGAAAATCGTTATATTAGGAGCTGGAGAAAGTGGTGCTGGAGCAGCTGTACTGGCACATAAAAAAGGATTTGATACATTTGTGTCGGATATGTCGGCTATTCAAGATAGATATAAAAATCAGCTCGATGAATATAACATTCGCTGGGAAGAAGGGAAGCATACTGAAGATTTGATAATGGACGCAGACGAGGTAATAAAAAGCCCCGGTATCCCCAACGAAGCCCCTCTTATTCAGAAACTCATTGCTAAAGGCACTCCAATCATTTCGGAAATTGAGTTTGCAGGACGCTATACCGATGCCAAAATGATATGTATTACAGGGTCGAATGGAAAAACCACCACCACAAGTCTCATCTACCATATATTTAAAAGTGCGGCACTAAATGTGGGGCTTGCAGGAAACATTGGTAAAAGCTTGGCCCTGCAGGTAGCACTCGAAGATCACGACTACTATATTATTGAGTTAAGTTCATTCCAACTTGATAATATGTATGACTTTAGAGCCAACATTGCGATTTTGATGAATATCACCCCCGACCATTTAGATAGATACGACCATTGTATGCAAAACTACATTGACTCAAAATTTCGTATCACACAGAATCAGACGCAAGAGGATGCCTTTATTTTTTGGAACGACGACCCTATTATAAAAAAGGAGTTGGAGAAATATGGTCTGAAAGCACACCTCTATCCATTCTCGGCCATTAAAGAGAAAAACTCGATAGCCTATGTAGAAGATAAAGAGGTGAAAATCACAGAGCCTATTGCTTTCAATATGGAGCAAGAAAAATTGGCACTTACGGGTCAACACAATCTATACAACTCGCTTGCAGCAGGAATATCGGCCAATGTAGCAGGCATAACGAAAGAGAACATCCGGCAAGCCCTTTCGGACTTTAAGGGTGTAGAACACCGATTGGAAAAAGTGGCCCGCATAAGAGGCATTGACTTTATCAACGACTCGAAAGCAACCAACGTAAACTCGTGTTGGTATGCGTTGCAAAGTATGACTACCAAAACGGTGCTGATTATAGGTGGAAAAGACAAAGGAAACGACTATACAGAAATAGAAGAGTTGGTAAAAGAAAAGTGCTCGGCATTGGTATTCTTAGGATTGCACAATGAAAAACTACACGCCTTTTTTGATAAAATGAACCTACCGACAGCTGATATACAAACAGGTATGAGAGATGCCGTGGAAGCAGCCTACAAATTGGCTAAGAAAGGCGAAACGGTGTTGCTGAGTCCGTGTTGCGCCTCATTCGATTTGTTTAAAAGCTATGAAGACAGAGGAGAGCAGTTTAAAAAGTATGTAAGAGAATTATAACGCAAAGAATCGTGGATCTATTAAGGAAAATATTCAAAGGCGACAAGGTGATTTGGGTCATCTTCCTGTTATTGTGTCTCATCTCAATTGTAGAGGTGTTTTCGGCCGCGAGCACTCTTACCTATAAAACTGGAGACCACTGGGGTCCCATTACACAGCACTCTGTGATTCTACTGATAGGCGTGGTTATTGTAGTGATAACGCACAATATACAATATAAGTGGTTTCAAGCATTGCCCGTTATTATCTATCCGATTTCTCTCTTATTGCTTATGTATATTTCGATTATGGGGATGCTGGGAGGTGGACGTATAAATGATGCCGCCCGCTGGATGACCTTTATGGGCATTCAGTTTCAACCATCGGAAATAGCAAAAATGGCAGTTGTAATCCTTGTTTCATTTTTATTATCGAAACAACAGGATGACGAAGGAGCTAATCCAAAAGTTTTCAAGTACATCTTATTATTTACAGTTCCTGTATGTGTGTTGATTCTTGTAGAGAATTTTTCGACAGCAATATTACTCTTCGGAGTTGTGTTTTTAATGATGTATATCGGCAGAATAGCCGCTCGTAAATTACTAAGCATTGTTGGGATAGTTGTGTTGTTGGCTGGTTTTGCGGTAGGAACTATCTTTTTGGCTTCCAAAATTGACGAGAGGCAAATGCAAAGGAGTGAGGTGGTAGAATCTGCACAAGCATCACTTACCCCTGAAAAGAAAAAAGGGATTCCGTTCTTACATCGATTTGGGACGTGGAAAAATCGTATTACAAACTTTTTCGATAAAGAAGAGGTTACACCCGCCGAGTTTGATATGGATAAGAATGCGCAAGTTGCACACGCTCGCATAGCCATAGCAACCAGTAACTTGGTTGGTAAAATGCCTGGAAATTCAGTGCAGCGAGACTTCTTAAGCCAAGCTTTTTCCGACTTCATCTATGCCATCATTATCGAAGAGATGGGGTTGATTGGAGGCGGATTCGTTGTCATCCTATACATCTTATTATTAATAAGAGCTGGTAGAATAGCCAATAAATGCGACCGCTCATTTCCCGTATTCTTAGTTTTAGGCATTGCTTTGCTACTGGTATCACAAGCATTGCTCAATATGGCTGTCGCCGTAGGAATGTTTCCCGTGACTGGTCAGCCTTTGCCACTAATCAGCAAAGGAGGAACTTCGATTTGGGTGAACTGCGCATACATTGGAATGATATTGAGCGTAAGCAGATATACAGCCCACTTGGAAGAGATTAGAAAACAAAATGAATCAATCCCTCTGGAAATAACCAACGAAAGCCAATATCAAACAACAGCCGAGCCCACTTCGGAGGTATTCAACAGTGACACGGTGTTTGAAGAGGTTGTCAATACAAAAAAATAAATATGAAAACTCAGCCAAGAATCATCATAAGTGGTGGAGGAACTGGAGGACATATATTTCCTGCCGTTTCGATAGCCAATGCTATCAAAGAATTAAAACCTGATGCCCAAATACTATTTGTAGGTGCGGAGGGAAGAATGGAGATGCAAAGAGTGCCCGAGGCTGGTTACGATATAGTGGGACTTCCCGTAGCAGGGTTTGATCGCAAACGACTTTGGCGCAATATTGCCGTGATTGCCAAACTGCTGAGAAGCCAATGGAAAGCACGTAGCATCATAAAGTCATTTCAGCCACAAGTAGCTGTTGGTGTGGGTGGATATGCAAGTGGACCAACCTTAAAAATGGCTGGAATGATGGGAATACCAACTCTAATACAAGAGCAAAACTCGTATGCAGGTGTCACAAACAAACTCTTAGCTAAAAAAGCAAATAAGATATGTGTAGCATACGACGGGATGGAGAAATTTTTCCCTAAAGACAAAATATTGATGACAGGAAATCCTGTGAGACAAGGGTTACTAAATAAAACAATCGAACGGAAGGCAGCATTGCACACATTCGGCTTGGATACAGATAAGAAAACCATCTTGATATTGGGCGGTAGCCTGGGAGCACGAACCATCAACAATGCACTGATTGACAATATCAATACCATAAAAAATAATCCCGAAGTTCAATTTATCTGGCAAACAGGGAAAATATATTTCGAGCAAGTACAAGAAGCGGTAACAGCACAGGGAGAAATACCCAACTTGTATGTGACAGATTTTATCAAGGATATGAATGCCGCTTACTCAGCTGCCGACTTAGTTGTATCGCGAGCAGGTGCTGGTTCTATTTCGGAGTTTTGCTTGTTACAAAAACCTGTAATATTGATACCTTCGCCCAATGTGGCAGAAGACCATCAAACAAAAAATGCAATGGCACTTGTACAAAAAGAAGCAGCCATAGCAATAAAAGACAGCGAAGCCAATGAAAAACTTTTGACTACGACTTTGGAATTAATATTAAATGAAGAGAAACTAAAGGCTATGAGCAAAAAAATAGCTATTTTAGCACTCCCTCACTCCGCAAGCATTATTGCACAGGAAGTGATTAAACTGATAGAAGAATGAATTTAGATACAATCAAATCAATCTATTTTGTTGGAGCAGGCGGCATCGGTATGAGCGCACTGGTTCGCTATTTCCTGTCGAAAGGAAAATTCGTGGCTGGTTATGACCGAACAGCGACTGAACTAACCGATGCTTTGATAGCTGAAGGCGCACACATCAATTACGAAGATGATGTAAACGCAATTCCGATGGAATGCAAAAATATCAATAGTACATTGGTGGTGCTAACTCCGGCTGTGCCACACGAGCACAGCGAGCTTACTTATTTCCGTGAGAATGGATTTGAAATTCAAAAAAGAGCTCAGGTTTTAGGTACTATCACCCATAATAGCAAAGGGTTATGTGTAGCAGGAACACACGGTAAGACGACCACTTCGACAATGATTGCACATCTGTTTAACCAATCGCACGTGGGTTGCAACGCATTCTTAGGAGGAATATCAAAAAATAGTGGCACCAATTTGCTGGTATCACAAAGCAGCCCATACACTGTAATAGAAGCCGACGAGTTTGATCGCTCTTTTCATTGGCTCACACCTTATATGTCGGTCATCACATCAGCCGACCCTGACCATTTAGACATTTATGGCACAGAGGAGGCTTACATCGAGAGTTTTGAACATTATACCACTTTAATTCAACCTGGTGGCGCACTGCTTATCCGGAAAGGAATAGCCTTGCAGCCGAAGGTAAACAACAATGTAAAGGTATATAGCTACTCCAAAGAAGAAGGAGATTTTTACGCTGAGAATATACGAATAGGAAACGGAGAAATCATCATTGATTTTGTAGGTCCAAACATACGCATCAACGATATTGTATTGGGAGTACCCATCAGCATTAATATCGAAAATGGTGTAGCGGCAATGGCTATCGCTCATCTTAATGGTGTGAGCAATGAGGAAATAAAAAGCGGAATGGAAACCTTTAAAGGTGTAGACCGCCGTTTCGATTTTAAAATCAAGACCGATCAGCTTGTGTTTTTAAGTGATTATGCTCATCACCCGGCCGAAATCAGACAGAGCATATCATCAATTCGAGAGTTGTATCCCACAAAGAAAATATCAGTCTTGTTTCAACCACATCTTTATACACGCACTCGCGATTTTTATCAGGAATTTGCTGATAGCCTGTCACTTGCCGATGAGGTGATGTTAGTGGATATTTATCCTGCACGAGAACAACCAATAGAGGGTGTAAACAGCGAACTCATATATAATAATTTAAGAAAAGGAATTGAGAAAAGCCTTTTCAAAAAAGAAGATATTCTGAATAAGCTCCAAAACAAACCATTGGATGTTTTAGTTGTTTTAGGTGCTGGAGACATTGACAGCTCTATTTCGAGTATTACAAATGAGTTAGAAAAACGCATCAAATAAAATCATTTAAAACCTGTATTTATATAAATAGTTTTATGCTTAAACGTATTTTGCTTTTTACTTTCACTGTTTTAGTCGTTGCATATCTGATTGCTTCTGTGACATTGCTCAATGCCAAAGATGATCGTCAAGTATGCAAAAACTTAGAACTCATAATAGGCGATACATTGTATGCAGGATTTATAAATAAAGCAGAGGTAGGAGCGATTTTACAGAAAAATGATATTTATCCCATTGGCAAGCAACAAAACCAAATTGCGACAAAAGCCTTGGAAGAAGAATTGAACCAACACCCACTTATTGATAAAGCCGAGTGTTATTGGACACCAAGCGGCAAGCTTTTTATAGAGGTGTCTCAACGAGTTCCCATCTTGCGTGTGATGAATAATCAAGGCAATGATTATTATATAGACAACAAAGGTTCGATTATGCCTACCGATATACGATGTATTGCTCATCGAATTATCGCCACTGGCAATATAGAAAAACCGTTCGCAATGAATGAGTTATATAACTTTAGTGTATTTTTGCAAGGTAATCCTTTTTGGGATGCACAAATTGAGCAGATTCATATTTTAGAAGATTATGATGTGGAACTGATACCTCGCGTAGGAAATCACATTATTTATCTTGGTAAACTGGAAGAATACGAACAAAAGTTGGAACGACTTAAAGCATTCTATCAGAAAGGATTGAATCAAGTGGGATGGAATAAATACTCACGAATCAGTTTAGAGTTTAACAATCAAATCGTTTGCACTAAAAAAGATAATCATTAAGATTAAATAAAACGATTTATATTAATTATCATTATACAATTAGTTGCCAATAGTAAATACTAAAGGTTTACGATATATACTATAAATTATGGCTATAACAGAGTTTATCGCAGCTATCGAATTAGGCTCCTCAAAAATCACAGGAGTGGCCGGAAGAAGAAATAGTGACGGAAGTATGCAAGTATTGGCCTATGCCAAAGAAAACTCCTCATCCTTTATTCGGAAAGGATTGATATATAACTTGGACAAGACCGCACAAAGTCTTACCAACATAATCAACTTGCTTGAAGCAGAACTTAAAAATTCAATATCAAAAGTCTACATTGGAATCGGAGGGCAATCTATGCGCTCGGTAAAAAACGTAGTAACCAGAGATTTGGATGAAGAGGTTATTGTCTCGCAAGAACTCGTAGACAATATATGCGATGAAAACTTGAGTTTTCCTTTGATTAATATGGATATATTGGATGTTGCGCCGCAAGAATATAAGGTGGGAAACAATCTGCAAATTGACCCCGTGGGTGTAGCTTGCAATCATATTGAAGGACATTTTTTGAATATCATAGCACGTTCATCGATTAAGAAAAACTTAGAACGAACTTTTAGTCAAGCCAAAATAGAGGTTGCCGATACTCTTATTGCACCATTGATTACCGCCGATGCTATACTTACCGAGAGCGAACGACGATCGGGGTGTGCTCTTATCGATTTTGGCGCAGACACAACTACGGTATCAGTATATAAGAATAATATTCTGAGGTATTTGACTGTTCTTCCTATAGGTGGCAATAACATCACACGCGATATTACTGCACTACAAATAGAAGAGGAGGAAGCCGAATTATTAAAAATCAATTATGGCAATGCGATGTATGAAGAGGAAGAGTCTGACACCCCGATTACTCAGCAATTGGAAGACAAAAACAGAAACATTACTTTGATAGAACTTAATGGTATTATTGAAGCCCGTGCAGAAGAAATCATAGCAAATGTATGGAATCAGGTACAACTATCGGGCTATGAAGACAAGTTACTTTCGGGTTTTGTGATTACAGGCGGAGGAGCAAATTTAAAAAACCTCGATACGATGCTACGCAAAAAAAGCAGAATAGAGAAAGTTCGCATAGCACGCACCACACTCCACGTGATTCATACAGATAGAGATGTATTGAAAAAAGATGGAACCCAAAACACCATATTCGGCCTTCTTATGAATGGCAATGAAAACTGTTGCCTCTTAGAAATTAAATCTCAAGAGGAACGCCCAATGCAATCGGGAGACCCGATGAATCTGTTTGAGCACGATGAAGCACTGAAACAGCAAGAAGCTGAAGCGTTGCGAAAGAAAAAAGAGGAAGATGAAAAAAAGAAGAGAGAAGAGAAGAGAAAAAAAGAGGAAGAACGAAAAAAGAAAAAACAAGGCCCAAGTTGGATAGACAAAATTGGACAGTTCTCCAAAGAGTTTTTCTCTGATGATGAAATGAAGTAACTTATTTATTATAATCTGAGTATCATTATGGACAATAATATTCTATCGTTTGATTTAGCTACCGAAACGCCTAAAATCATTAAAGTAATTGGTGTAGGCGGTGGTGGTGGTAATGCCGTGAACCATATGTACAAAGAGGGTATACACGACGTTTCGTTTGTTGTATGCAATACAGACAATCAGGCTCTAAAAGATTCCCCCATTCCCGAAAAGATACAATTAGGTCGAAATATTACTGCTGGCCTTGGAGCGGGCAACAAGCCCGAACGCGCACGAGAGGCTGCCGAAGAAAGCATTGAAGATATAAAAAACCTGCTGAACGATGGCACTAAGATGGTGTTTATCACAGCCGGAATGGGAGGTGGAACAGGCACTGGTGCAGCACCAGTTATTGCACGTGTAGCCAAAGAAATGGATATTCTAACAGTAGGTATCGTCACCATACCCTTTATCTTCGAAGGCGAAAAGAAAATCATTCAGGCACTCGATGGGGTAGAACGAATCGCTCAATATGTAGACGCACTTTTGGTTATCAACAACGAGCGGCTGCGTGAGATTTACTCCGACCTCACTTTTATGAACGCATTTGGTAAAGCTGATGATACACTTTCGATTGCAGCTAAAAGTATTGCCGAAATTATCACGCTACACGGAAAGGTAAATCTCGACTTTGCAGATGTGCGCACCATATTGAAAGATGGTGGTGTAGCGATTATGGGCACTGGATATGGAGAGGGTGAAAATCGTGTCACCAAAGCCATCGAAGACTCATTGCATTCGCCGCTTTTAAACAACAACGATATATTCAACGCCCAGAAAGTGATGCTTAATGTGTCTTTCTGCCCTAACCACGAGTTGATGATGGAGGAGATGAACGAAGTTCATGCCTTTATGAGAAAATTCAAGGAAGGTGTAGAAACAATTTGGGGAGTAGCTGCTGAAGAGGATTTAGATCAAAGAATCAAAATCACAATCTTAGCGACTGGATTTGGTGTAGATGATGTGCCTGGTATGGACAGTGTCTTGGTGAGACGCGAGCAGGAGGAGGAAGAACAAATTTTGCGCAACGAAGAGGAAAAGGAAAAGAACAAAGAGCGTATCCGAAAAGCTTATGGCGAAAGTGCCAGCGGGTTTGGAGGAAAAGGAAAAAGCAAAAGAAATCACATCTACCTATTCAGAGCAGACGACCTTGACAACGACGATATTATCGCTATGGTAGATAGTTCACCGACATTTAAACGCGATAAAACAACGCTTGGCAAAATCAAAGCGAAAGCAACATTGGAAGAGATTATAAGTGAAGAGCCGCAAAGCAACGACGGCATCATCACATTTTAAACATAAAGATATATTAAACATTCAATTATAACAATATGGATTTATTTGATAGAGTAAGCGAAGATATTAAGAACGCGATGAGAGCAAAAGATAAAGTGGCTCTCGAAACATTGCGCAATGTGAAAAAGTTTTTTATTGAAGCAAAAACCGCACCCGGAGCAAATGACACTCTAAGCGATGATGCTGCATTGAAAATCATTCAAAAATTGGTAAAACAAGGCAAAGACGCTGCTGAGATATACGTGAAACAAGGTCGCGAAGACTTGGCTGAGAATGAATTGGCTCAAGTAAAAGTGATGGAAGCGTATCTACCAAAGCAGATGTCGCCCGAAGAACTGGAAGCAGCACTCAAAGAAATCATTGCTGAAGTAGGTGCGGAAGGTGCTAAAGATATGGGCAAAGTGATGGGCGTAGCATCTAAAAAACTGGCTGGTATTGCCGAAGGAAGAGCTATTTCTGCCAAAGTAAAAGAGCTTTTGGGCTAATATTCAAATATCATTTATATAAAGCTCCGAATGAAATTTTGTAATTTCATTCGGAGCTTTATTTTTTACCCAAAGCGATATATCATAAACTTTCTAAACACGACATTTGAAACATAGATATTACAAATACTATCTATTTGCAATGCAAAAACAGTATTTTAGCATCATTTTTAAAGTAATTACCTTTATAGCAAATCTTTTTTATGCAATTATATTTGTTTTTAAATAAATATGAATACTTTTGATTCAAGTTTCAACAGGTAAAAAGATTAAATAATGGATGTATTAGTAAAGAGCCGTGATACGGTAAACAAATGGATGGAACGCTTCGGGGTTCGCTTCGGAGTCTACAAGAATGGGACGTTCAATGAGCAATTGTTCCCATTCGACTCCATCCCACGCGTCATTCCCAGCGACGAATGGGCTTATATTGAGAAAGGATTGGTGCAACGTGTCGATGCGTTGAATAAGTTTCTGCACGACATCTATCACGAGAAGAAAATCATATCAGACGGAATTATTCCTGCTGAGTTTGTCTACTCTTCCAAAGGCTATATGCCTGAGTGCGAAGGGGTATCTCCTTCAAAGAATATCTATTCGCATATTTCGGGCATCGACCTCATCCAAGCCGTCAACGGTAAGTGGTATATATTGGAAGACAATCTGCGCATTCCATCAGGTGCATCCTATCCGATGATTGCAAGAACCATCACTCGCAAAGTTTCGCCCGATACGTTCAGAAACAACGATGTGGCAGATAATCGCAACTATTGCGTGTTATTGAAAGAGATGATGGATTATGTGAAGCCAAACGAAGGTATATCGGTGATTCTTACTCCGGGACGATACAACTCCGCTTTTTTTGAACATTCATTTCTTGCCGAAAAAACAGGAGCGACACTTGCATTCCCCGGCGATTTGATAGTAGAAGGAGGATTTGTGTATTACAAAGGCCTTTACAACTCACGAATGAAAGTGGGTAGTATCTACCGCCGTGTTTCCGATGAATACCTCGACCCACTTACTTTTGTGCCCGACTCGATGCTGGGAGTGCCCAACTTGATGGAAGCTTACAAAAAAGGAAATGTGGCCGTAGTCAATGCTTTCGGAAACGGTGTGGCCGACGATAAGGGCATCTATTACTTCGTAGAAAAAATGATTGAATATTATTTGGGTGAAGAGCCTATATTGCACAACGCTCCTACCTATTTGCCTTATTATAAAGAAGATTACGATTTCATTTTAGAGAATATTGGCCAGCTTGTGATTAAGGATGTGAGCGAAGCGGGTGGATACGGAGTGGTGTTCGGCAAAGACCTATCACCAGAGAAGTTAGAGGAACTGAAACAACTTATCATAGCCGAACCACGCAGATGGATAGCTCAAGAGGTGATATTCTTCAAGGATCTTGAAATACTTGAAAGCGGCAAACGTGTAGAGCGCAAAGCCGACCTACGTGCTTTTGTAGTAGCAGGCGAAGAAACCCGCGTGTGGAAAAGCGGCCTGACAAGATTCTCACGAAACCCCGACTCGTTTGTGGTAAACTCATCGCAAGGAGGAGGATTCAAGGATACGTGGGTGATGAACCGATAAGAAAAACGACCTACAATGATTCAAACCAACAAATCAACAATCTACTAAACGAAAAAACTTCAAAATGATTAATACAGAAACCATATCCGACATCAAGGGCAACCGACTATTCTGGTTGGGCAGATACACCGAAAGAGCTTATCTCAACCTACACTTGCTACGCAAATATTATGACCGAACAATAGATGGCGAAGGGGCCGAATACGATGAATATTTCGAGATGCTCGAGATAAAGGCCGATTGTGAATCGACTTCGCAAAGGTTCTTAGACCAAATGTATGATAAGGAGAACGCCACGTCTGTTATCTCGGACATAGAGCGTGCCAACGACAATGCCATCTTGCTACGCGAAGAGATTATGAGTGAATCTCTTTCGTATATACAGCTATCGCGATGCTTGATGGAACGATGCGCCAGCGAAAAAGTGAGCAACATCACCGATTTGCAGCCCGTCACCGATTACCTGCTCGCATTTTGGGGGTCGGTAGAAGAGCGTCTTGCCAACTTATCTGTTATCAACATACTATACATTGGCCGACTGGTAGAAAACATCGATATGTATCTACGCTTCGAATATCCACTAAGCAAAGTGAGACCCAAATTTGATATGATGCAACGCTTCTTTCTAAGCAACAACACCTTGTTCGACAACGAGCTGATGAATCAACTCAATACTAACCTCACCACCGAGCAATACGATATAAACAACCCAACATTCAAGTACAAGTTGCTCGGTTATATAAACAACGCTACCCTATTATGACCAAATGCTACAAATATCAATTTAATACTTATATATCTTTCTCAAGTTACATCCACCAACATAGTTTCAAGCTGCGATGCGTGCCTATGAGCAACTCCATTCAGCGTTTGGCTAAAAGCGAGGTGGGGTTGGAGCCCTTTGCGCACATAGAGCGAACCACCGATTTCTTCAACAACCGCATCATCACAGGAGAAATCACGCGCGAGCACGACCATTTCGCCATCAAAAGCAGCGGATTGGTAGAAATGGCTCCCTACCGTTTGCGTGAGTCGTGTCACCCTGCGTATAGTTGCTTCTCCAACCTCACCACACCCGACAAGGCAATGCAAGAGTGGAGCGAGTCGCTTGCACCGCTTATGAACAAAGACGACTGGAAGCGTGCGTTGCAAATTGCCCAGTGGGTAAATCTTCTTATTAAATATACTCCCCAAGCCACTGACACCACCACCACCGCTGCCGAAGTGTTGCAACTCAAACAAGGGGTTTGCCAAGACTATGCGCACCTGATGATTGCGATGTGCCGAATGAATGACATTGCCGCTCGCTATGTATGTGGGTTTATGCAAGGCGAAGGGGTGACACACGCTTGGGTAGAGGTGTATTATGATGGATGCTGGCTTGCCATCGACCCCACTCACAACCGTACGATAGAGTATGGCTACATCAAACTGGCACAAGGCCGAGATGCCGACGACTGCCCCGTGAACCGTGGAGTATTTACAGGACACGCCATCCAAACCACACGTGTGGAGGTGATAGTAGAAGAGATATAAGCCACAAAGCATTGCTTAAACCAACCCCATTAGTACAAAAAAGAAACGTATGATAAAAGAGGTGATTTCGACAGCAATGGCTGCCGATGAAAAATTAGTAATCCGAAAAAACACCATCCGAAATGGTGAAGGGAAACGACGCATCTGCATCCTGACAGGCACCCACGGCGATGAATTGGAAGGACAATATGTGTGCTATCGCATCAACCAAATAATCAATGCAAATATAGATGCGCTCGATGGGCAGGTAGACATATACCCTGCGCTCAACCCCTTGGGCATAGACACCATCACACGAGGCATCCCCAATTTTGATATTGATATGAATCGTATCTTTCCAGGCGATGTGAACGGGTCGATGGTGGAGAACGTGGCCCATCGCATTGTAGAAGACTTGGCTGGCGCCGACTTGGTGATAGACATTCATTCGAGCAACATCTTTTTGAGAGAGATTCCGCAAGCACGCGTCAACGTGAATTGCGCCGACACGCTTGTGCCCTACGCGATGTTGCTCAATCTCGATTTTATTTGGGTACACGAAGCAGCTACCGTGTTGGAGTCGACCCTTGCCCATTCGCTCAACTCCATCGGAACCAAGTGTGTGGTGGTAGAGATGGGTGTGGGTATGCGCATCAACAACAAGTTGGGCGAACAACTCACCAATGGCATCTTTCACTTGATGAACCAACTGGGCATCTGGACGCTACCCACAGAGATAAGCCACACCCACCCCATTGTTTCGCAAGGCGACAACGTGTGTTTTCTCAACGCCGAGGCTTCGGGCATCTTCATCACCGAGATTAAGAACAACAACGTGGTAAACGCAGGGCAAGAAATCGGTCAAATCGTTTCGCCACTCACAGGCGAGGTGCTTTCGTCGGTAGTAAGTCCCGTAGGCGGATTGCTATTTACCTTGCGAGCCTACCCCGTGGTGTACGAAGGGTCGCTGATAGGCCGAATCCACATAATGCAGTAAGAACATCAATATGAAGAAGGAAATTATATATTCAATGAAATCGCCCTACCGCGATGATTTCAGAATCACAGGCTATCGTTTTGGCAAAGGCAAAAAGAGCGTGGCCATAGTAGGGGCAATGCGTGGCGACGAGATACAACAACAATACGTGGCCTCGCAACTGGTGAGCCGCCTGCGCCATTTGGAAGAAAACAACATGCTTGCTCCAGACCACGAGTTTCTGGTGATTCCCACCGTAAACCATTATTCGCTCAACATAGGCAAACGCTTTTGGTCGCTCGACAACACCGACATAAACCGTATGTTTCCGGGATACGAACGTGGCGAAACCACCCAGCGCATAGCAGCAGCCGTGTTCGAAGCACTCAAAGGATACGAATATGGCATACAGCTTGCCAGCTTCTACATACCAGGCGACTTCATTCCACACGTGCGTATGCTGAGCACGGGCTACGAAGACATTGACTCTGCCCGCATGTTTGGACTACCTTACACTTGCATCCGCAAACCAACCCCCTACGACACCACACTGCTCAACTACAACTGGCAGCTATGGGGCACAAAAGCCTTTTCGGTGTATGCAGGCAGGCGAAACGAGATTGTAAAGGATGACACACGTATGCTGCAACGCTCCATCCTTCGCTTTTTGGGAAAGATAGAAGCCATACAATACAAGGACAATCACGCCGCCTACTACTCGGACGTGATAGACGAAACGGAACTAACCACGCTAAAAGCCGAAACAGGAGGATTGTTTTATGCCCACAAAACGGCAGGCGATGAAATAAGGCAAGGCGAGAAGCTTGGTGTTATCACCGATGCACTCGACGGCTCGACACTGAAAAACATCTATTCGTATACGGATGGCATCGTTTTTTTTGTTCACAACAGCCCCCTCGCCTATCAAGAAAGCACTTTATTCAAGATTTACAACCGATAAGCGCAAACACAGTCTAAACACAAATTTCCCCCAACAACCCTTGACTACCACACGGAAAGTCAAGGGTTGTTTTTTTGCTCTATGCCCTGTATCAGCTCCTTGCTATACGCAATGCGCTACACAGCACTTCACAAAGCATTTTCTAAACACAAATACCTATCAGGCAAAACATCCCCATCTTTTGATATAAAACACCCGGATGTTGTGATGCAAAACACCCGGATGTTTTACATCACAACATCCGGGTGTTTTTATAGTTAGATATGTATATCTCAACATTTGAAAATATTATCTTCAGACGATACAGCCCCTCAATCGAAAATCTCTTTAAGCACCTCCAACGATTTGAGTGGAGGAAAGTCGTGAACGTGCAAGCGATAGTAATCTACAATAATAGAGAGGCAACGAGCACGCTGCGCACGGTTCATATCGAAAAGGTGCATCGTGTCGTAATTCATACGCATCAGTTTCAGGATGCGCTCCGACTCATCGGGCTGTATATAAAAAGAGTGGTGCTGTGGCGGCAAAGACACAAAGCAGCCACTTTGCAAATCGAAATAATCGCCTTGGCGATAATCGTCTAAATTGGGATATAAACCCAGAAAACGAGAAAGACGCATCAGAAACACCAAATGGAAGTTGGCAAACCCCGCCTTGCACTCGTCGAGCCAGTTGATGGAGTGAAGCAGATAATGAAAGAGCGAAGGATTTTCGGTCTCTTCGCGCACGGCTCTATAAAGGAACTCGGACAAGAACAACGCAATGGACGACTTGAGCGGATCGTAGGGAATGGACGAAAGCAGCTGATATGCTTTGGCATCTTTGATGCGACTCAATCCACCCTTCGGCCGAAAGTCTGCTTCGAACTCGATGATGGCAAAGGGCTGAAACAGCACCGACTTGACCAACGCCTTGCGCGAACGAGGGATGGCGACAATGAACGATGCACGCCCTTGCAAAGCGGTGTACATCTCTACTATCAGAGACGTTTCGTTGTATTTGAGCGTGTGCAACACCACTCCGGCGGTCTTTTGCAGCATAAGGATGAAACTTTAGAGTATACGCAAAACTACGAAAAAAGTAGGATTCCTTATTCTCAATACCAATATATCTATTTAAGGAGAAAAACATCCAAAAATATTTTTATTGGATATATGATTGATATTCAGATATTTGTTTGTATTTTTGCAGAAATAGCGGAAAAATAATTCAAAAAAAGTTGGGCGATTGTTTGGTGATTCAAAAAAAGTCCCTACCTTTGCATCCGCAATCGAGAAACAAACCTCGATAACAAATGAAAGCAGAAA